>CAYIZA010000103.1:0-1016 GCA_964367965.1 uncultured Christensenella sp. | reverse complement strand
GGGTCTTTAATGTAGTAGGCATATTTTTTGTTTTGAACCAGAGGAATAAATCCGGGATATCTTTCTGCAAAGATTTCCGGGGTCAGGTCTTCCTGAATGTGTATTTCAAATGGATTATGGTTTATGGCATCTTGCTTATATAGGAAGGGAACGGCTATCACCAACTCCTTGCAGCGTGGATACATTTTTACAACCACTTTTTGCGCATCCTTGACACTCAAATGTTCCAATATGTCGCCAAACAGGATGACATCGTAGTCGAATTCGTTGTGGTCCACCACGCTTGCGTGGGTAAGTTTGCGGTACTTGTCCGCCAGTTTATACTTTGCGATATAGGGGCGCCACGCTTCTACCGCATCCATCACAAAATGGTCGCCCAGAAGTTTAAACCATTTGCCGTTGCACGGCCCAATATCCAGACAGGTGGAACGAACGGGAAACTTATTCTTTAGGTATTTCACTGTTTCTTTCTTGCCAAAATTATAAGAACTCATCAATTTTCTCCTTAAAGTACTTTTGTTAGTCTAGCCAAGGTAGGGTAATACTGTCAACTCTTTTCATATAAATCATCAACCATTTTTCACCCAAGAGGAATTTTTGCTTGCCATTTCTTTTAATTTATGCTAGACTTGCAATATTCAAAGGAGAAAAAAGAAATGATGCCTCTTGTTTCTATTGTTGTGCCAGTTTATAACGCCGAGAAATATCTCAAAACCTGTGTGGAAAGCCTGCTTACTCAAACCTACCCGAATGTGGAAATAATACTGGTTTACGATTCATCAACCGATAATTCACTCCAAATTTGTGAGCATTTTTCAACCGCCTATAAAAATGTTAAACTGCACGAAAACCGGGACGCCCGGGGCGGAGTTTCCCGTGCACGCAATCAGGGCATTGACATGAGTAGCGGTGAATTTATTATGTTTGTCGATGCAGACGACTGGGTGGAGCCCGCTGCAGTACAGGTTCTTTTTGATGGCATCAATCAGAGCGGAGCCGGGTGTGCAATTGGCTCT
>CAYIZA010000102.1:0-1024 GCA_964367965.1 uncultured Christensenella sp. | reverse complement strand
GATGTGATAGTGGTGGATGATAAACATTCTTTTGTTTTAGTATTATTGGTTCTAGTATAGATTCAGATTTATGATTTTGAAATTCAACCAGTATATAAGCAGAGTTATCGATAACAGATATTAATTCACCATCTAATTTCTTAACAACCAAACATTTTGTTTTAGGGGTAATGTTCATTTGTTCTCCCTGGGCATTAAAGAATTTATAGTATTTATTGTGAAATTTTATGGTGCTACCGTTATCTACAACTCGACGTGAAACAATGGATAGTGTTTCGTTAATGGTTTCATAATTTATTTGTTTTTCAAAGGCGTCTATGGTATGATTATAAGGAAGTGCAAATTCATTATTAAATTCGTTTATGTATGATTTTACGAATTCGTTTGCCTTCTCAATTGTATCAATACCTTTAAGGCGCATTTCCACAATTAATCGACTTTGTAGAGTTTGGAATAATCGTTCAATGCGACCTTTTACCTGAGGTATTGAAGAAGTATACAAGGCAATGCCTAGTCTATGACAGGCAAAGCCGTACTGGGTAAAAGTGTCCTTCTCTTCGGTGGGGCGCTTTTCTTTTCGATAATTAAAGACAGTACGGTTGTCCGTTAACAGTTGAGCAGGAATACCGTGATGAATAAGAATATGTTCTGTAAGCCGGTAATAACCATCCAAAGTCTCTTGAAAATCGAAATATAAGCCCAAAATACGGCCTGTGCAGTCATCGATAGCAGCATGCAAATAAGTTTTGCGAGATCCAAACCAATGATGAACGGATGCATCCATTTGAACTAATTCACCAAAAAACTTAGCTCTTTCTTTTCTTGGATGAGCATCGACATCATCTAACAAATGATCAGCTACAACTTTTTGTTCTTGAATAGTTAGTGTTTTGTTTTCTTTTTGTTTATCTTTAATTTTTTGATTTCTGATACGTCTGGTTTTTCTTTGACATTTGGGGGAATAAAATTCTTCCTTTGATAATAATTGATGGATAAAATTATAAGAAATAATGATATTATAATC
>CAYIZA010000101.1:0-1035 GCA_964367965.1 uncultured Christensenella sp. | reverse complement strand
TTGTTATTTTCTTCTTTCAAACAAGAACAAATTTGTAGATAATTTAAAACTTTGTGTTATAATGTAAGCATTAAAAGAGGAAAAAGTATGAAAAGAAAATCTATTTTATTTATTTTAATTTTATCGCTTATTGCTCCTTGTATGCTACTACTTAGTGGTTGTGGAGAAACGGCTAAAACTAGTCAAACTTCTAATCTTAGAATTGCGGATGTATATCAAACTTCATATGGCGATGTTTTTATAGAATTTGAAAATGCTGATGATTATTTTGACACTACTGGAAACAACGAATCTTACTATGTTGAGTGCCCTATTGAAATATCCTGTGACAATGGCACAACTTGGGATGATTACAGAATGGTTGATTATGATACACAAAACACCGGCTTAGTACTATCTTATGATGAGACATCAGAAGGTTTTGTTATGCTTCCTTTCAATTCCCCAAGTTATTCGGTAGGTTACACTGCAATAATCATTGCTAGATTAAAAGAGACCGACACTATGTATGCTTCTAATAGCACAGAACCTTATACTTATACTCTTAAATCTGTGTTAACAAGAGGTCAATCAGCATGGGATAGATTTGGAAGTTACACTGATGCAGCATTAACTGGCGATTTAGTGAAGGAAACAAACACCGTAGTTGACGAAATAATGTATGTGTGGGATGATAGGTTCCAGTATTACTATAATGGCGAAATTATTGCAAAAGAATATGTCCTTTATAGGAATGACAATACAATTAAAATTGGCAGTCTAACAGTTGTTGGTGACACTTTTACTATTACAGAAATTACTAACTACGAAGATTATGAATATATGTTTGTAAAAACAACAGATCAAGAAAGAGACAATCTTATAACTGCTTATGATAACAACAACAGTAGCGAGGGCTGGAACGCCTTTACTTCTCCTTCAATGATTTTTGATGACAATGATAAATACGTAGATAATAGCAGTGAAACCCCAGTATATTATTTGAAAGTTCTAGTAAGGATCAAAGAAACAAATACAACTTGTGCTTCTATATGC
>CAYIZA010000100.1:0-1056 GCA_964367965.1 uncultured Christensenella sp. | reverse complement strand
ACGGTGTTCTGTTGTGGTTGTCTGCGCATTATCACCTCCTCAGGAGTACTCGCGGCCTGCGCGACGCCTTGCGGCTTGCCCTAATGTCGCCTGCAAGGATAGATGACGCGTCGTGCATGCGCAACCATGACCCGAGCGCGATTGCCATTTTTAGCGTATCGAGGTAATGGTTTTCAGCACCCGGCTTTTTCGACCACCTCCAGAACTCAGTTCCGTTACTTCCGAGGCCTTTGTCGCTCAGCATTTCTGCCGTGATTTCTGCCGCATAGTCTAGGTGCGCCATCGGATCTTTGCCGTACAGTGACGTGGCCCCCGCCGTCATGGCCGGTGCGAGAAATGACCGTTGCGCGTACTCCTGCCAATAGTCCGAGTGCATGCCGAGGAAACGGAAGCCAGTCCCCTGCGCCATGTAAAGATGGTCACCCACCGCAATGACGTTCTGTTTCTTTTGGCCGTTCGCTTTCATCGGCGCAAATTTCCCGCCGCCGAAACCGAGCATGGGGTACAGTTGCGCCTTGTGTCGTGACCTTGAGCAGACATACTCCACAATGCGCGGTTTCCAGCCCCTGTCAATGCCGCATCCTGATAAACTGATTCGCTTGCCGTCTGCGCTTGTGATCGGCGCAGACAACAACGTGTTTACGATGTGCGCTAGGGCAGACGAGAATGCCCTATTCTGCTCAGGGACAAGCGCGTTTTTTGGGTACAGCGTTCCGCGCTCAGGATACCTTCCGTAGCTGATAACACTGCTCTGACGTTGCGGGCCGAACGCCACGATGTTCCACCGCAGACACTCCCGCGCCATGCAGTCAATAGCGGCAACGGCCCCGTGAAATCCAGGCGGCATCACGAGTGCAGTGACACCAGACAGATTTGCCGCGACCATCTGTGACGTAAGGACAAACGCGCCTGCGCCTCGTTTTGGAGCAAGCTGGAACTCTGCCTCGAAAGCTTCTCGACCGTGTTTGAACAGCAGGTTGTATGCGTGCTGTACCGCGCTAATTTCTGTCTTTGGGTCGCCGTCTCCGGGATCGATCACGATTGCGCCAGCGTCCA
>CAYIZA010000099.1:0-1081 GCA_964367965.1 uncultured Christensenella sp. | reverse complement strand
GGGATAGAAAAAGCATACTTCCATATTCTGTTGTTAATATGCCAGAGCAAAACACTTCTAAAATCCTAGTTAAAAGCGGCTCAATATTTGCCTTCAATGGTTATACTGGTAAAATTTATCCATTGGGAGAAAGTAATTACGGAGAACCAATAGCTATACCAGAACATTTATTTGACACAGACTACACAAAAGATATTAACTACATTGCTAATAAGTTTATTGATTTTATTGACGCAGAATTACTAAAAGAAGAAATTTTATTTTCAATAGAGGTTAGTGGAAATTGTTATTTAATGTCTTATAATTCTAAAACAGGGAATTTAATAAAAAAGAACATATCATCGCTAGGGGAATTATTAACAACTGGTTCAACGCCTGGAAGAATTTATAAAATAATAGTTTTAGATAGAAGTCGCAACAAAAAAAATAATATCATATTATCTACTAAAAAAGAAGCTTCCCCTGATGTTTGGATTTTAGAGGGATTATATAATGGTAATTATTTACAGGTATTAGATGATAACTCGGCTTATATAACAACTGGAATTGTAAATGTTGGAGATGTTTATAATAAAAAAACATTTAAGGAGCTACACCTGTCATTTTCAAGAGAACTTACAACTGGGCAAAGTATTAAAATTTATTACCGCAGAAATGATAATGGCTCTTGGACTGAATTAAAAACAATTAGTTATACAACTGATGGGGCGATAAAAGATATTAAAGTCCCAGCTCATATTACTGATATAATAGATTTACAGATTAAAATAGTTATAAACGGATATAACGCAACAACCGCCTTTGGAACATCTCCCTATCTTAAATTAGTTAGATTAATCCCTTAAGTTATGGAAAAAGTAATCAACCACAATCATAATGGATTGGATAGTAGTAAAATTAAAGTATACAATGTCATCCCAACTTATGAAATGACATCAACCCAACTCAATAAATACTTAGCAAGACCAGCTATCCAGGGAGAAGAATTTAATGTTTATATAACTGACACCTCAGAAACAGCTAAATATATAATGGTAAATAATGAGTGGTCAAAAGTAGGCTCTCCAACTTTATTAGGAGC
>CAYIZA010000098.1:0-1087 GCA_964367965.1 uncultured Christensenella sp. | reverse complement strand
TTGCAAACTGTGGATATCAACCTGAACAACCACAATTGGAATCCGATAAATAACAACCCTACCGCACGATTGTTCTATTATAATGGTGGCGGTCAGACCATCTACAATTTAAAAATCAATTCTACTTTCTCAGCAATCACTTTTGCTGGTTTGTTTGGCTATATAACGGCAAGTTCGGTTATTGAGAACCTTCAACTAAGTGGAGGAAATATAGATGTTACTGTAACTGGGTTCAGTGCTTATGTAGGGGCTTTTGTGGGGAGAACAACACAGACGGGTACCATTGGAGAGTTGATAAATCTACACAATTTGGATGTGGATGTAACCCTAACACACAACGGCTCAACCGGAACATGGATGGGCACCGGTGGCATCTCCGGATCGTGTGGCAACATGATAGTGTCAAATTGTTCTAATGGCGGCGAGGTGTTAGCAAGCACTTCGGCACAAGAGTGGACTGCGGTGGGCGGAGTAGTGGGATATCCTTTACCCAATCTTCTGATAACTCATTGTATAAACTACGGCACGATTACTGAGACTGCTAGTGCTGCAGATGCTTTTGCAGGTGGGATTGCAGGTATTATGAGTGATTACGAGATATCTTACTGCGAAAACTATGGGGATGTTTATGCTTATTGTACACATGCCACCGGTTTCAATCCTCGAAGTGGAGGAATCCTGGCAATGGCAACCTCGAATATTACTATAAAAAACAGCGTAAACCATGGCAATGTCTATGCTAAGGGTCGAGAAGGAGTCGGCAGGGCGACGGGTGTGGTCTCCTATCTAAGGGGGACGGGTGTTAATTATTTTGATAGAGTGATAGAGAGTTGCTATAATACTGGTGCTGTTATAAACCTTAACCCATCGGGTAACTCCACACAAGGCGTGATATTGGTAGCGGTTCAGACCTATGGAAACTTAACCGTAACCGCCTTTTATTATAACACTGAGGCTCTTATTGGTGCCAATCCAACTGTTATCGGCTCAATAGGAGTAACTGGTGTAACTGTTCAACAAACCAATGTGACTGGTCTCACCACCGCCCAAATGCAATCACTCATTGACGGAGAGGCACCAAGTGGGA
>CAYIZA010000097.1:0-1102 GCA_964367965.1 uncultured Christensenella sp. | reverse complement strand
GTGCCACCCCTTCTACGAGAAGGGGAATCAAGAACTCGGGCGGGCTTGTGTTGCTCCGAGTTATAAGAGGACGGGAATCAGAGGGAGCAAAAACAAAAAATCGCCGGGGATTTGCCACCAACAGACAGTGATAAAACGGGCGAATAACCACAACACACAGGGGTGAAATTGAGAAAAACAACCGCCCCGACAAATTTAAGTTTGAACATTAAAAAAGTGGTATGCGGCAGCAATGTGAAATAGCCTTTTCGAAAGTCTTAAAAATAGGCAAAAATGAAGGGCAACCACGCACTCCTACCATATAGAAACACAAAAAGCAAGAAACACATGCATCTGCTATGTTAAACCCATATTCTAGAAACAGTCCAAAAAACGAGGTGTATGAAACATGCAAGAAAATTTCATCATTACTAATAAGAATAGAAATGAAAAAATTCCAATTGAGTGTTTGCCACAGCGGGCAGATTTTGCTTTGAATTTTGTTTGCTATGCAGAAGTGAACGGAGAAAAGAAAGGATTGTTGACTTATGACTATAACCCAGTATGGAAACAATGGTTTCCTTTTTACGATGATGTTAATAAGAGTGCAATCATACATAACTTCAGTGGTAAGACCTTTTTTGATATAATAAGAGAGCATGAGAAGATTATGCCGATAGATTTACAATACCAATTACAAAAAGCAGAAGAACGATTCAAAGAAACTTTTGATACTACATTTGAATACAAATCACTAAGCAATGATTCAGTGGTTTATGAATTAAAATTCTCAAAATCTCAAAATACTTGGACACTTTACAAGATTTTTAATTTCGTAATAACAAGTGTAAAGGAACCCTATAAAATGCTACAACCAAAGAATATGAATTTTAAGATTATTAAGAGTAGACAAATTGCTGGCTCAGATTTAGTAACAAATGTGGCAGAGATTTATGAGCAAATAAGATCAGAAATAGAAAGCCATACAATTCAAATATGAGAATTCGAAATAGAAACTAAGTGGGTACAAGACCTGCATAAATACTGGGTAGAAAAGCAAGTAGAAAAAATCGTTGCTATGTTTGATGAAAATTGTGAATACAGTAGAAACAACTCCGTGCAA
>CAYIZA010000096.1:0-1129 GCA_964367965.1 uncultured Christensenella sp. | reverse complement strand
AGAATATTTTAAATAACTACTCTAACTTAGTTGACAATGTCAACTTAAATATTTTATAATAAAACGAGTTGACTAAGAGCAACAAACAATATGAAAAAGGATACTCAATGAAAGAGTTGTCCGAAATAAGCTGAAAGGATAAAGCGTTCGTATCACGCACAATAGCAGAAGTAGAGAGCAAGGGTTTAATTGAGCGGGATAAAGTTGCTGATAGCAATGAGCGGAACTACAAAATTATTCTAAGTAAAAAAGGAAAAGAGTTTGTTGTTACTCAAAAGAAAAAAATTCAAAAATCAACAAGTAAAATGTTGAATGGAGTAACAGAAGATGAAATTGAAATATTTGTTAGCATACTTGATAAACTCGCAGGAAAGGATGCGATGCAAGAAGATTGAATTAATGAGTGCATATTTTTATAGAAACAATCAAAAATTGAGTAAAAGTATTGACTTTTGAAAACAATAAGCATAGCGGGCATGAAAATAATAGACTACTTTAAAAAAATAGGAAAATATACTGTGGAAATGATTTGAGGGGATAAATATGAAATACAGTGCAATTTATTATTTTAAAGATAATACCGTGTGTCTTTGTATAAATATGTTGGATAAGAGAGAGATGAGAGGACAGTCTCTAATAACAGGGTTTGATTATACTTCCAAATATAAGGACTTTAAAGTTGGAGATATGGTAGAATTAGAAAAGAATGAAATTTTCTTTCGAACAAAGGTTATTCAAGCAGTCCATTATCCCCTATCTGAGCGCATAAAGAACATAGAAAAGGCCTACTGGCACTTTTTAGACTGCATGGATGCTGGGTCGCATACTTTGGAGATAGAAACAGAAGAAATCATGGGATATAAATTCTCGGATATTTCAGTTTACTTAACTGCGGAAACGATACTACAAAGTTATCTAAAACTTATTACTCAGTTAGGGAAAGAGTCCGCTTCTAACTTAAAACCAAAAATTAAACAGGGAAAGGAACGAGTTAACAACATGCGGTTTGATTCTCAAAAAGTTTTGGGGATAGATTTCAGTGAGTATTTGGGATATAATCAGCAGATGATAGCAGATATGTATCCCAATATGAAAAAGATTACAGGCAACAAAAAACTGAAACCAAAAG
>CAYIZA010000095.1:0-1131 GCA_964367965.1 uncultured Christensenella sp. | reverse complement strand
ATGCACTTATTGTTAAACTTGGCGTTGCAAAGGGGGACAATTGGTGGTGCGTTATTTATCCGCCACTTTGTTTTCTTAATAGTTCACAAGGAAATGTTGTCTTAAAATCAAGACTTAAACAAATGATAGAAAAATTTTTTAATAATAAGGAGAGTGTATGAAAAAGAGATTGATTGTACTAGTTGTTCTTTTAATAGTTTGTTTAACAGCATTATTTACAACGATTGATAGAATCAATGAGCCAGTACAAGCATTAGTGACATTGAGTACGGAAGAAGTGAAAACCGTGCAAACTAAACTTAAAAGGTGGGGATATTTTGATGGTCCAATTACAGGTTACTATGGACCATTAACAACTAACGCCGTTAAGTATTTTCAAAGAGTGAATGGGCTTGACCAGACAGGACAAGTTGGACCATTAACTTCAAAAGCATTAGGTATGGGGTACCTATATGCAAATACTTCTACGTCAAGTAACAGTGACTTGTACTTACTTGCAAAGTGTATTTACGCTGAGGCAAGAGGTGAGAGTTATACTGGACAAGTAGCCGTAGGTGCAGTTGTTCTTAACAGAGTTAAAAGTCCAAAATTTCCAAACACAGTAAGTGGTGTTGTTTATCAGCCTTACGCTTTTACTGCGGTAAGTGATGGTCAAATAAATCTAGAACCAAATAAAACTTCGTATCAGGCAGCACAAGATGCACTAAATGGTTGGGATCCTACTTATGGTAGTATCTATTACTACAACGCTGCCACTGCTACAAGTTCGTGGATATATTCAAGACCAGTAACAGTCGTTATTGGTAAGCATACTTTTGCTATTTAAGGAGGTTTTATGAGAGAAAATAGGACGGTTACAAGGAGACAATTAAGAAAAAAAAATGTTGTATTTATAGTGCTAATGTCAGTGTTTGCAGTTGCAACGGTTACACTTTCAACACTTCTCATTATGAATGGGGCAAATAACGCGGTTTATGCAAATAGTCTAGAAAATGTGTACCAGCGTTGTGTCTACGAACTACTTGATAATGTAAACAATATTGATGATAATTTAACAAAGGTTATTGTATCAAATAATAGAGATATTCAATTTAAATATCTTAACCTTATAAGCGATGAATGCAAGTATGC
>CAYIZA010000094.1:0-1138 GCA_964367965.1 uncultured Christensenella sp. | reverse complement strand
TGGCGTCCAGACGCAGCATGACGGCCGCCTCCCACGCATCCAGCGCGACCGGCACTGGCTGGTATCCGATTGCCGGGTACTCGCCGCGTGTCGCGTACAGCAGGCCCGCACGGATAGGTTTCGCACGCTCAAACGGGCTGCCGTCAACCGTCGCGCTGTCAGACGCCAACCCGTATGCGTATCCGGACAACTGGAACCAGTACTGCCATGAAACCCACCACGGCACTTTCACGTTTTTACCGCCAGCCGCAATCCAACCTTCCTCGATTCGACCGGGAGCCTTGAGGTCTACCACCCGCACGCAATCAGAGTCGTCCAACAGCAGGTCGATATCGCCGCGCCACGTTACGTCAGGCGCAATCCTGAACGTTAGCCGCGCCTGTTTGCGCGTGGCAGGCGAACTCAGCATGTCCGCAACGTCAGGGTCTCCTAAGAGGCGTTGCGCCGCACGGATGGCGGTCTTTGCCGCAGCCGTCCACTCGCCGCGCTGTGTCGTCAGCGTTGCTAGCGTCTCGGCACCGTCGCTATAGCTGGACGCAAGCGCCGCCTGTACGGCGTCACGGTCTGCGGTGATGTCGAGCCCGCGCGTCACAATCGCATCTACGAGAGATCCGCACGCCATCGCCTCGGTCGTCCGCGTGTGCCATTCAGCCGGCCTGCCGTCGCCTGTGACCAGCCCGCCATGCTCGGCCATTGTCCGAGCAGGGCAGGCTAGGAAACCGCGAAAAACTGAATTAGTCAGCACCATTGATTACTCCTCCTCCTCTCTCTTCTTGCGATCCAGCACTGCCATGACCAACCTCATCGCGCAGTAGACGCCCAATGCAAAACAAGCCGCCCCGCCCAGCATGGTGCCGATTATGCCTAATATAGAGTTCGCTGTCATACGACCTCCTTCTCAAGCTTGCCCAGCTCGCGGTTGGTCGTCTCGATCTGCGCCGTGATCTCCTCCACGCGCGACCACACCGCCTCCCGCTCCGTCTTGCGGCCAGCGAGCCGCAGCGCCCGCGCCTCGCCGACCAGCGCCATGCGCGAGAGGTGCAGGCCGTGCAGCCCATCCCGCAACGCCTTAATCATCTGCCAAGCATCCTGTTGTCTGTTGTCCATGTCACACTCCTTACTCGCCTAACGTTCATAC
>CAYIZA010000093.1:0-1143 GCA_964367965.1 uncultured Christensenella sp. | reverse complement strand
GACTCGAACCCTGGACCCACTGATTAAGAGTCAGTTGCTCTACCAACTGAGCTAAACGTCCAAACAGATATGGACATTATAACACACTTAATCTCAATTTGCAAGAAAAATTCTGATTATTTTAGTACATTTTTAAAAGCCAGCGCCGTGATGCTTTTTCTTTCCCGATACAGGTAGAATCCGCCTCGAATTAAATCAATTCTTCTCTCAACTATTCTAATAATATAAAGTGTTCTGGTTAATATTAAAAACTTCGCTGCGCAACTTGCGTGCAAAGCGAATGAAAAATTGAGAATGTTGGAAAGCCGTTCTGTCCAATCCTATATATTGGCGCAATTTGTTGGGCGCTGGCATTTCAAAAAAGATACTGGGTTCAAAGACAAGATTCTTTGAGATTTTCTCCTGAATCACTGTTGGAATTTTGAAATAGAGCTGATCCAGTGACTGGTTCGGCTCATAGCACAGACGATGTTTGCTCAATATGTATTCGCAAAAAAGCTGGCATGCCATAAAATAGTTAAAACATGATGCCATAGAAATTACCTCGAGCGGAATATAGGCAAAAGCCTGCTGTTTCAGAGTGTCCTCGCCGGCAAGATAGAAACTGAGCCCGGCATTATACAAAAGCGCCTCACAAGCATCATCCCGGCGGTACTTTATCTTTTTCTCAATACCAAATATAAGTTGGGATTGCTCCTTGCAGCGTGGGGTCTTTATCACTGGCTTTTTAGGAATTATCTCATCGTAATCATCGCAGTCTACCTCCTGCCACTTGGGCGGCCGGTGTGGCACAGGTCTTTTACTTTTCCTTGGTATTCTAGGCTGCCCATCAAGTATCGAGTCCAATGATGATGGCGAAGCGTGACTGATCATCCAGTTTTTGGGCTGGTTCATGTTGGTTACCTCCTTTTTATCTGTTGCACCAATTATATATTTTATAAAAAATTTAATCAGCCAAAAAAAGCTTATATAACGCAAAAAGGTATATAATGTTGCAAAAAATCCTCATTTTTGCTATAAAAAAGTCGAAAAAGTGCCATATTTTATCACTTTTGCCTAAAAATCTCCTTTCCCAACATAACAAAAAAATCATAAAAAATAAAAAATTTGAGCAGAAAAATCAAAAAATGAGGATAGAGATAT
>CAYIZA010000092.1:0-1192 GCA_964367965.1 uncultured Christensenella sp. | reverse complement strand
GATTAACGCCATCATTGGACTGGTTTCGATATTCGTGTTGATACTGTTGATGTACCTGTTCATCAAAAACATTGAAGGAATCTTCGGTGGGTTCGGCGGCGCTGGCGGCACTGGCGGCACTGGCGGCACTGGCGGCACTGGCGGCGAATAGTACTGCAATATATGGTGTGACCTACATCGGATGTCATTAGTATAAGGTTTGCATAATAATGTGACTTGGTGGAAAACCTTGTGCTGATAAGAATTTTAACTGAGCATAGGATAAAGCGACACCTAAGCCTTGATTTAAATAAAGTTTATTTTACCAAATAAGGTGAGGTAGGGTGGGTACTCTACCTCCTTTTGTATTAAAGGGGAGGTAGAGAGAAAAGGCAGAACTACCAGCAGCCGCCATCCAACTCATTTGTAGGTGCGCTGGGAAAACGGCAACACGAGAACTTGCGGCCGTGTGCAGAAAAAATACATGTAGCCCCGCCACTTTGTACAAAAGACAGACCGGGCAACATTGCCCAAAATTGCCGGGCAGAGAATCGCATTTTTGGGGGTGTAAAACAATTGCTAAAATGTGCACATATTCACGCCACCGTTCATTTTGTGATACTAGTAGAGGGCTGGTTTTGCGGAATAGACAGGCACTCGGCACAGAAAAGCATCTTTGCATAAATTTGGTACTATATTGTCAAAATATGTCGTATTACCCGCTAAATTTATCATATAATCCCGATTTTAAGACAGAATAATTAAAGGAGTAAGAGGTATGAACAAAGTTTTTAGCACTGTTATGAGCCTGTTGTGTGCCTTTACTATGGTGTTCTGTCTTTCGGGCTGTAATTTCACCGATGTATTAGGTGGCGGAGGGGGTACTTCTTGGTATCCTCCGGGCGGTTCTATATGGGGTGGAGACAAGGACACCGGCACTGAGGAGTCTAATCCGGAATTTGAACCAGGCTATTTCGACGAAACAATCGAGAAGTTTGTCGGGGTGCGCCTGATGCAGCAACCTGCGGTGGGCAGTCTCAGCGGTAACGCTGAAACTGATGCTGAACGGGCACGGTTTTTAAGCAATGTAATGGAGCAGTACGAGGCGTTGTCCGCCTATATTATCCTGCGTCTGGTGGGCGAGTTTGGAATGGGAGCGGAGGCTCCGGAGGGCGGCGATATAACCTATACCACCTCAGGCGGCGACTACTCT
>CAYIZA010000091.1:0-1198 GCA_964367965.1 uncultured Christensenella sp. | reverse complement strand
GTGGTACGTGAGCTGGGTTCAGAACGTCGTGAGACAGTTCGGTCCCTATCCATCGTGGGCGTAGGATATTTGATGGGGGCTGCTCCTAGTACGAAAGGACCGGAGTGGACGTACCTATTGTGCACCAGTTGTCACGCCAGTGGCATAGCTGGGTAGCGAAGTACGGAAGAGATAAACGCTGAAAGCATCTAAGCGTGAAACTCGCCTAAAGATAAGATATCCCATAACGATAAGTTAGTAAGACCCCTTGAAGACGACAAGGTTGATAGGTCAGGAGTAGAAGTGTAGTGATACACGCAGCGGACTGATACTAATAGGTCGAGGGCTTGATCTAAGAAAAAGATTAGATTTTAGTATGATGATAATATATATTACAGTATTAAATTGTGTGTAGTTGTGAGTGTGTTTAAGGGGAATGAACCCCAAGAACTTTAAATGCACGCAACCATTTCTGGTGACCATAGAGAGAAGGATACACCTGTTCTCATTCCGAACACAGAAGTTAAGCTTCTCATCGCCGATGGTACTTTGTTGGTAACGACACGGGAGAGTAGGACATCGCCAGATTCCAAATAAGAACAGACTTTTTTAAGCCTGTTCTTCTTTTTTTTACTTTATTTTTATCGTACTTTATGTTAAAATATGTGCAGGTGAGCGTATGTTAAATAAATTGATTATTAGAAACTTTGCTTTAATTCAAAAAGAAGAAATTGAGTTTAAAAATGGACTCAATGTTCTTACTGGTGAAACTGGTTCGGGCAAAAGCATTATTATTGGTGCACTAAATTTTGTACTAGGTGAAAGGGCAGATAAATCATTTTTAAGAACGGGAGAGTCAAGTCTAAAAGTTGAGGCTTCATTTACTTGTGTTAAAGAGCATGTTTTGGTCTTACTTGATGAACTTGGAATTGATAGAGATGAAGACAATATCTTTTTAACTAGAACAATGAATGGCGAAGGTAAAACAGAAGCAAGAGTAAATGGCTGCTTAACAACACTTAATAATTTAAAAAGAATAACAACGCTTCTTATTGATATTTATGGTCAACATGAGCATCAATCACTATTAAAAGTTGCTAATCATATAAATATCTTAGATAGTTTTGATGAAAAAAGTCTATCAAAATTTAAGTTTGAGTTAAATAATAAATTAGCAAATTTGAAGCAAATAAAATCTTCGCTTAGCAAAAATTATGGC
>CAYIZA010000090.1:0-1216 GCA_964367965.1 uncultured Christensenella sp. | reverse complement strand
CGCAAAGCGCCACACAAACTCCCAGTTTAGCAAACATTCATAACTTTGCCGCTTTAAGGGTGTCCTCAAGTGAAGCCGAGGCAACGAGAGTTCCTCTCGATTGCGAGGCGAACGCAGAGCCAACCTTAAAATCAGGCGCAAAGCGCCACACAAACTGGAAGTTTGTGTAAAAAATTCAATGAATTTTTGATTTTAAGGTTGACAATACCACTCTTTTCTGCTAAACTCTTTCTAGTCTATCAAAGTTTTTGTGAATTAGCCCTTACAAAAAATGTAGGCAGAGTTACATTTTTTATTTTTATCGGAGGAAACTATGAAAACATTTATGCCAAAAGAGGCAGATGTGGATCGAAAATGGTGGGTGGTCGATGCAACGAACATTCCACTGGGTCGTCTTGCAAGCCAGGTAGCGATTATACTTTCTGGCAAGAAAAAGCCAACCTATACCCCACACGCAGACATGGGCGACCATGTTATAATTATAAACAGTGACAAGGTTTTGCTCACTGGCAACAAGTTGAACCAAAAAGTGTTCCGCTATCATACCCTGTACCCTGGCGGAGACCGTGAGATAAGTTATAGCAAACTTATGCAGGAAAAAAGTGATTTTGTCGTTGAGCGTGCAGTTAAGGGTATGCTTCCAAAAAATACGCTCGGACGCAAAATGTCCAAAAAACTTCGAGTATATAAAGGTGCTGAGCACGAACAAGCAGCGCAAAGCCCACAAATTCTGACCTTAAAAGGAGGAAGATAATATGGCTTCACCCAAAAAAACACAAAGTAATGTTATTCAGACTCCGGCAACTGGTCGCCGCAAGAGCTCGGTAGCTCGTGTACGACTGATTGAAGGCAAGGGAAAAATCACAATCAACAAGCGTGACATCGACGAATATTTCGGACTTGACACCTTGAAACAGATTGCGTGTCAGCCGCTAGTGCTTACCGACACTGCTACTAAATTTGATGTGTTTGTCAATGTGGACGGTGGCGGACTTACCGGACAGGCAGGTGCAATCTGCCACGGAATCGCCCGTGCACTGGTAAAATTAAACGAGGAATTCAAAGGCGTTCTGAAAACCGCCGGACTCCTCACCCGTGACCCACGCATGAAAGAGCGTAAAAAATACGGCCTGCGTAAAGCCCGTCGTTCAGTACAGTTCAGCAAGCGTTAAACCAAAAATAAAACCACCGGCTCAGTCGGTGGTTTTTATATGTT
>CAYIZA010000089.1:0-1231 GCA_964367965.1 uncultured Christensenella sp. | reverse complement strand
AGACGCGCAAGACTAAGGATCTTGTGATAGCAATATCGTGGAGGTTCAAGTCCTCTCGACCGCACCAAAATAAAAAGATTGAAATCAAACAACCTAATCAACCACTTTCTCATAATTTTTAAAGTTGTTTTATGCTGTGAATAAGTTTTCTTTGAAGTGCAAGCAATTGAGTGCTTGCTATTTTTTAATGCTTTGTAAATTGTAGCACTGTTATCCTTTATTATAGTGGTTTGTGTTTTTATCAATAGTTATCTTTTTCAACAACTTATTGCTAAAATAAACTAAAATCAGGGGGCATATATTTAGCCCCCAAAATCCATATATTCAATTGTCTTTTTTCGTTTTTTAGCCGACTAAAAGCCGGCGGGTATGTTTTGCCTTAACTGGCGGTTGTTGCTGGTGGGAGGTCAGGGATTCGAACCCCGGAAGTCTTCCGACAACAGATTTACAGTCTGCTCCATTTGGCCACTCTGGAAACCTCCCTCAATAGAGGATGTAGACTCAATTTATCACATTGTCTTCTAAAAGTCAATAAAATTGTAGGGTTTTTAAAATAAAAAGTTTCCAAAGTGAGGGTCAAAGGTTTGATTTATGTTAAAAGTATATGTTAAAATATGATTAGCGAATTTTTTTTGCCAAAGAGAAAACAATAATAGGGGAAATAGTTATTATGAAAAAAAATTCGAGATACTTTTTAAGCCTTGCGCTCTTCTTGCCTTGCATGTTTTGGATGATTGGATGTGGAGCGCCACAAATAACCGGTTTCAGCGTCTATATCGGAGGTCAGCCAGTTTCAGAGTCCAACAAAACCATAAATGTAACCTATGGCGATGAACTCTCACTCGACGAGCGCATGGTGGTCAAAAAAACACTAAGCAATAATACCGAGCAGGTAATTCCGCTCGGCGAAAACGGGTATTCTTTGACCTCGGGCATAGCCGAGACTCCCACGGTGGGAGTCTACGACTTGACAGTGTCCTACGGTCTTTTTGCCGCGGTGGACATTAAAGTGGAGGTCCACAAAAGGGCGCTGGCTAAGCCGACCTTGGCGGTGTCCACTTTGGAGTACTCTGGCGAGGCGCAGACAGTACAATTAGACGGATTTGACACTACCTATATGGAAATTACAGAAGACAGCGATGACCTGGCTCAGACCGACTTGACCGGCGAAAGTGGATACATTGTACGGGTTCAGTTGAAAGACAGCACCAACTGCGAGTGGGCGGGCGAT
>CAYIZA010000088.1:0-1280 GCA_964367965.1 uncultured Christensenella sp. | reverse complement strand
CATAACAACAGCAGGCAGCAACAATGTCGGCGGGTTTGTTGGCTCGAATTTGGGCACTGGCACCTCGGGCATTAACGCAACAACTTTCAATGCAAATATGGTGCTCAATGTGACAGCGGCCACCAGCACCAACATAGGCGGTGCAATCGGCTCCTCTACCCGAGGGGTGAAACTTGCCGTGTCTGGAGACATAACAGTAAACGCCGAAGAGGTGAGCGGGTTTGGTGGAATTATAGGGACGGCAGACAACTCGGCGAAAGTAGATATCACCTCCAGCGCAAACATAACAGTCAACGCAACCGGCAAAGCCACTAATTTGGGCGGTTTTATCGGCGAGTTTAAAAATATTGCATTAGCGGCTGCGCCGTTTACACGAACTGATGGAGATATTACAATCAATGCGGCAACAAATGGTAGTGAGTGTGTCGGAGGAATGTTCGGCACCTTGAGTGCTGCCCAATTCAGCCTTGCCAACTACGACTACGATGGAACTATAGCGGTCACCACAGGGGTAGCCACTAATGTCGGCGGGGTTATAGGAAATAATAACTCTATGCAAAACACAGAAACTGAGGCTGTCACTATTAATAATATTACTTTAGCAGTTGGCTCAGGCAGTTCCAATGTGGGCGGGCTTGCTGGATATAACTCCGGCAACGTGCTGAAAAATATCCAACTCAACACGGTGAGCATTACCGCTACCGCTGGCGCCCTCACCTACTTTGGTGGAGCGGTTGGGTACAACGCAAGCGGTACGCTGTCTAGCATAGAAGTCAGCGAAGTTACAGGGCAAAACCTGACCAACTCCTCCTATGTGGGCGGACTGGTTGGATACAACAACGGCGCAATCGTTGGGGGAAGTGTGTCTGACATAAGCCTCACCGCAAACCAATTCGTGGGCGGCGTTGTGGGTCTGAACACTGCCGCTGGTACAATAAAGGGAACTGCAAATGTAGACCTCACAGCCAGCAAGGTATCCCTGGGTGGTAATTCTGAAACAGGGGTCATTGTGGGCTCAAACCTGGGTGCGGTTCAATACATCTCGCTGGATAACAATGCAGATAATAAATCTTCTGTAACATACAACGGTTCACCAACCTCCGCCGGCTTTATGGTGGGACTCAACAGCGGCACTATAGACAATATGAAGTTAGACCTTGAAGCGGCTTCCAATATAACCTTTACTGCAGGTGGTGCGACACAGAATATCGGGCTTATAACCGGGATCAACAGCGGTACAATCACCAACACAACGCTGGAAAATGTGTCTCAATCCTTTG
>CAYIZA010000087.1:0-1342 GCA_964367965.1 uncultured Christensenella sp. | reverse complement strand
TAACATCCCACCTTGTATGCGGCAATCCCGTTACCGTCCATTGCTTTTTTCTTTTCTGCTTCAATATCAAACATAAAACTCCTCCTCTGTATCAAGGCAAATACAGCCTAATTTTTCGTCATAACTTGCACCACAATCGATGGCGATATTGTTATTATTTCTATAAATTTTGCCACGGCTGGACTCCTTGATACTAAAAGTTGGCGTGTGCCCGGTAACAACAAAGATGTTGTTAAAGTATTTCTTGCTGTAGTCGGTTTCTGCCGTCACAAACTCTGCTATGCTGTAATCGCTTAAACGGTCTATTCTTGCACCTGTCGGTATGCCTGCATGTGTCAGTAAATATTGTTTGCCGTTGCAAATTGCAATTTCATATGGTGCAAACTCCTCTAAATAGTCAATTATTGCGTATTGTTCGTCCTTAGATAATTTGTAAAACTCGTCAAGCGTAACCTGTCCACCGTCAAATTGCGTCCAGCAGATAAGCCCTTCAAGAATATTTTCATCAATATGGTTATCGTAGTTTTCCTCCGTGATTTCAACCATAAGACTTTTTAGAATTGATAACGCCATATATTCGTGATTGCCCATAATTGGGTAAACATTTGACCGCAAGCTCATATTTTGTAAAATCTTAATGCCGTGCTTCCCCCGATCGACAACATCGCCGACTACATATAAAATATCGTCATCGCTAAATTTTATCTTTTTGAGCATTGCAATATATTTATCAAAACACCCATGAATGTCACTAATTGCATATATCAAAATTACACCTCTATTTTCTTAAATTCGCTGCCATTCCAAAAATACCCGACTAAACCCATATCTTCAAACGATTTATATTCCTTAGAATAGCATCCAAGAATCACAAGGAATTGCTCATCTTCTCTTAGTTTTGCAACATCACTGATTTGATTCATACTTTCTACTGCTTTTTTAAGACAGTTTAAGTGCTTCTGTGTATATCCAAACACTACTTTCAAATCACATTTTATGTAGCACAGCTTTTTGAATTCATACAACCAAGCATCCTGTGAGTTTTCATACTCGCAAGCAATCCTCAACTTCCATGTTTCTTCTTTGTCCCAACCCGTAATGTCTATTCTATAAAACTCCGAGTAGGATTTAAGTCCATACTCTGCAAGCAACGCGCTCAATTCATTGTCTAAAAATACAGTCCACGGGTGCTTTCGTGTTGTGGGCTTATCTTCTGCCCAACTACCACCGTATGCCATTAATGCGTACTCAAGTTTTGCTGGATCTAATAGCCTATTTTTGAATTTAAGATAGAAATCTTGTGGGGTAATGTTTAAGTTTTTCATATTGTTGTTCTCCTTTT
>CAYIZA010000086.1:0-1379 GCA_964367965.1 uncultured Christensenella sp. | reverse complement strand
AGAGAATAAAAAGTGAAAGGTTTTCCCTTTCACTTTTTGCCTGGTTTTTTGCTTTACCTTTTATTGTTGTTTTTGCTTTACCTTTTGTTGTTAAACTATTGAGACAAAGTCATGTCCATTTTTTTTAACACGCTCACATCTCTGTCGTAGCGCTCTTCGGCTTCCAGCATTTCTTTTAGTTCTTTGCTTTTGTCCACTATTTTAGATGCTTTCTTCCATTGTCTTGCCACCATTGCTGTTCGGATTAACGCACCGGCAACTGCGCCGGCAAGCCCGATGCATGCAACTTCAGGCAAATCCATGTTGTCCAGTCCAAACATGAGTTCTGAGTTGGAGTCGGTAACGCTCTGGGTTACCTCTTCAATCCTGTTCTCCTGGAATATGTTTAACGATTCCAGCATGTCCTGCGCCTCGGGCAAAAGTGCAATCTGCTCCGGTGTTACTCCACCGGTATCCAGTGCATCGTATTGTGCTTGAATGTCTGCTTCAAATGCTTTCAGTTTAGTGTCCAGCGCAGTGCTGTTAGGCCAAGGGAAATTAATATCAGCGCCCACTGAAGAAAAGCTAGTAGCATCTACCTGTGCGTGAAATCCGTTGTGTATGCTATCTGAGTTGGCAAAAGCCGCCGCCAGTTCCTGGGCGAGTGTGTCATCCGGATTAGCGGCTATGTATTCATTCGCTTCCTCCAGACCCATACCATTATCCAGTGCTATAGCCTCTTTGTTTGCAGTGTTCATTGCAGTAACAGCGGCATGTGCACAGTTACTATCCGGGTAGCGATGATGAAACCTTGCTTGTGCTTCAACAGCGTCCAAAAATTCAAAGTCCGATATGTCTCTGTCGTTAAACTCCGAAACTCCATAGAAATCCGCCATAGCCTGTTGTGTCTGCGCCGTGCTTTCATCCAGCACAGCCTTATCTTGGGCGTATTTTATAATGTCTGGATTTAGCGCAACTTCCAGCAATTCGTTCACTTCCTCAACAGGCATGCCCACACTGGCAGCGTAGTCTGAGTACAGTGATTCCATTGCGGCGGTAACGGCTTTCCCAACCTCTTGCTCCAGATATTCCGGGTAGTCTTTAGCGATATGAAACAGCACAACTGAGGTGGCAACGGCTGCAGATGCAAGGGCTCCGCCCACAGCGTAAGCGTTCTTCTTGCGCTTGGATATCTCCTCGGCGTTCGCGTTTACCACTTCGTCTATTTTATCTATAATATCAGTCTTTCTGCCCATCCAGCCGTCTAAAATTTTCATCTCTGAAAGGGCTTTCGCATAGGCTCCTGGGTTACCTTCCGCCGCTTTCTGAAATCTTGAGTACTGGTCATCTCCGGTAAAACCGGCATCAGTCATCAATTGATTCAGTTTCGCTGCCTCAAA
>CAYIZA010000085.1:0-1454 GCA_964367965.1 uncultured Christensenella sp. | reverse complement strand
AGGAATTTCGCTACCTTAGGACCGTTATAGTTACGGCCGCCGTTCACTGGGGCTTGAATTCAGAGCTTCGCGTCAAGCGCTAACCCCTCCTCTTAACCTTCCAGCACCGGGCAGGCGTCACCCCCTATACATCATCTTGCGATTTTGCAGAGAGCTGTGTTTTTGTTAAACAGTCGTCTGGGCCTTTTCACTGCGACCCACATTGCTGTGGGTTCCCCTTCTCCCGAAGTTACGGGGTCATTTTGCCTAGTTCCTTAACAATGGTTCACTCGACCGTCTTATGATTCTCTCATCGTCCACCTGTGTCGGTTTGCGGTACGGGCACCTAATATCTATCTAGCAGATTTTCTAGTCAGTGTGGATTCATCGGCTTCGTTACTAAATTTCACTCGCCATCATCACTCAGCCTTAATGACAGGTGTACTTCACTGCCTGTCAGCCTAATGACTTAGCCACGGATTTCCATCCCCGTGGTCCGACTATCCTCCTGCGTCCCTGCTTCGATTCTTAATCGATATGCGGTGGTACAGGAATATCTACCTGTTATCCATCACCTACAGCTTTCGCTCTCGGCTTAGGCCCCGACTTACCCTGGGAGGACGAACCTTCCCCAGGAAACCTTGGACATTCGACGGCGGAGATTCTCACTCCGCTTTCGCTACTCGTGCCGGCATTCTCACTTGTATGCAGTCCACCACCCCTTTCGGTATGGCTTCAGCCCGCATACGACGCTCTCCTACCATAGTACTTTCGTACTATCCTAATCTTCGGTGTGAAGTTTTAGCCCCGTGTATCTTCGGCGCTCTGTCGCTTGACCAGTGAGCTATTACGCACTCTTTAAATGAATGGCTGCTTCTAAGCCAACATCCTGGTTGTTTAAGTAACAAAACATCCTTTCACACTTAACTTCAACTTGGGGACCTTAGATGTAGATCTGGGCTCTTTCCCTTTCGACTACGAACCTTATCGCCCGCAGTCTGACTCCCAATTATATAATTATTCGGTATTCGTAGTTTGATAGAGTTTGGTAATCCGCGAAGACCCCTCACACATTCAGTGCTCTACCCCCGATAATCTAAAATTGAGGCTAGCCCTAAAGCTATTTCGAAGAGAACCAGCTATATCCCGTTTCGATTGGAATTTCTCCGCTATCCACAGTTCATCAGAGCCCGTTTAAGGGAACACCTGTTCGGTCCTCCGCGAAGTGTTACCTTCGTTTCAACCTGACCATGGATAGGTCAACGGGTTTCGGGTCTACGGCATGCAACTAATGTCGCCCATTTCAGACTCGCTTTCGCTTCGGCTCCGCAACTTAATTGCTTAACCTTGCTACATACCGTAACTCGCCGGCCAGTATGCAAAAATTACGCAGTCGCACTATAAGTAGTGCTTCTACTGATTGTAAACATATGGTTTCAGGTACTATTTCACTCCCCTTCCGGGGTACTTTTCAC
>CAYIZA010000084.1:0-1469 GCA_964367965.1 uncultured Christensenella sp. | reverse complement strand
GCACAGATGCTTTGTCTGTTGGGATGAGCATCTGTTTTGCTGATTAGTGAGAAAATAGCGCAAAGGTTGGCTGAGGGTGAAGTGGGCGTTGACCTGCAGCGTTTGTTTTTTAATATTGTCGTTTAGATGATGGGAGGAAGGGTTCTGATTTATTTAGTACTCAGACAGCAGGAGCAAGGGGCTTGTGCACTTCGTGCACTGAAGAAAAAGGGCAGCGCAGATTCTTGCCAAAAAACGGTGCAGCGCCGCCCTTTTTCTTAGCCCGAGGCTCCGCCTTGGGCTAAGCCCCTTGCTGCTATTTTTCCCGGCACTCAACTCAACGCCCCTTACCCATTTGTCTAACCAGTTCAAAAACACACCCCTGATATAAAATGTTATGCCCCCCTTTTGGGCTTATAAAAAGCGGTATGAAAATGTATTATGGCGGCAAAGTTGTGGAAAAGCACAAAAAAACAGTAAAAAAACTCAAAAAGAGGTGTTTTTTTGTTTATTTTTTGCAAATGTGTTAAAACTTTCCAAAGTTTAAGGAGGGAATATGAAACTTATCGATAGCAAAACATACAAGAATTTGGCGAAGTCCTATGCTGGAGAATGCCAGGCTCACATAAGATATAAATTTATCGAGTACGGGGCGAGGATGCAGGGATATAAGACGCTGGCTGCAATAATAGACAAGGTGGTCTATAACGAGTTCAACCACGCCAGGATGTTCTATACTTGCATACAGGATGCATCCAAAGAGACTATCAACAACATAGATATCTCCTGCGGCTACCCGTTTAAAGAGAAGTGGGATTTGCAGGAAAATTTACGGCTGGCTGCCGAGGATGAACTATTTGAGGGCACTAAAATATACCCGGCTTACGCTAAGATTGCCCGGGAGGAGGGCTTTGAGGATATTGCCGTGCTTTATGACCAGATCATTGAGGTGGAGAAAGCCCACAAAAATTTGTTTTCGGATTTGTATAAACAGATGAAGGACGGCACGCTTTATAAGAAGACACAGAAAATGCGCTGGAAATGTGCAGATTGCGGATATGAGGAATTCTCCAAGGAAGCGTGGCAAGAATGTCCGCTCTGCAAAGCGAAACAGGGCTCTTGCCTGCTGCACCTGGCTCCCACTACCCAAACACCAGATAGAGAATGATTAGGTCGTTCTCTATCTTTTTTTGTTCAACAAAAAGGTAGCGGACACTTTGAGGCGGGGCGGTGTTGAGTTGAGTGGGTAGAAAAATAGGAGTTAATGGGCGTTGTGTTCAGTGAGGTGGAAAAAAAGAGCGAGGGGGTGTTGGGTTGGGTGAGGTGAAAAGACAGGGCGAGGGGTATTGGGTTCAGTGAGGCGGAAAAAAGAGCAAGGAGTGGTGAGTTGAGCGAGGGGCAAAGACGGGCTAAGAAAAAGGGCGGCGCTGCACCGTTTTTTTGGCAATCATCTGCGCTGCCCTTTTTCTTCAGTGCACGCAGTGCACAAG
>CAYIZA010000083.1:0-1479 GCA_964367965.1 uncultured Christensenella sp. | reverse complement strand
GCGGTTCTGCAATAAAAAAAGGTAACTTTAAATTACCTTTTTAGCAATTTTTGCTCTTTTTTGAATCTTGCGATAACTTCTTTATATTCTTTTGCCAGAATTTCAGCGGAATCCTTCCAAGAGTAGAACAAATCCTCTTTTGCCTTTTTACCTATCTGCAAAACCCTGTCCTTATTTTCTATCGCCCATATGATTTTGTCTGCAAAGTCCTCTACTGTGTTCTCAAAATGCACACTGTTGACACCGTCTAAGGTTCCAAAAGAAGCGTTCTCACCCCTCAAAAGCATGGTGGCTGTCTCAAAGGCAGCGGCATCCACCTTAACCAGCCCAAAGGTGTCCATAACGGTAGCAAGCAGCAGCATAAGACTGCGGGCATAGATAAGTTGCAGGTCCTGAGTAGAGGCAAATCCGGTGAATATAACCTGTTCATCCAGCCCTAGATTGTGCGCCTGTTGCTTGAACTGTTTGGCGAAAGGACCGCATCCCACCGCAAAGAGTTTACATTTAAAACCCCGTGCTTTGACCTCTGCCATAGTCTGCAGCACAAAATCCAGCCGCTTACTCTTCACCATTCGCCCGACATAGCAGAACACAACATCCTCCGAATTCAGCCCCCATTTGAGGTTTGCCTCCTGCTGCATTTGGGTGAGAGGTTGCTCCATTTTCATACCGGAGCCGAGCGGAAGAACCTTTGCCCGACCGGTAAAACCGAAGGAGCGCACCAACTTTTCAGTTGCCTCACTGGCACAGAAAACCTCATCCATTTTATTATAACGCTTGCCCAGACTCTGTATGTATGGCTCATATATCATCTTCATTTTCCACAGTTTCTTGAAGTTGTACCGATAATCGCTGTGAAAGGTCTGGACAATAGGAATATTCCTCTTTTTCGCCACTTTGGTTAGATATTTGCAAATTCCGAACGGCGAGTGCAGGTGTATGATATCTATATCCATATCTTTAATTTTCTTCTTAAAATTACCATCCAGTGACGGAAAGCCGAAGTCCACTTTTACAAAGGGTATACGGCAGGCACGGTAGCGGGTAATTTTGTATGGGTCGACCTCTTTATAACCCTTGGATGCCGGAGCAACTGCAGTTGCATCGACCCAGTCCGGATAGTTTAATAGTTGATTGCGCATAGTGTTGATAACGCCGTCCACTGCAGGAAGGTATATGTCCATAGCAACTAAAACTTTTATCTTTCTCATCCTGTCTTTTATCTCTTTTTAATGCCCGGAGCGGCTATTTTGTTGTTGGAGTTGCTCATCATAGAGTTGATTTTCGCTTGCATCATTGGGAAGACCACTATGGCACCCAGAAACAGCAGGCTTAAAACGACATACCACCCGGCATTATTGCGTCCGGTGGCGCCCAGATATATAAGGTTTTTCTCCGTTTGGCAGACCCAAATCATAAAATATACTATATTGACCAGCGGTACCAGCATAAGGCACAGATGCCCCACCCCCATAAATC
>CAYIZA010000082.1:0-1488 GCA_964367965.1 uncultured Christensenella sp. | reverse complement strand
GATATGTATCCCAATATGAAAAAGATTACAGGCAACAAAAAACTGAAACCAAAAGAGGCAGTATCGGAAATACATACCAGGAATAAAAAATATCTAACCCAGACCGGCGAGGAAATCTTTGGAATCTTTAAAAATGATTTACGGTCTGAAAATGGAATTACAAAGAATTAAACAATAAAATTAAAGAACAAAAAAGGAGATAGATATGAAAAGAATAGTGATGAAACAAAAAGAGATGGATGAATATTTTCAATTCATAAATACACAGTTTGGACAGGTAAAAGAGATTATTGCTTTTAATGATGAAAGACTCAATTATTAATAGCAATCTATAAAAGGAGATAAGATATTATTACAAATTTATTTGCATGGCGTTGGCATTAAAGAGCATTCGCAACAGTTGTTTTGCGGATGCCGTATTTCGTGCAACGCAAAACATGTAAATGGATTTAGAAACATATTCTAATATACCTAAAGCCCAGTGCGTGTTTTGAAAAAAACTTACACTGGGCTTTTTTATGCAAAATTTAAAGGAGATTTTAAAAATGAAAAAACAAAAAGTAATGTTGACAGGTGTTCGACCGAGTGGGAATTTAACGATCGGTAATTATTTGGGTGTAATTAAAAACTTTGTGGATAAACAAGATGAGCAAACAGAAAACATAATATTTCTTGCCGATCTACATGCAATAACTTCACCTATACCAAAAGCAAATTTAGAGCATTCAATTTACGATTGCGTTGCTATGTATTTGGCGTGCGGAGTTGACCCCCAAAAAACCAAAATATTAAAACAGGTGGATGTTATGGAGCATAGCGTTTTAGGCTTTATTATGACCTTCCAAACAAAAATGGGTGAACTTAGCCGTATGACACAATTTAAATTTAAAAGCAAAGCATCGACAAAGGCGGTCTTTGCCACCTTGTAGCGAATTAAAAAGAAAGATAGGGGAAAAATACCATAAAAGCAAAAAAGGCAAGAAAATTCTTCTATCAGCAAGGCAAAAGGCAAAATCTATAAATTGCAAGGCAAAAGTATCTCAAGTATTTACAAAAGCAAAAAAATATGATAAAATTAACCCATAGGAGAAAGCCATGAAGAAAGGTGTTGAATCCTTTAAATTAAAAGGAGAACTCACACTTACAACCAAAGAGCAAGAGAGCCTGCGAGTAAGTGGAAACAAAGACGATTGGGGTGACTGGAAAGAACACCAAGTTTCTGCTACTGATTTTGCACTTGCAAACTGGATTTATCAATGGCGCAATAAGGATAATTTAACTAAGCTGGGCAAGCTAGCCGCTACTGTTTTTCTCGGCTCGGCCTTCTCGTCCTCTTTTGTTCACACTATCTCCGAAGATGGCAGTTGGTTTTATTTTGATCCGGACTTTAGTAGTATGGGTGCACGCCCCGCTTTGTCCATCATCTATGATCAAAAATCTCCGCACGAAGTGCGTAAAGAGCGGTCAGAAGACGGCAACTGGACTGGA
>CAYIZA010000081.1:0-1710 GCA_964367965.1 uncultured Christensenella sp. | reverse complement strand
ACATTAGGGTAGTTTTCTTTTATTAGTTCAACTAGTCCTAAATCTTGGACAATAAAAGCGTCAACTCCGCAGTTACTAGCATGAAAAACTACGTCCAGTGCTGACTCAATCTCTTCATCACTGAACAAAATATTAAGCGTTAAATAAACTTTTACATTATTTAAGTGGGCAATATCTACACACTCTTTCAAGTTTTCAAGTGTAAAATTGCTAATATTATTTCTCGCATTGAACTTACTAATTCCAAGATAGACTGCGTTTGCTCCATTATTTATTGCTTGAACTAAACTATCGTAATTGCCAACAGGCGCTAAAACTTCCATATTTTCTCCTAGCATTCATTTTAACATAACAGTAAAATTAGTGCAAAGAAAAAACACCTGCAAAGGTGTTTTTTATATTATACTGCAGGAACTCCAAAAGTGCCTGTTCCAACATTGTAATAACAATTGCCAGTAATAGTATCAAACATGCAAGGTAGACTTGTTGATTTATTGACAGCAGGCTTTAAATCAAGCACTATCATACCATTAACATAAAATTTAGCATAGTAAATTCTACCGTTAAAAATTCTATAGTCAGGATCACTAACTGTGATAAGAGCAAACAAAGCGACTTTTGCGCTGCCTGCATAGTTTGTTTGAGCGTAAGTATGAATGGTATTACCATTTACCTTTATTGAAGTTGTTCCATGAAGGACCGTAACATCTTGGTTTACAATGGTCATACCAGTATTTCCAGATGAATATCTAATTCCATCTTGATAAATAATATCGGTACTAGTTGACACGTATAGACCAAAACCTTCAGACATTGATGCTCTTCCACCATAAGCCCATAATCCATAATTACTCGCTCTAAATTTTATATCAGAACTTAATCCATTACATGTTTCTAATCCAGTGTTGATGTACTGAGTGCCTGTTCCAGTTAAATAATCAACAAACCTTACATCTTTTTCAATAACGCCAAAATAAGTTTGAACTTGTGATATTGAGTAAACAGTCTCACCTGATAGTGCGTCGGATTGTATTGCTTCAATTATAATTTCAAGTTTAAGGTCTAGCCCTTTTTGAACTGGATTGCCACTGCTATCTAACAGTTGCAAATTCCCAGAAGGAAATTTTAAGTCCTGAGTAAAATAAACATTATCTGTATTTATAACCTTATACATATTGTTTGTTACTGTATTTATCAGCAAGTAGTAGTATCCATCTGCTTGAATAGAGCTCCACTTGTATTCACCTGTGCTATAAAGGTTAGTTATAGGAGTGGCATTTATTCCTGCAATCCATGGCACAAGTCCAATTGCAGTTGAAGTGCTAGCAAGAGAATACCTCATTTTAAGCCTGACAAACATATTTCGGCTTTCAACTTTTTTGCTGAAAAATACGTTTGAAGCAATTTGCTTATTTGGCACAACATTATATATAATCAAATTTTGTGTAAATATATTATTATTATCATCAATATCAATAGCACCAAATGAAACTGATGCGCTTCTTCTTACTGCATCTGTGTACCAAGCAAATGATACGCATACACCAGTAGTAGCAAAAATCAAAATAAGAGCAAGCACAAAATACTTTTTGAACCATTTTACTGGTTTGCTTTGAGTCTTTTTAGCAGTTTTGCTTTTCTTTACAAACTCTTCTTTCACGCCGCACTCCTTTATATCTTTCAAAGATATTATTACACATTACCCCACCA
>CAYIZA010000080.1:0-1750 GCA_964367965.1 uncultured Christensenella sp. | reverse complement strand
ACTATTAAATGGCATTACTGCTGTTCTATCGTTTTTACCGCAAGTAACTTTATTGTATTTTTGCATTGCTATTCTGGAAGAAAGTGGATATCTTTCAAGGATTGCATTCTTATTTGAAGACATATTTAGATTCATTGGACTATCTGGTAAGAGCATCTTTACATTCATACTTAGCTTTGGATGTTCAACAACAGCAATGCTAACTTCAAGAAACCTTGAAGATGAAAATTCTAGGGTTAAAACAGTCATGCTATCTCCATATATGACTTGTAGTGCCAAAGTTCCACTCTTTACAATTTTAACGGCAGCATTTTTCTTAGGGCAACCGATTCTTATTTTTGCTCTTTATCTTCTTGGTATAATAGTTGCGTTAATTGTATCGTTCTTCCTAAATAAAGGTAAGTTAAAAAGCAATAAAAACAATTTCATCTTAGAGCTACCAAATTATAGAATTGCAACCGCAAAGTCACTCATAAATAGTACTCTAAATAATAGTCTAGCCTTTGTTAGTAAAGTTGGCAGTGTCTTGCTATTAAGTTTAATAGTTATCTGGTTTTTGCAGAATTTTGATTTTGCATTTAGATATACTAATTCTAACGCTGACACTAACAGCATTTTGCAATGTTTCAGCAAGGTGTTAGCACCATTATTTGTGCCTCTTGGCTTTGGTAATTGGGGTGCAGCAACCGCACTCTTAACTGGCGTTGTGGCAAAAGAGGTAATAGTAAGTACCATTGCAATGCTTAATGGCATAATCCCAACTGAGAGCGGAAACAATTATATTATATCTTCACTCTTCCTTTCAACTTCTTGTGTTTCTTTTAATGCTGCTTCTGCAATTTCATTTATGGTATTTGCACTTCTCTACACGCCATGTATTTCATCAATATCGGTAATGAAAAGCGAAATTGGTCTTAAGCGAACGTTGAAGTCAATAGTAATACAATTTGTCATTGCATACATTCTATCCTTCATAACATACAAGTTGTTTAGTCTGGATAAAATTTGGCTAATTGTTTTGAGCATAATAGCAGTCATAACAATAGTATTTATAGCTTATTGTTCGTATGTGAAGCATTCTAAATGTGCACATTGCAATAAAAAATGCAGCATAAATTGTTGCAAATAATGTGTTTTGTGTTATCATATAATTATGAGAGTAATAGCAGGATTATATAAAGGAAGGGCGCTACAAGGTCCAGATACTGAACATGTTAGACCAACAATAGATAGAGTTAAAGAAGCAATTTTTGGAAGCTTACAGTTTCAGATACCGCAATCAAATATTCTTGATTTATTTGCAGGTAGTGGTGCACTAGGAATTGAATGCATTTCACGAGGTGCAAATTTAGTCTATTTTGTTGACAGTAATAAATCAAGTTTGGATCTAGTCAAAAAAAATTTGTGCAGTTTAAAAGTTGAAAGTGGCTTTTCTATTCTATTAAGTGACTTCTTATATGCTTTAAAAACTTTAAATGGAAAAACTAAATTTGATATTATACTAATTGATGCACCTTTTGCTAGTGATTATGCAACCAAGGCTATTGAGTTTATTGATAAGAGTGAACTTTTAAATATTGAAGGCAAAATAGTGTGGGAGAGATTAGCGGGTAAGAGGTACCCTGTAACACTTCAAAATCTATCAGTAGATAAATTAAAAAAATATGGAACAATTGAAGTTGCTTTATTAAGCAAAATTAAAATTTAACAATAAAAAAAGTGAGTTGCCTCACTTTTTTATTTTTTAGAC
>CAYIZA010000079.1:0-1751 GCA_964367965.1 uncultured Christensenella sp. | reverse complement strand
GGAGAGGGGATATGCCGTACATCGACCACATCGATGGGGGGAGGGGGGTCAATAGGTTTTATCTATGAGAATGGTTCGGGTTGTGTCGCACTACGGCGCACTGGGTTGGTTCTGTAGAAGGTTCTGGAGTAAGTTTGGATTGAATTGCTAATGTTTGACTAGTTCAACTATCTACCTTTGTGTAAATAATACTTTCGAAATAAGTGCAAATTAATGTAATATAATTTGTATATTCAAATTTATTGTTTATCTTTGTATTGAAAGAGGGTGCGGTTAACCCTTTGCAGACAGGAAGTATTACGATGCTTAAGCTGGTAGTCCAGCCCCTACGAAGCCAAGACCGCCGCAATTACAAATAGTAATTAAGCGCAGAACGAAAGGTATAGTAATATATACCCTGTCAAATTAGACAAATATACGGGAGTATTATATGCTCCTGTACTTATTTACCCTGTCTAGTAGCTTGAGAGCTACGGAAAACTCATATTTTGGCAGGGTACTAACAAGCTATAACCTTTATAAATTTGACAGCGTGGCACAATGGAAACAGTCCTCTCAAATTAGCCTTAAAAACAACAGTAGAGAGTAGTAAGCATCTTAATGTATAAGCCTTGCGAAATCGAAAGCCAGTAAGGGCGCAAAGATAAGAGCAACTAAAAATTAACATTATGAAAATAGAAGTAATAAGGAACGGGCAAAAATACGGCAGTTTATGGCTGTATGTTGATGCAAACGGTTTGGAGTATATAACAGTTATGGGTACAGTGTTTATGCTTACAAGAGGATTAAATGGGGCATCTGACGTCCGCACAAAAGTTGACAATGTTAAGGTTATTGGATACAATTTTTAACGACTTAAAATAGTAATATTATGGAAACGAAACAACTATTAAAACACAGTGTGAAAGACTTTATTAAAACAACAAAAGGCAATGAAAAAGAATTATTTGCTTTAAAAAGTTACGATGGTTCTTATTGGATATACAACGGTTATTTATTAACGACTAACGTGTTCAATTTAAAGTACGCAGTAAAACACGAAAAAGTAAGTATTGCAAACCTTGAAAAAGATACTGTATATATTCTTTCTCAAATAGATACAACAAATAGGGGAAATTTGTTTAACATTTAAAACAATTTAAACCAAAAGGTTATGAAAGCAAATGAACAAAACACCTACAACGGAAAAACATTAGAGGAAATTGCCTCTAATTTACCAAGTAATATGCTACAGTTTCATAGAGATATGTACTTGAATAACTGTAAAAGGGTTATTGAATGCCAAGTATCTGGCTACAACCTGAACGAAATAGAGATAATAAAGTATGCTAATTTTATACTTCACAATATGTATTATATCGCACTAACTAATAACACAACATTATGAAAGCAACAATAAAAAGAAACGGCTACGATGATATAAGTTCAACAGAATTGACCAACACGATTAGAATACCCGTAAAAGCAGGAATGGAGTACAGGCCAGGAACAGGCAAAATTTTATCTTATAAGATTAAGACAGTAGGCTATGATTATTATTTGCATACTTTTGATAGTCCAGAGAAAGACTGTATGATAAAGAGCGAAAGAATTAAAAGAGTAATGATACCAAGATAGAGATATAGTAGTAACAATTTAAATTTAAAGAAAATGGAAACACAACCGCAAACGCTTTCATATTATGTTTACAGCACTCCAAAAGTTTCAGTAATATGGCATAACAAAGTCCAACCAATGGGCTATTTTAAGAG
>CAYIZA010000078.1:0-1753 GCA_964367965.1 uncultured Christensenella sp. | reverse complement strand
ATAGTGCAATATCCACCGTCATAGAAGTAAGCACGATTGGTACCTGTGTTGTTTATCGGAATCCAGTTTTTATTTTGCAGGTCAATATCCACCGTCTGCTTGTAGTACTTGCCATAGGCTATCGCATTGGTGCCGTTAGCACTCAGCCATGCCAGTTTGTTGGCGCTATCCACGATAAATGGGTCGGAGGCAGTACCAGTTCCGACTCCGCCTATCGATACCCAACTTGCCCCAACGGCTGGATAGACTCCATCCCACACCGACGGCATTTGATTTTCCATTCCTATAATCTGCGGATATTGTCCTGCCGCAAAAATCCAGTCTGTCGTGCTGAAACCAGTCATTCCGCTTGGCGGATTGCCCTGCATTTGGACAGTGTTCAATCCTTTAACGGTGGCACTGTCTGTTATTGCGATGCTGTTCGCAGTGTTATTGTGGATGCCGGTAGGTGGGTTGACCGTGCCGATAGTATCGGTGTTATAGTAACAGTGTGAAAGCAAAGAGGCAGCAGTGTTTGCGCCACCAGTGCATCCACCTAAAATCCCCCCCCTACTACCATTGTTCAAGGAACTAACTGCACCCGAGTTATAACAATACTGCAAAGTCAGAGCAGCATCATCAATTACTCTGCCTACCAACCCACCAGTATAACTATACCCACTAACTGCGCCAATGTTGTAGCAATATTGAATTTGTACTACTCCCTCCGTTCCTCCAACCGAACCACATATTCCGCCAGTAGCATATCTGTTTGAGGTGGTATTGGTAACTTCTCCGTAATTTGTGCAATGATGAATAATTGCATTATTTCCTGTCGAGCCAACAATTCCACCATTGCCATCTCTTCCTCCTAAAATAGCCCCGTGGTTTACACAATACCCCACCGAGACACTTGTTCCCGCTGATCCAACTATCCCTCCCGCAGTATGCCCAGAAGAAGTTACCGTTCCAGTGTTAGAACACTGGATAATGTTAGTGTGGTTTGAAGCCCCAATTATCCCACCAATGTAATTAGTGTTCTCGTATGTACAAGTAACAGAGACCCCTATATTGTGCAAATTGCTCAATTGAGCAAGAGCAGCGGAGCCGCCGAGATACCCCACAAAAGCCCCTATCTGCCCTCCTGAACTTGTTACACTTCCATTTTCCAGCGTTAGATTTTTAACATAAGAACCAGCACCCATTCTCCCAAATAAGCCTGCTGCTGTTGCAATTGCATCAACTTTTATGTTGTATATGGTATGATTATCGCCTTCATAATAGAATGAATAACTATTGCTTACAGTGTTTATCGGATTCCAGTTGTAATTATTCAAATCAACATCCACAGTTTGCTTGTAGTACTTGCCATAGGCTATCGCATTGGTGCCGTTAGCACTCAGCCATGCCAGTTTGTTGGCGCTATCCACGATAAATGGGTCGGAGGCAGTACCAGTTCCGACTCCGCCTATCGATACCCAACTTGCCCCAGCGGCTGGATAGGTGCCGTACCACACCGAAAGTCCGCCCGGTGAAACGGTCGTTACTCTTGGGTCTGGGTTGTATGGCTGACGGTTGTATATCTGGTCGTCAACTGGGTCGGTAAATATAGTGTTTATATCCCGTGAAGTTATCTGGAAACTCCCAGACTTTTCGCCGGTGTAGTTGCCCACTCCACGAACTTCAACGGTCGCGGTACCCACATTAATATTGTTGGTGTAGACTACTGCGTATTCAAGCCCTCGAACCAGATTTTTAGCGCCAATTTTTACGA
>CAYIZA010000077.1:0-1777 GCA_964367965.1 uncultured Christensenella sp. | reverse complement strand
ACAAAACGCAAAGAAAGTGTTATAATAGTTTCATAATGAATATTTATACTGGGAGGTGCTGGTATGACATATGCAGAAGCTATAAAAAAGCTAAGAAGTAAAATGATTTTAACTCAGATGGAATTTGCCGAAATGTTGCAAGTTTCTTTTGGTGCTGTAAATAGATGGGAGTCTGGAAAATACAAACCGACCATTAAAACAAAGAGAAAATTAGCACCATTATTTGAAAAGTACGGAATTGAGGTGGAAGATTAAATATGGATCAAATTTTTAGCAATACAAATTTAACGGTTAACCAGTTGATTGAAAAAATAGATACTGGTGAATTAGGATTACCAGAATTACAAAGACCTTTTATTTGGAAAGACTCAAAAGTTAGAGATCTATTTGACTCTATGCTGAGAGGCTATCCTATTGGATATCTAATGCTTTGGGAATGTCCAACACTTGAAAAGAAAAAATCTATCGGTGTTGAGTCTCATAGTTATGCAACTCCAAAACAAGTTATTATTGATGGTCAGCAAAGATTGACTTCTCTTTATGCTGTAATGAAGGGAAAGAAAGTAATCAATTCTAACTATCAAGAGAAGGCTATTATAATTTCTTACAATCCTTTACTAAATAAATTTGATGTAGGCTATCAAGCAACTAAGAATGATAAAGAATGGATTTATAACATTAGTGATATTTATACTAATAGCTCTTATCAATTCATAAATAAATTCATTGAAACCTTAAAAGGTTACAGGACTTCAAAGGGATTAGAGCTTACTGATGAGGAAAGAAATAAAATCGCTGAAAACATTAATGCAGTTTATAATGTGAAGAATCATACTTTACCAGTATTTGATATAAAAGCCAATGCAGAAGAAGAAGACGTTTCAGAAGTATTTGTAAGAGTTAATTCTGGCGGCGTAACATTGAAACAAAATGACTTCATTTTAACATTACTTTCATTATACTGGGCTGATGGTAGAAAGCTTATTGAAACGTTTTGTGAGCAATCAAGATATCCTACAAAAGACAGAGTTACATCTTATAACCAAATTGCTGAAGTAGCGGCTCAAGATATAATCAGAGTAGTTATGGCGTATGCATTTGATAGAGCTAGATTACAATATGGTTATAAATTACTTCGTGGTGCGGATTTTGACAAGAAAGGTGCTGTAGACGAAGATTTAAGAAATCAAAGGTTTGATACTCTTAAAGGGAAATTACCAGAAGTTCTAAATGTACATAGTTGGCATGAATTCTTAAAAACAATACTGAACGCAGGCTACTTATCAAGTGATTTGATTTTGTCACAAACAGCAGTCTTCTATGCTTATGCTTTCTATTTGATTGCAAAACATAGATTTAATGCATCAGATAATGAAAATATGCATCTAACTTCATTATGGTTTTTCTATGCATCATTAGTTTCTCTTTATACTGGCTCATTTGAATCAACAATGGAATCTCATTTAAATGCTATTAAAGAATTACACAATATTGATGAATATAGAGCTTTTATCGTTGATAGAGTAAATGAAAAGATGACTAACGATTATTTTGATATTACATTGCTTGGTTCTGAAGGATTAGCTGTATCTGGCAGAGGAAATAATGCATGGAATGCTTATATCGCTTCTTTAAATGTATTGAATGCTAAGATTTTATTTTCAAAGAGTAATATCTTACTTTCAAAATTATTTGAGCCAGGAACAGATGGCAATAGGAAATCATTAGAAAAACATCATTTATTTCCAAAGGCCTATTTAAAATCACTTGGTTTAAC
>CAYIZA010000076.1:0-1803 GCA_964367965.1 uncultured Christensenella sp. | reverse complement strand
CCGGCGGTATCTCGATGAATCTCAAAATGATAGACTGTGTGGGCTATTTTGTGCCGGGTGCAACCGGGCATGAGGAAGACAACAAGCCTCGTATGGTCAAAACACCGTGGAGTAAAAATCCTATGCCATTTGAGCAGGCTGCTGAACTGGGCACCCGCAAGGTGGTCAGTGAGCACTCCACTATCGCCGTTCTTATGACCACCGATGGTAGTTTTGGCGATTTGCCCCGGGATAGTTTTATACCGATTGAAAACCGTTTGGTCAGCGAACTGAGGGAGTATCACCGTCCCTTTGTTATGGTGGTCAATAGCAAGAATCCAAAAGCGGAGTCCACTAAAGAACTGGTTAAAAGCCTGCAACAAAAGCATAAAGTGGGGGTAGTTGCCCTGAATGCAACAGAAATGGGGGAGAAGGAAGTGTCTGAAGTATTTGAAAAAGTGTTGGATGAATTTCCACTGGTCGGCATTGAACTGAGTATGCCATCCTGGCTGACCGCACTGGAATTTGAAAATCCTATTATAACCGAAATCTCAGCCGAACTGAAAAGAATCGGCGAGGGAGTGGAAAAGATAGGGCAGTTTGATAAGGGTGGGGTTCTGTTTGAACTCAGCCAGAGATTTGAGCCGCTGGTGCTGTCTGAAGTGGCTATGGGTCAGGGGAAAATCAAGTTTGACCTTATGCCTAAGGAGGGACTGTTCTATGAGGTGCTGAGTAAGGAATGCGGCATTGAAATCAAAGACGACTTCGCTCTGGTGGCGAATATGTGCGAACTTGCCAAGGCAAAACAGCAGTTTGATAAACTGGAGCACGCACTCGCTCAGGTTCGGGAAAATGGCTATGGCGTGGTGCTGCCTACCGTTGCTGAGATGACGCTGGAAGAGCCGGAGTTGGTAAGACAGGGCGCCAACCGCTTTGGGGTAAAAATTCGGGCAAGCGCTCCAAGCCTGCACATTATGCGGGTGGATTTGGAAACCGAAATCAATCCGCTGGTGGGCACTGAACAGCAGTCGCAGGATTTGGTAAACTACCTCAGTCAGCAGAGTCAGGAGAACCCGAACGGCATCTGGGATACTAATATGTTCGGCAAAACTATATCGCAACTGATGAGTGAAGGATTAAGCACAAAGTTGAACGCTATGCCTGTGGAGGCGCAGCGCAAGATGCGGAAAACCCTCACCCGAATTGTCAATGAGGGCAAGGGTGGAATAATCTGCATACTGCTGTAATTCAGCAAATATATAATAAAGAGGGTTATTCCTCTTTTTTTGTTTTTAAAAGTTGCTTTATTGAATAAATATGTGGTATAATGGCAAAGTATAAACAATATGGAGGCTTAACTCGTGCAAGAAAATAAAAGCAATAATCCTATGCAGAAAAAGCAATTTCCGTTTTTTACTGTGCTACTGTGCGCTTTTTTAGTAATCATTTTGGTAATGTCCTTTCTTCCCCGTGTAGACAATCTGGAGATAAAGGAAAGTGACTTCAAAACCGATGTTGAGGCCGGAAAGGTAGATGAAGTCTATATCTATGGAACCTCGGTCAAGGTGCTGTATACTGCAGAGGAAAGTGAACTGAACGCTGAAGACAGGGATAAATTCCCGGAGAAGTACGACGGGTACTTCAATCTAACCTCGCTCTATGAGGTGCCGAAACTCAAGGATTTCCTGGACGAAAAAGGAGTGGCTTACACCGGTTCACCGGTAGAGGAGAGTTGGATTAGCAAGATTTGGCCATTTATCTACATTGCCCTGATAATTATGCTGGCAGTGTTTGTCTTCCGTGCCTTTAATAAGATGAGCGGCA
>CAYIZA010000075.1:0-2010 GCA_964367965.1 uncultured Christensenella sp. | reverse complement strand
AGTTAACACTGTCATATCATCGTTTGCAATTCCACTTGATAAGACAAGTGCTTTGTCTAAAATGTTATCAGCAATCTCCTGCGGATTTAAAGAAGTAAGATTGTTAATGAAATTGCATAATTTTTCGCAATTATCAAATGCATCTGAAATGCCATCAGTTATTAAAATAAGTATGTCACCATCATTTAAAACAGATTTTGTTATGTTGGGTTGCATCTCATCAAGTATACCGATGGGTAATGCGCCCGCTTGAACTATATCTGTTGTGCTTTTGTGTTTGATATAGCCGACAGGAGAACCAAGCTTAATAAAGTCAACAAAATTTTTGTTAAGGTCAAGAACGCAAAGGTCAAGCGCAGTGTAACTTTCCTCATTATTTATTGACAAGAGTTTGTTTACACTGCTTAATATTATGTCGTTATCAAAGCCTGCGCGGTAAAAGTTTTCAACAAGATTTATAGCTAGTTCACTTGTCTTGTTGGCGTGCTCACCACTTCCCATTCCATCGCACAGTGCCATCATGAATCGGTTGTTATTTAGTCTTAGTAGTGAGTAGGTATCTCCACTAATTGACTCACTCGTTTTACATTTATTTGAGTAGCCAAACACAACATCATACTTTGCAGAAGATGCAAGGTTGATTATTGACCACCCATTGATTTTACTTGGAACAATGTCTGTTATTGTGAGTTTGTGCCCGCAAATTTTAGAAACAATATTTTCAATATTTTTATTTTCCGCATCTGTGTTTCTGACTATTAGACTGACACAAAGTGTGTTAACATCTTGCTCATAAATAATGACCTCGTTACAGATAATATTATTAAACGTTAGTTCAGCAAGTAACTTATCTTCCCTTGCACTATCAAAAGCAACATTCTTCTTAACATCTGTGCCGAGAGTTTTCATTATTCGCGAAACACCGTTTAGTTGCTCAGCAATCAAAATTCTAGAACCATCAAGGTTGTTAACCATTGTTGCGTACTGCTTATATTGAAGAATAAGTCCATTTATGACTTGAAGAAGTGAGTTTATTTTGCTACACCTATTTGTTAAATAGGGTGGAACATCAAGCAGTGTTGTTTTTCCCCGCTCAAAACCAGCGGTGAAAAGTTCAAAAATAACTTTATTTGTGTCGCCACCTTGCGCTCTTAGACATTTCCCTTTTTCTAAGCAGGTGTCACACACTTTGTTTGTTGCCTCCTGACATAGCATTTTTTTAGCATCATCAATAGGTAAAACGCCCCTAACTGTCTGTTTGAAAACGTTATCCATTTCAGAAAAAACATCACTCAGTTCGCATAGTTTCTTATAAAGAGTGTCCCTGTTTCTATTAACTAAATCTCTTGCTAGTAACTTTCCGTTTTTCTCACTGAGATAAAGGCGGAATGAATCTAGCCACTTGCCTTTTAAACTTACGAACAACAAGCAGGAGAATAGCGTTTCGCATATTGTTACCAAGTTGTAAGAGTCAAAAGAATTAAAGTATAGCCCGAAAATGATGTCAATAAGTAAAACTGAAAGGGCAGCAAGAATGCGTCTATTGTTTTTAAAGGCTAACGCAACTAAGCAGCAGCAAGTTAAAAGCCCAAGATAGGATGTTTCAAAATTTGCCAGCGTATAACCAAGTCCCATCATTGCACTAAACACAAGACTACTTTCTTTAAGAAAGAAGGAGCCAAGAAGAACGCAAAGAATAGAAATGATATGAAATAGGCTAACATACGGAACGTTTAGACACGCTATTCCACAAAACAATGCCGCAATGAAGAAACAAGTACACATATTTTCATCAATAGTAAAGCGGTAAAGAATACCACGAATTAAAATTGCTTTAAATAAGTGAACACAAGATACCATGAAAATTGCACTTATTACTAAGCAAATTGACACCTATGGACTTTCATCATAAGGATCTGCTGCTGAAGAAGTACTTTCCGATGAAGGTGAAAACCATAGACAGAGTTCTTCTGGACAAAATACTGAATTTCGTGGAGGAAATGGAAAAGG
>CAYIZA010000074.1:0-2053 GCA_964367965.1 uncultured Christensenella sp. | reverse complement strand
ATCAACAGCGGTACAATCACCAACACAACGCTGGAAAATGTGTCTCAATCCTTTGAAAATGAAGATGCCATGAGCAACACCGGGCTGGCGGTTGGGCATAATACCGAGACCGGGGAAATGGAGAATGTGGCAATTACAACCGGTACCCTCACACTCAGCGGCAGTTGCGCCAGCGTGGGTGGTTTGGTTGGACTAAACGAGGGAACACTCACCGACTCTAGCGCAAACACTGTAACTGTAACAACCGCGGGAACCTCAACCAACATAGGCGGAATAGCCGGCAAGAGTACTGCTGAAATAAGCGGTGTTAGTGCTACAATGGTCGAAGTGACCAGCGCCAACGGTACCAGCGTAGGTGGTTTGGTTGGACTAAACGAGGGAACACTCACCGCCCCTAGCGCAGACACTGTAACTGTAACAACAGAGGGAACCGCAACCAACATAGGCGGAATAGCGGGCAAGAGCACTGCAGGAATAAGCGGTGTTAGTGCTGAAGGGGTTGTGGTGACCAGCGCCAACGGTACCAATGTGGGCGGTTTGGTTGGACTCAGTTCTGCTAGTGTTGAAGGTAGCGTGCAAAGTCTAACTATAACCGGATACAAGAATGTGGGTGGACTGGTTGGAGAAATCACTAACTTAGGTTCTGTCATCAACTCAACTATCTCCGGCAGCGGCAACTTGGTGTCTGGCTTTGAAAATGTTGGTGGTATCGCCGGTCTGAACTCCGGGACAGTGAAATACTTCACTATAAACGCCGATATGACCGTTGAAGGCACCGGGCTGGTGGGCGGACTAGTTGGAGAAAACACAGGTACAGTAGGCGGAGGTGCCGTTGGCACACTGACAGTGCAGGGAGTTAGTGCCCCTAACACATACACAGACACCTATGTGATAGGTGGACTGGTTGGATTAAACAACGGCAACATAGCGGCAGAGGATCTCGACTCAGAAGGCACGGACTTGGGTAAGATAGAGGTGACCAAACTCATTGTTAGCGGCGGAATGTTAGTTGGCGGACTAGTGGGAATGAATGGCGAAAGCGGAACGGTGAACTTTGTGAATATCTCATCTGAAGGGGAACCAAAGGCATACACAATTGGGGAAGAAGATGAGGACGGTGAGTACGATGACAAATTGGTGACTATCGATGGAGTTGTGTACACCTACGATTCAGAAACTAATGAAATTTATTCAGAGGCGCCATTTGAGTATGAACCTATATATTCTGGAGATGAAATTACAGGGTTTACCGTTGGGGAAAAAGATTGCACTCTTGATGGGAATACTAATACTATAAGTATAGATTTAATCGAATATTATCATATCCCAGGTACCCAAAAACTTTATAAAAATCCGACCTTTACCTACACCATAACAGACAACAAGGTATACTTGGACGGCACAGACTACATTACCATAAAGATGTATACCAGCACCTTGGAGAGCGACCATAACTATCTCAGTGCCGGCAAGGCGTGGACGACTGGTGATGGTGTAACTACAGACACAAAAATATACTCCGGCTTTGGGCGCCTAGTTGGATTTACCCAGTCCGCTCTCAGTGGCGCACCGGTGCATAAATTAAAGACTGTGAACACGGTTGACCCCGAAATAATAAAGTTGTTGTATTGCGGAGCCACTTCAGAGGATGATAATAGGCAGATACTGGATGCAATTGGCAACCAGCCTTAAAACGGGCTCGAATTATTTTATAATTGACCTATTGACAACTTTTTTGCAATATGCTATAATAAACCAGCAATAAACGGAGGTTTATCTATGAGTAAAAGTACTAAGAAAGTTAATGAGCCTGCTTTTTATGAAATTTTTGGAAAAAGATACGCTGAAGACCCGGTATTTGTTCAATTTTGTGTGAACAAAGGACTTATCACTAAAAAATCCAAGGTAGAAGAGGGGCGGCAGATGATTAACGCCTACTTCAACCAGACCCTGCACGACACACGCGGCACTGCCGTTATTCGTAGTTATTTGAAAGACTTTGAGGCAGCGAAACTGAATCAATTGATGACTGATGCCGGTTTTACCGGAGATG
>CAYIZA010000073.1:0-2086 GCA_964367965.1 uncultured Christensenella sp. | reverse complement strand
TTAAAGCAAAGGAAAATGGCAACTTTGTTGGCGAACGCACCATATATTTCAGCATCACTGGGGTAGGTGTCGAGGATGTAGAAGTTACTGGAATTGAGCCTGAGGTACAGTACAGCGGTGCCGAACAGAAACAAAAGCCTATACTAAAAGTGGGCGACTTTGTTCTGACCGAAGACGAAGACTATGAACTAATTTACAGCGGAGATACCACCAACATTGGCGATGTGGTCATCACGGCGAAAGGACTGGGCACTTTTGCCGGAAACATAACTATCACATATAAGATTGTTCCGAAACAACTCACCCGGAAGGACCTGACCATAACCGGAATTCCAGAAGAATTTACATATCAGGGCAAAGGAATAACCTTTAACGCTATAACCATTACCTTTGGCGAGCATGGGCTGAAACTTACTGCCGATTACGCTATAAACTATGCAGACAACCTCAATGTGGCTTATCAGGACGGCGAGATTGTCGCAGCGGCAAGGGTACTAATTCAGTTACAGGGCAACTATGATGGGTTGATAGAAGTGTATTTCAAAATTACACCAAAAGCACTTGAAGACAGCATGATAGCCGCTATGGCAGCCCATGCTTACATTGGTTCTCAGATTCAGCCTGTGGCAAGTATCAACTACAACGAAATAGCGTTTGATGCGAGTTACTTTGTTGTTACCTATGGGGATAACTTGAATGTGGGTGTGGGAAGTGTTACTATAACTGCTAAGGCAAACAGCAACTTTACCGGTTCAGCAACGGCGGAGTTTGGCATCACTCCAAAGGCACTGGAAACTTTGGCTGGCTTCACCGTAGTTGTTAATACCCCAGCCGAGGGATTCATCTATACCGGTTCGGCACATGAGCCAACCATAGAACTCACTCCGAGCGGACTTGACATGCTTATCGCCGGCACCGACTACACCTTGACCTATCGAGCCAACGAGGATGCAGGGGATGCATATATAGACATTGAGTTCATCCGCAACTACTCTGGAATTGTGAGTTATCTGTTCGTCATTGCAAAACGCAATATATCCGAGGTGGATGTGAGCGGCATTGATAACAAGACCTACACTGGCGAAGAAATCGAGCAAATTCCGGTGCTGGAATTCAACGGCGACATTTTGGACTCAGAAAGTTTCAGGTATATCTTTATGCGAGACGGCACGGTAACGACCGATTTCATAAATGCAGGGATTATAACCATTGAGGTGCAAGGGTTGGGCAACTTCGGCGGAGAGAACACTCTAAGTTATGAGATTCTGCAAAAAGACATCGGCGACCTGACCGCAGAGGTGGGCGAGGCACAGATAACCTACACCGGCTCAGAGATAACAAACACGGTAACACTGGTATATAACGACATGACCTTAGACGAAGATGATTACACCTTGACCTACTCAGCCAACATCAAAGCCGGTGAAGTAACTATCACCATAACAGCCAAGAGCGGCAGTAACTACACCGGAAAAGCATATGCTACCTTCCAAATTATGCGTAAGATTATAACAGAAGATATGGTGGACCCAATCGCAGATGTTGGATATACTGGCTTTGAACTTATGCCTGCGGTTACCATTCGATTTAATGGCGAAGAACTTGAATTCGGTGTTGATTTCTCGGTTAAATATTACAACAATGTCAACTTAGGCGAAGCCACGGTGGAGATTACCGGTCTGGGCAACTTTGACGGGCAAGTAGTGGTGAAATTCAACATTTCGGGCAGAGCGTTGGTGGTAGATGGTGTTTACCAGGTAGACATTGACTGGCTACAGGAGATGTCGAAAGTTATCTACACCGGCGAGCCACAAACCCCTAACTTCCGAGTTTGGTACACCGGTTCCAACCCAAAACAACTGATAACTCTGGGTACAGACTATACCTACCAGTTTGAAAACAATATAAATGCAGGGGTGGAAACCGCAAAATTAACCATTACCGGGGCGAATAACTACCTGGGCAGTGCAGTGTTCTTCTTCACTATCCACTGTGTGGAACTGAAAAGTTCGATGTTCAACCAGCCGGAGGATATGATCTTTGACCAAAACCGCAAGACCCCGGCTATGTACGGCTCATACAACGG
>CAYIZA010000072.1:0-2148 GCA_964367965.1 uncultured Christensenella sp. | reverse complement strand
GTTTAGTCAAGTAACTTCAATCAGTTACGATTTATGGATTAAGAACTTAACGCCATTTGAAGTTGTTAATGGGAAATTGGTGCTACTAGCAAGTAATACAACAGTTAAAAAACAATGTTTAAAAAATCATTCTTATTTGCTTTCAGAATCTATCAATAATCATTTTGGAGTAAGTGAATTTGAAATTCTTGATCCTACTGAAAAGGAAAATTACAAGAGTCAAACTAACGCAGAAGTATCAGTAAGAAACGAAACTAAACAAAATCTTTTTATAGCAAAATACACTTTTGATAACTTTGTTGTAGGAAAGAGTAATCAGTTTGTATATTCTGCTGCACTTGCAGTTGCTGAAAATCCGGGTAAAAAGTTTAATCCATTATTTATTTATGGCGGAGTTGGACTTGGTAAAACCCACCTTTTACATTCAATTGCAAATTACCTATACGACAGTAATCCTGAACTTAACATTGTTTATGCAACTTGTGAAAAGTTTACAAATGACTATGTTGAGGTTATTCGTGATAAGGCAAAATCTATTGCAAATTTCAGAGAAAAGTATCGTAATGCAGATGTGTTAATGATTGATGATATTCAATTTATTTCAAACAAAGATGCAATACAAGAAGAATTCTTCCACACTTTCAATGACCTTTATCAAAATAATAAACAGATTATCATATCTTCAGATAGGCCACCAAAAGAAATTGCAACTCTTCAAGAGCGTTTGCAATCAAGATTTAGTATGGGACTAACGCAAGATATTCAACAGCCAGACTTTGAAACAAGGTATGCAATTTTGCAGAAAAAAGCCATGCTAGAAAAATGTGAGATAAAGCAAGATGCACTTATTTACATTGCTGAAAATGTTAATGCTAATATACGAGAACTTGAAGGCGTGCTTGCTAAAACAATTTTTTTAACAACGCTTATTGGTAATAAAGTAGCAACAATTGAAGAAGCAAAACAAGCACTTAATGACACAGATAATAACGACAATAAGCGCTTAACTCCAAATAACATTGTTGATGCAGTTTGCACTTATTACAATATTGACAAACACGAACTACTTGGTAAAAAGAGAAATAAGGAAATTGTAGTGCCAAGACAGGTTTGTATGTATATCATAACTGATATGTTAGACTTGCCACTAAGCACGATTGGAAAGGAAATTTTTAGTAGAGATCACACAACAGTTATTCACGCAAGAAATAAAATTCTTGACAGTTTAAAAACAGACGCTCGCCTTGATACGACAATTAAGGATATTAAAAATTTAGTACTCAATAAATAATATGTGGACAACCTTAATTTATGTTGATATAATGTGTATAGTTTAACAAAGTTATACACAGAATTAAATTCATATAAACCTTGTAAATAAAGAAAATTAGAAAGTTATCAACTTATGCACTGTGCTTAATAATACTAATATTATTTAATACATATATTATATATCTATAAGGGATAAGTCAGCAAAAATAAAAAAAATTTAGGAGAAAAAAGACATGCAACTAATATGTGATGGATTAGATTTAAGTGAAGCAGTTTTAACCGTTTTAAAAGCAACTTCAAATAGAACAACTAATCAAATTTTAGAAGGAATAAAATTTAAAGCACAGGGTGATACACTTGAACTTTCAGCAACCGACCTAGAACTTAGCATCATTAAAACAATTAAAGCAGATGTTAAGATTGAGGGCGAAACTATTGTTCCTGGTGCGTTTTTCAGTAGTTACCTTAAAAAACTAACTAATGAACAAATAGAATTATCACTTAATGAAAATGAGCAACTTCGTATTGCTTACACAGATAGTGAAGGTTTTGTTCAGTGCTATAAAACTGATGAATTTCCACTTCTTAAAAAAATTGAAGATGCAGAGTATATTGAAATTAAGCAAAACGATTTAAAGAGCTTAATCAATAAATCATTATTTGCTGTTGCAATAGATGATAGTAGACCGATCTTAAAGGGTTGTTTACTTGAAGCAAATGATAACAAACTTACCGCAGTAGCACTTGATGGATATAGACTTGCATATATTACTCGCCCAATAATGTCTAGCACAGTTACATCTTCTGTAATTGTTCCATCTAGAAGTTTAGGAGAAATAGGTAAGTTATTAAATGATAGTGATGATAGTGTAAGAG
>CAYIZA010000071.1:0-2205 GCA_964367965.1 uncultured Christensenella sp. | reverse complement strand
TTCCAGAAACTACGTCTTCGAATAATGCTCCACCAGCAGCATTTAAAGAATCAGATTTATCTAAAACTGCAACATCTTAGGGAAAAGCCCCTAAGATATTCAGTTTTATTTTTTAGTAATCATTAGCAGCTACATCGATTCCTGTAATGCCTGTTCCTCCATTGCCACCAGCTGTTCTAGATCCTTGATAAGACAATGAATTATTACTAGTATCACCAGAGCGATTTGAATTGTCTACAACATTTCCGGCAAGTCCACCTGGACCACCGTAACCTTTACGACCGTTACATGACTCAGCGTATCCCCAGTCCAAAAAGCCCCATTTCCAACCCGTACCAGAACCTCCAGCACCTCCACTGCCACCATTTCCGCCATTTCCTGTCACAGCTCTATTACTAGTTTCAAATGTGGTTAAGCTAACACTATTTTGTAATATAACACTTGATTGTAAGCTATTTGCCCCGCCGATATTTTTACCTACTCTGCGGTTTGCAGAGCCGCCATTTCCGCCTCTTCCGCCAGGCGCTCCGTTTTTACCAATGGTATTCGCGCCTTGTGCTGCATTGTGGGTTTGGCCTGATGATACACCATTAGCACCACTGCCTCCAGCTTTTGCGTTACCACCATTTCCACCGCTTGCGGCATAAACAATGCACCCTTCTAGAGCAGTACCAGTAATTTTTGCGCTTTCAGCATAACCAACAAAGCCACCGCCATATCCTGCGTTTCCACCGTATCCTGCAACAGTTCCAGCAAATGTGTTGAAATAAGCAACATAATCACCAGAACCACCGCTGTTCCAATAGTATTGCAAAGCTGCGAAAACACCGCCAGTACTGTACCTATAGTACAGGCACATAGTAACATTGTAAGTGCCACCATTATCTCCATCACCACCGCAACCTGAAACAACTTTTCCACCGCTAATTGAATTTTTTATATTAATTGTTCCATAACTGTAGCCAACAATTCCACCAGCATTTCCACCTGAAGTACCTGAATTAGATGAAGTACCTTCATATAGGAAATATTTACTGGCTAGATCAGTTAACCCAAGTCTTTCAAGAACTTTATAGCCTGACATTGATGTATCATTAGGATTAGAGTAGAAACCTACTCCAATTTCTCCAAACACATCAACATTTGATGAGCAAGCCTCAATTACAGTTATCTCATCAGAATTGGCATTATCATCGTTACCATTTGTTCCACCAACAATGCCTCCAGCGTTAAATGCATAAACTGCAGAATTATTAGTAGAATAGGCTCTAACATTCTTTATAGATGAATAGGTTGCATACCCAATTAGAGATCCCGCATATGTTGTTTTTAATGTTGCAACACTACGAGTAAAGTTGTGATTATAATCTGAACCCAAGTTAAATCTTGGGTAATAATACGCATCTGCAGTTCCACTTACTGTTGAATAAGTCACATTAGCATAATCACTTTCTGACACTTTAATTGAAGTACCAGATGCTACATATAAATCTAGAGTAGTATTGTTAGCATTAATTTTTGCTTTATAGGTCTTACCAAATAATCCAGAATAAACAGAGTTTTGTATGCTCCTGAAATTTCTAATCGACCTATTTCCACCATTAAATATGCCTGTAAATTCATGAGAATCAGCATAACCAATAGGAACCCAGTTTGATTTGTCTTGGAAATTTAGATTATATTTTAGCTCATAATGTCCATCAAGATCTTCATTCATATATTGCAATTTACCAACATTGTTAATGAGTAGATTTAACTGATCTAACCCAGTTCCTGTATTGATTTTTGCAATATTATTATAATCTCTAAAATCAGCGAATTCACTGATATATGGATAACCATAGTTGTGCTAATAACCATTTCCAGTATTATTAACAAATGGATTTGTTAACACATTCTTAGATGGATTCATAAATTGCTTAGTTGTTAATGAGTAAGAAACTTTATCTCCATCAACATTTCCGGCAATAATCCATGCATTTTCATCAAATAAAGTATTGTAGTATTTACCTAGATTAATTAATCCGATTACTGGTGCTGTATAAGCAGCCATGTTTGTTGAACTTACGGTTGCATATACTGAACCATTGTCAGATTTTCCGATTAGAGCACCGACATGTAATGTACTTCCAACATTTTCTGTTAATGTTTGAGTTACGTCATCAATAGAACCACTTGAGTAAGCGTTATCTATTGATCCACTAT
>CAYIZA010000070.1:0-2216 GCA_964367965.1 uncultured Christensenella sp. | reverse complement strand
CCTTACCAAGGCGGTGCTCTACCACTGAGCCATAACAGCACGCAAAATGTAGCGGCAAACTCGCAAGCAAGTAATGTTATTATACCCTAAAATTTTGTGTTCGTCAATAAAAAAGTCCATCTTTGCCGGATTTTTTGTTTTGTTGTTCTGGGTGCTCTATTAAACTGAAAACTGACCCCTGCTATAAAATTCATAACAAAAATTAAAAACATAAAATCAGGTCTCATATCTCTCTTCAAAAAGCCGACTCCTTTTATAAAAGTTGAAAGAAAACTGAATAATGCCCTGCCCTCTTTAAAAAACTTGAGCTATAACACCGGCGGGGGTACCATTGCGCGACTCTTTTCCCTTTAAAAACAAAAGGGGCTACCACACAGGTTGGGCTTACCCCCTCAAAGCAAAGTTAGTGTTCATCAACTCTTTCCCTTTCTACTTTAAAAAAACAAAAGGTGCCACACCGGCGGGGCTTACCCCTTAAAGCAAGGTCTGTCTTCAGTGTCTCTTCCCCTACCACCTTAAAAAATAAAAGGGGGTAGCCCCTTTTATTTTTTGATATTGTTTAGCAGAATCAAGATTGCAGTTTCAACCTCGTGGGGCAAGTTGAATTTCGCTATGTCCAGTTTGCACGACCGCACAACTTCCCCGACAATGCCCCGATTTTGCTCTTTTTTAGCCATTTACACCTCCCTTTTTTGCAAAAACGCCACCGAAACACCCCCTTGCCCTGCCCTGATTCCCATCGGCATTGCTATAGAGGCTTTTGGTCACTGAAAAGCCCGGCGCTTTGCTATTTTTTTCCCCTAACTGAGGTCAATGTCCTGCAATCCTGGATTTCGCCAAGGCTGGACGCCCCACATAACCGCTGTTTGATTTCCGGCAAACTCATTTTTGTCATGGTAATAAAAAATGTCTTCCCGGAAATTTTAGCGCTATGTGTGCTGTTTGCCTTAGTTCCCCGTCTGGATTTTCCATGCTTTTGCTCACCTGTGTTATCCCCGCTATGATGCAGAAATAACCCGGCCTGCACTCGCCTTGCCCTGTTAAGGTTGACTAAATTTTAGCATTTGAATAAGAGAATATCAAGGCGGATAAAGGCGGTTTTTGTCCTTTTTGCGCCAATTTCACGCCAATTTTGCGGATAAGCGCTATTTTGCGCTAATTCTGCGGATAGAGGATCTTTTTTCCCTGTTTTTGCACTTTTTGCCAACAACGATGCCCCCTATCTTTGACCTGTTTAAAAAAAATCTTCACACTGCTTTTGAAACGACTGCAATTTCCCTTGTTTTTACACTTCTTGCCACAACTGCAAACTTCAAACCGTTTTTGCGGATAAACCTCTATTGTGATAAAAAAGAGAGCATCTGCTCTCTTTTTTTTGCTTTCTTCTTTGCTTTTCTCTTTTTGTCTCTCTTCTTATCTCTCTTTTCTGCGGCTCTTTCTTCCTCAACTTAACTACAGTTTTTATGGAGGTTTGGCATTGTCTGTCTTTAGCGGGGGCTCGCTGCTGTTCCAAAAACTTCAAGCAATGATGCTTGTTTTTTCGCTATCGCTGATGCTTCGTGCTATGCCAAAGACTTTAGGCAATGATGCTTTTTCCTCTACCGCTGATGCTTCGTGCTATACCAAAAACTTCAAACAATGGGATTGAGGGTTGATTCAACAACTGGCTCACACGGATAGAGCCCAGCATCAGAGACTCCCCACGAAAGCCCTCAATTATAGCCCGCAGAGTGCCATGTTATGAATAACAAGATTCTTTTCTGATCTGAGAAACACAAGGGTCGACCACTTCAATACTGTTAGTATATCTTATACGAGCAACAACGAATTGCTGGCGAACTGTCGACCACTCCAATGCTGTTAGTATATATTATATCCGAATGTTTGGGCGAGTTCGTTAACGCCAACATCGCTTCCTATTGTAGGCACACTCCAGTCTACTTTTGATGTTATATCATATAGATAAGTCCAGTAAGATTCTTTAGTGGATGACAATTTCGTTCCTATGGTTCTTTTGTATACTTTTTTATTGACCAGACTTGAATACACTATTTCGCTGTAATGTCCCTCCTCCTCCTTGGCTGCAGTACCCCACCCAATGCTTCCTTTACAAGTTATTTTTTGTTTCACCGATGCTCCGTACTTATTAACAAGTTGACTGTTACTCCAACTGCCTCTTGATTCTACACTTATCACATAATCTTTTTGAGTATAGT
>CAYIZA010000069.1:0-2287 GCA_964367965.1 uncultured Christensenella sp. | reverse complement strand
AATAACTACAAAGGCAATTCCTGCAATTGTCATTAATTTTTTCAATCTACCCTCTTTTGAAGAGCTTTTGTTTTGTGAATAAAAGCTTTCCCTAACACCGCTTAAAACATTCGTTCCTGAGCTGTGACCTTCTTGAACTAATACTAAAACAATCATGGTTAATGCAAGTATTGCTAAAATTATTATCATAATTATTCTAATAACAGGAAACGAAGCTGTAACCCATTCTGGCAGCGTAGAAGCCCCTAAAAACCCTTGTAAAAACATAAAATAAATCCTCAATTTAAGCGATTAAGTATTAAATATAAAATGTTACGCTTTATAACATTTTATACATTTTAAAATATACTTTGTTTATAACTTTAAAACCTGCTAAATTATAACACATAAGCATATTTTTATTCAAGCATTTTGATGTTAAAAATAAAAAAGAGCAAGTATTGAACTGCACCCATAAAAGTAGACAGAATAAAAAAAGAGACCCCTATGGTATAATAAAAATATCATAGGAGGTTTTTTAATATGGCTGGTAAAAAAGGTATGACTCGCTACCCTATAGAATTTAGAGAAAAGGTAGCAAAAGAAAGACTAGAGCAAGGAACTTCAATTCCTGCTCTACAAAAGAAATATGGGATTCCAAGTCAAGCGCAAATTGTAAACTGGACTAGCTGGTATGCCAATAATAACACGGCTAAACAAGTGACAGGTAAGAAAAAAGGTAGACCAAAAACAAATTATGAAAGTATTGAAGAAGAACTAAAGTTTTTAAGAATGGAAAATGCAGTGCTAAAAAAATACCACGAGTTACTAATGGAAGAAGAAACAAAGCGAAAGTAAAGTTTAGAGTAATTAAACTTTTTAGTAACTCGTACTCAGTGCTTTCGCTTTGTAAGTATCTTAAAGTATCTAAGTCTGGCTACTACAAGTATTTAAAGTGCAATAAAGAAGATGATGTAGAAACGCTAAATTTAATTAAACAGTTACAAGATAGATACAAAAGAAGATATGGCTATCGTAGAATACAAATTGCTCTTTCAACTAAATTTAGCAAGAAAGTAAACCATAAGAAAGTTTTGCGACTTATGAGTAAATATAACTTACTCAGTAAAATTAGAAGAAAGTATATGTATCGTAAGCCAAATGAAGTATTACATAAATATGCTAATCTCTTTAACCAAAACTTTAAAACAACAAACATGAATGAAAAGTGGACAACCGACATCTCATACATTATTACACCTGAGGGCAGGCTTTATCTAAGTGTGATAAAAGATATATATGATGGGTACATAGTAGCCTACAAATACTCAACAGTCCAAGATCTTAAACTAGTATCAGATACGGTAAAATTAGCGTTAGCGAAAGAAAAGCCCAATAATACAATACTGCACTCAGATCAAGGGTTTCAGTATACTTCACATATGTATAACATAATAGCAAAAGAAAACAACATCACTTTAAGCATGAGTAGAAAGGCAACTCCTTTAGATAATGCACCAGTAGAAAGTTTTTTCTCAGCATTTAAAACAGAATGTATATACCTAGAAAAACCAAGAACAATAGAACAAGCAAAAGAATTATGCGATGAATATATTGACTTTTACAACTTTGAACGTATACAATTAAAACACAAACAAAGTCCTTACGAGTTAAGGCAACAAAAAATCTCTTAAGTTAGGCTAGCCTAACTTAAGAGATTAACAACACAGTATTAAACCATAGACTCTCTTTTTATTTATTGTCCACTAAATGGGGTTCACACTAATTGAACTTCTTTTTTAATTAAATAATGATATAAACTCTTGCCACATAAACCCCACAAAAGTTTGACCATAAGGCACTATAATATCAACCTTGCCTATAACTTTTTCTTTTTCTATTGGTCCATAATAACTGCAATCTTGACTTTGACCACGGTTGTCGCCTAAATAAAACACATAATTTTCTGGTATAATTAAATCATCTTCGACAAAATTTTCTGGCATTGTTGACCTTAAATTATTAAAGTTATTTAAAGTATAACTCATACCATCTTTATAAACGACATAATCTTCAACTAATAACTCATTATTTAAATAAAGCTCTATTTCACCGCTTATTAAATTTTCTACAATATTTACTCTGTCGCCCTCTATTGCTATTAATCTTTTAATAACATAGAGGTCTCCCGTTGACTGCGCAACAATTATATCTCCTTTATTATAATTGTTGCTTTTTTTAATATACGCAGTGTCTTGCTTATAATTATCTTCTGTTGTCCATTGTGCATTGACAGTAGGTTGCATTG
>CAYIZA010000068.1:0-2389 GCA_964367965.1 uncultured Christensenella sp. | reverse complement strand
TTATAAATACCGCTAGAACGCCCTTTGCCGCACCGATTACAAAGCCTAGTATGCGATCCAGCCCATTAATTGCCCGGTTCTGGGTAATAGTTCGGAACAGTTTGCCCAGCAGAAATAGTATAAAGCGGATTACAAAATACAGCACAACGGCACAGATTGCAATGGAGATAATGTTGCCGACCGCTCCGGCGAACTGGCTAGCGAGTTCGGGCGCCTCTAAGGTGAGAGCGTCCGCCCCCAGTATTATCTTCACCACCTCAGCCAGCCAGCCCGAACCGCTCCAGCCGGTAAAGGTTTCCAGAAACCCGGGCTCCAACATTCCTGCAAAGGCATTAGAGAGCCCAAATAGGCTGTCCACTACGCCGGCTACCGGTTTGGCTAGCCATATCGCTAAAATGAGTGTTACCAGAGAGGAGAATAATGCCAACAGACTTCGTAAAAAGCCTCTGGATATGCCGACGATTCCGAATATGAGTATTAAGACCAGCACTCCAATGTCTATCCAGGGCATCACTCTACCTCCTTTTTTATGATTTTAACATAAGTTAGTGCAAAATTCAACTTTTTTGGTTGATTTTATATAATTTTGTAGAATTTGTATAAAAGAAAAACTACCGTTCATTATTCACTAAAAGAAAGGAGCGCAAACATGCAGAATCAGACCTTTTCAGTATGGGGAACGCCGGTGGACACAGTGGCTGCCGGGCTTGCCGACGAGTTGCCCGAAGTGCCGGTGGTATTGTGCCTAGGAAGCAGCAGGGTGCTGGAGGACAGCCTGGGTCCCACAGTGGGAACATTGCTGCTTGCGGCAGGATATCCGAACTATGTATATGGCACAGTGGATGCCCCAATACACAGCCAAAATCTGGAGTGTGCACTGACTTTTATCCGTGCAATCCACCCTCATCAGAAACTGCTGGTGGTGGATGCCAGCACCACAGCGAAACAGGAGCGCCTGGGCACCATTGTGCTTGCATCGGACTACATCCCGGCGAATCCCAGGCTGAAAGGTCTGGCGGTGCATGCAGACCTGTTCGTATTTGGCATATCCAACCTGCAGCGGCAGTTGTTTCCGGGACTGGTAGGGCCTACCCTGGCGCTAGTGCAGAAACTGGCAACCACTATCTCGAGTGCTCTGGTAAGCGCCTATAAACAGGACTTCACTTTTCAAGCAGCTCTTTAAAAAAGGCTCGGTTGTGCAGCACTGCCGGGCTTTCGGGCTTGAATAGTGCGGCTTTTTCGTTGCACTCGTTCGCCAGCGCTATATTGCCCAGGTGGTAGTGGCACAGCGCCATAGAAAGCCAGGGCAGAAAACCGGACAGTTCCTGGTTTATAAAACCGCTGCTGTCCTTAGCACTCAGTGTCTGGTTAAACCAGAAGTTTGCCAGCGGATAGTTCTTGCGTTCAAAAAATAAGTTTCCTAATTCAAAACAGATATCCCGATGAGGGATATCAAACAGAAAACTCTGGGTCAGCGCTAAAAGTTGCTTTTTTTCCTCTTTCAGTCTGGCATAACACCAGGAGAGCACCACACAGCCGTCGATCAGGTTCTCAGACCAGCCCTCGCCCCTATCCACAAAGTCCTGGAGGATTTTCCTCGTCTTGGCGTAACGCTGGTTGAAGAACAGTTCCCGTCCGTAGTAGTATTTCTCCCTGGGGCTGAACTTTACCCCGGAGCGCTCCAGTTTTTGGTAGATTTTGAGGTTGCGCCCGGAGAGGTTGATTTTGGTCTTTTTATGCGCTATCCGGGCGTCGCCTTTAATCACCTTGCCACAAGGGGTCAGCACCTCGTGGACAGCACCGTTCCACTGCAAGCCCAGCGCCCGCCGCACAATCCGCTCACGATAGAACCAAAAACTGGCTTTTCCCGCTGCATCAAAGGTCAAATCATAGGGCAGCATCACCACATCGGCGGTGGTATCGAAGTTATCCACAAAACTCTTCCAGTTATCCACATACTGCGGTAAAATCACATCATCGGCATCCATCCACATAACAAAAGGCAAAGTGGCTTTACTAAAGGAAAAGTTCCTCGCCTTGGCGAAGTCCTCACACCAAACGAAGTCAAAGACCTTATCGGTAAATCTTGCAGCAATCTGCTTAGTTGAATCTGTGCTGCCGGTGTCTACAATTACTATTTCATCCACAAAGGGCTGAACGCTCTCCAGACAACGAGCAAGCACATCCTCCTCATCACGCACAATCATACACAACGAAATCAACCTTCTTTCCATATTCTAAGTGTACGCAACAGCGCCCCTTTTTGTGCCAGCGGCAATGTTTGAGTTGTATTTTAAATCCATAAACCTGGCGGTCTGTTGTGGTGTTAGCCAGAGAGAATAAAAAGTGAAAGGTTTTCCCTTTCACTTTTTGCCTGGTTTTTTGCTTT
>CAYIZA010000067.1:0-2621 GCA_964367965.1 uncultured Christensenella sp. | reverse complement strand
ATAAATCAAATTCAGTGCCCTCAATATCAAAAGTTGTAAAGGTGTGGTAGTCGAATACTGTCTCTGAGACATCCTTGTCTGGCGCTTCCTCGTCGTGTGTTCCGGTAATGGATTCATCAGTTAAAAGGAAATAGGAGTGCGTCATCAGTTCGTAACGATCATATTGAGTATAATAGTAGGTCGGATCATTCCAGGTGCAATCCACAGTGTACCACTCTGAATTGTTGTCACCGTCCAAATCAAGCGCCACTTTGTTCCATGCGTGACCGCCAGACTGACCAGCGCCGCCTGCCATTCCGTTGACCTTGTAGCACTCAATATCCTCTATGTTACAGAACAGCGCAAAGGTCTTAGCGATGCCGTCGCAGACTGCAACGCCGCTATCAAGCAGCATCCCTTCAATGTAGAATGCTTTATGGTCACGGATAATGTATGTTATTTCATCATATCGAGCCTCTTTTGCCGTGTCGGTCCAGTAACTTTCATTAGTAGAATACTTTGATTTCAGTTCTGCCTGTTCCTCTTCCAGTTCCCCGACATTATTCATAGCATTGTAGTCATAGGTATTGTTATAGCAAATCCATTCGAAGATAGCGAGGGTCTTCTGGTAGTCCGTCATAGTGTCATCGATGATATCAATCAGTATACTGCAGGCTATATCCCACACCAGTTTTGCCGGACTATTGTCTATTAGAATCGGTTTATAACCTGCCTCAACAACTTGGAAAAGTTGCTCACTGGTATAGACATTTATACCTTTTTCCCGTTCAAAAATAGCGAAGTCGTTAAAGTCCTCCGCCCGCAAGCCGGCGCCAAAACTGTTTAGTTTGCCATCCGTCATCGAGACTTGAGTTACCGTGGTGTCGCCCTCGGCTTCCAGCGACGGCGTGCTTGGGTTATAAAATTCCATTGTAAGAGTGACTCTTTCCCCAGCCGTTGAAACGCCACGGGAAAGTGCCATTATCTCCGGAAATTTGTTAATTGCACTGCTAATCTTTGAGGCTTTGGTATTTATGTCGCCAACGCCAAAGGGATTCTCGAAATAGAAATCAATCTTCCCGATACGATATAGGATAGCGAAGTAGATAAGGTCATCCAGTTCTTCCTGGCTGCCCACGCTGAAGTCAAAAGTGGTAGCACCCGTTAAATTGGATTTGAAGAAGTCCACCTCTAGACCGGAAAACTGCGCCCTGCTGCTGTTATTTCCATAGCAAATTATCCCGTCCGAAAAGTCTGAGGTCTTATACAGCCCCTCAGCAACCGCCTGGACAAAGGCTATCTGGTATCCCTGGCTCGGTAATCCCCCCTCTATACTGGAGAGGTCGGCACTGGTGTTGGATGTTTCTATGGTTTTATCGCTGCCCAGCACACTCACTACATAACCGGTAGCAAAATCCACCGGCTCCCAGGACAGATTATACGCTGAACCGCTTTTTACAAAAGACTTGGTCTGAGGTGCTTTCAGGGCTACCGAGTTGATACACTCCACGCTGCCGGAATACGGCGAAACCTGGATAGTAAATTCATCGAAAGCCTCGGCACGAACGGAGATATTATAAGTCCCAGCCTTGGTCAGATAACTTTCAATCCGAACCGATTCATTAACGGTCGGAATAAATTGAGTTTCACTTTCCTCTTTTTCGATTCGGACAGTATAGGACAACGCATCCAAAACAGGGTCAAAGGTGAGAGTCACCGCAGTCAACCCCTCCTCGATTACAAGATTGGTTGGCGTTGATATATCGTCTTCTGCCTCAAACTCAACAACTTCGCTGAATGAGGAATCCTCTTTTAAAAAACTGCCTGGTCGAGCAAGCGACTTCACCTTTACACTGTGGGTACCGGCATCCAAATACGGCATCATATCAAACTGAAGCCCGTCAGTTTCAAAGGTCTCTTCATCGAGCACAACCTGATATCGGTATGCTCCGGTGTTCGCCCAGGAGATAGTCGCTCCAGCCCTTTCTATTACAGGTGCCTTGAGTGGAAAGCCGCAGGCGCTAAAGGTAAAAAGAGCAAAACAGGCAAAAATTGCCATGAAAACAGAGCGCATCATCGACGATTTTTTTAATTCCATATGAGTAGTATATCATAATTTTGAAAAATTAGAAACTTTTTGCCGATTTTTTTGGAAAAAAGTCAAAAAAGCCTCACTGTGTCGGCGGCTAACAAACTCTGCCAGCCTAAAACCGTTTTTTGATGCCTGGCTGAATTTATAGGCTACTGTTGCAGACTTTCTCCTATAATACGCCCCCTTTTCTCACAGGATACGCCACCGTTTTGTGACCGGTATGAAATAGTTTCCGCTGAACTGTCATCATACCACGCTGCGCCACTGTTTTGTGACCGGTATGAAATAGCTTGGGTTGTTTTTTGGTGTGATAAATCATCGGCAAAGCCCGCTTTCTATCTAGTAGTTCTCAGCGTGTTTCGAGGTTGGGCTTTCATAAAGTCATATTAAAGCAAGCAACACACCAGTAAAGCCTGACATTTTCTGTAGTAGTTCTCAGTGTAGTTCCGGGCTGGGCTTTTGCAAAGTGGCATTAAAGCAAGTTCTGTAACATAAAAAAATCCACCCGGATAAGGGGCGGATTTTTAAAAAGTAAACTATTTAACAATTT
>CAYIZA010000066.1:0-2662 GCA_964367965.1 uncultured Christensenella sp. | reverse complement strand
ATCACGGTCGGCAATGCCATCCAGCACGACATAGGCAAAACCCTGGTGCACACGGCACGAGGTTACAGTAAAGACTTTGCCGTCGATAAAAAGTTGGTCAAAGTTCTGAAAGTAATCCGGAGATGCAACCAGAGACAGGATTTTAACCTCGCCCCGGATGCCCTGCGGCTTTACAATTTTACCTACAACGGTATTCATAAAATCTCCTTTATAGGCTGAAATAATTCGAAAAAATCGCAGATTGCCTATATATTTTTGATTTTTTGTTTATTCTTTTGAAAATAGAATAAAAGGTGGACTGTCTTAGACAATTCAAACTCCCCCCTATAGGTCGGCTTTGTGTGTCAAAAATCTACCCTTATAGAGGAAGTTGCAACTGCTCAAACCCAACCTGTCTAAAAAAGGAAAGGAGTCTGCTCCTCTCCTATTTTACTCAAATTTAACGATATACTTTTTGTCTGCAAAACCCTGTTTTCCAGCCAGTGAACGGATGATAGTTCGGATAGCCTGTGCGTTTTTACCGCCACGACCAACCACACGACCAACCTCTTCCGGAGCGACTTCAACTTTAATAACCATTGCATCGCTCTCTTCGATTGTGGTAACTTTGACTGCCTCTTTATTGTCTACCAATTCACGAACGATATATTCTACTAGTTTTTCCATGCTTTAATCTCCTTTTAGCATTTTATTCTGCATCAACTGGGGTATCAACAACCGGAGCAACTTCCTCAACAGGGGCTGCTGGGGTTTCTACTTTTTCCTCTGCGGCAGGAGCCTCCACCTTTTTTGCCGGTGGCTGCTTTTTAGGGCGTGGTGCAACATAGACCGCTTTTTTGAGCAATCCTGCTTTAACCAACAATTCACGGGCAGTCTGAGTCGGCTGAGCGCCAACACCAAGCCAGTAGTTGATTCTGTCCTCTTTTAACTTAAACTCTACCGGGGTTACAAGCGGGTTGTAAGTTCCCAGAGTTTCTACCACTTTGCCATCTCTTGCACAGCGGGTGTCTGCTGCTACCAAACGGTAGTGCGGTGTTTTTTTGTCGCCCATGCGGGTAAATCTAATTTTGATTGCCATTTTTTGTTTTTCTCCTTAAATAATTTTTAATATTAAATTCCATTAAAATAATGGTAATTTACCTTTTTTCTTTCCGCTGAACTGTTTCATCATCTCCTTGGACTGATAAAATTGTTTCAGTAGAACATTGACATCTTGAATATGTGTTCCACTTCCTGCGGCAATTCGCTTTTTCTGACTCGCCTTGATACCATCCGGATTGCGCCGTTCACGAGGGGTCATAGATTGAATTATCGCCTTGTTGCGTGCAATTTGCTTTGGGTCAACATCGACCTTGCCCAGTTTTTTGCTGGCGCCCGGTATCATCTCCAACAACTGGTTGACATCGCCCATCTTGTGCAGGTTATCAAACTGTGACAGGAAATCTTCCAGCGTGAAATTGTTTTCACGGAAAGCCTTTTCCATCTTCGCCATCTGCTGCTCATCCACTGCGGTCTGCGCCTTTTCAATCAGGGTCAGCACATCGCCCATACCCAGAATTCGTGACGCCATACGCTCGGGGTGAAAGGGCTCAATATCGCCCAGTTTTTCACCTACTCCACAGAATTTAATCGGCTTGCCGGTAACCGCTTTGACCGAAAGTGCCACACCGCCACGGGTATCCCCGTCCAGTTTGGTGACAATTACTCCGGTGATATCCAACTGCTCGTTGAATTCCTTTGCTACGGTCACACTGTCCTGCCCGGTCATAGCATCTATGGTCAGCAAAATTTCAGCCGGTTTGACTTCCTTTTTAATTTTACTAAGTTCGTTCATAAGTTCGGCGTTGATATGCAGTCTGCCGGCAGTGTCGATGATTACCACACTAAAATCTTGCTTTTTGGCAAAATCTATAGCCTCTTTTGCCGTTTTTACAGGATTTTGAGTGCCTTTTTCGAACACTTCCACTCCCGCTTGCTTTCCCAGCACTTGAAGTTGGTTAATTGCTGCCGGGCGGTAGATATCGCCTGCCACCAGCAGAACTTTTTTGCCCTGTGACTTGAGATGCGCTGCCAGTTTACCACACATAGTGGTTTTGCCGGCGCCCTGAAGTCCACACATCATAATTATGCTGGGAGGAGTGCCGGAGAGATCCAACTTGGATTGCGAGTTGCCCATAAGAGAAATCAGTTCCTCGTTTACAATCTTAATCACCTGCTGCCCGGGGGTAAGGCTTTTTAAAACCTCTTCTCCCAGTGCTTTTTGGGTGACCTCAGTTATAAACTGTTTTGCCACGGCGAAGTTTACATCAGCCTCCAGCAGTGCCACACGAATTTCACGCATCGCCTGGTTGATTTCCAGTTCGGTCAGCCTTCCCCGTTTTGTCATCTTGGAAAAGATATGGTTTAATCTTTCGGAAAGTCCACTAAAAATTGCCATTTTCTAATCCTCCACCATTTTTACAAGGTTGATAATCTCAGCGGTCTGCCTGTCATTAAGTCCGAATTTTTTGCATTTTTGTGGGATTAAACTACAAATTTCGTCCAATTTTGCACAAAATTTCAGATTTTTCTCCAATTCGTCCAACTTTGCAACACTGCGTTTAACCAAATCAGCAACCGCCTGCTTAGTGATTCCGAACTCCTCCGCAATCTCGCTCAGCGA
>CAYIZA010000065.1:0-2677 GCA_964367965.1 uncultured Christensenella sp. | reverse complement strand
TAAATTCAATACAAATATTCAAATTCCATGTTATAATATAATTAGAGGTAAGAAATGAAAGAAACAATATTATTTTCCAATGTTATTGGTGATATAACTGCTTTAGATGAAGATTGTTCATTTAATCCTAATTTAGTATGTATTCTTCGTAGTGCAAATTGCGAGAATAAGAATCTTGTATTTATTAATGCTCCAGGATTTAATAATGACCACTTGTATTTTGATAAAATTATAAAATGTTTTACTAAGATTGGTATTAATTTCAAAACGTCAATAGAAATTTCAGACATGTCAAAAATTGAAGATTTGAAATCTTTTCCAAAAGATAGAGTTTATTTTTTAATGGGAGGAAACCCTCTAACCCAATTTGAACTCATAAAAAATTATAATTTATTAGAGGAATTAAAAAATTATAATGGACTCGTAATTGGTTTTTGTGCAGGAGCAATTAATTTATCAAAATATTCAATTATTACAACTGACGAAGATTTTAAAACACCAATTTCTTATACAGGAATAGGTCGTGTTGATATTAGTGTCGAACCACACTTTCATCTAGACGATTCTGAGTTCACTAAAAACAGATTGAAAGAAATAAATAATTTTTGTAAAACTTTAAAAACTGAAATATATGCTATTCCAGATAAATCAGCAATAGACGTATTAGGTGACTCTATTGGTTTTTATGGTGAAATCTATAAATACTGTTAGAATACTATTACCACTGTCCCGCCACATTTAGCCTAAAAAGTGAAAATCTTTTTAGGCTTTTTTATTTAAGAACGGTGCAATTGTACTATACATGTTTTCCAAATACTTTAATCGTTTTTTATTGTATATTGGATTATGAGCAAGAGCATCACATCTCTGAACTTCTAAACGCATACTTTGTAGTTCAGGATCATTCTTTATTTCGTCCAAAGTTATAGGCTCATCATGTAAGCGTATTAAATAACAAATCGTTTCTTTTAACTTTTGATCCACTTCTAAACGAGTTAAGATCTTTTCTGACATATCTTGAGAAACTTTTGGATGATCATGAAAGTGTCTTATTCCATCATTATCGTCTTGATAAGAAAATGGTTTGCCAATATCATGAAGCAACAATACTAATCTAATAACAAAATCATTTTTAGATTTAGAGATAGCAAAAATTGTGTGTTCTAAAACATCCATATTGTGATGAGGATGATTTTGTTGAAAGTTAACACAATGATTCAATTCAGGAATTAAAATTAAAATCTTGTCAAAATTATCGTAAGTTGTAAAATTACAATTTTTAGTAAGTTGTAATATTTTTTTGGAACCGAAAAGTTTTTTATTTCATTATTTCCAAACAATAATTCAACGCCCAGTTCGGCGTGAGGGTAGCTTAATTTATCGTTATAAGTACCATAACGCACCCACTGTGTAAATCGCCCATAGTCGTGAAACAAGCCAAGCACATAAGCTAGGTTTTTTTGCTCTTCATTTAAATTTAGCTCTTTTGCAATGTCGTAACAATAGGTTGCAACCCACTGCGTATGCTCATATTTACGCAAAATGTTAGGGTCTTCCATATTAAAGTTTCTTTTTAAATAGTTTAACAATTCTTCTTTTATTTTAACAATATTCATTTTTTCTCCTTTTAAAAATTCCTGTTCAAACTCACTCATCGCTTCTTCAAACGTGGTTTTTAAAATAATGTCGCCATCTCTTGGCCCTTCAATTGGGTATGGTTCAAAGCCATTTTGATTATAAAACCCTTCTGGATCAATAAAAATCACTTGTTTTCCTGCCGCCCTTGCTTGGCGTTGTACTTGACGACGGTCGGCATGGGTTCCAATGCAAATTAAACTTTTTGCATCACTACTAAACTCTACTTTTGGTAAGTAGGTGCCTTTGTCATAAATTCTTAGTATTTTTTCGGGAATGTCAAATCGCTTCACCAAACGGTCAAAATTGTTGTTTAATACTGTTCCACAAAATATGCCATTGTGATAAAGTTTTGCAAAAGTTTCGTATGCTTTTGTGGGTTTACTTTTTATAATTACTTTGGGAACATAAGAAAAACGCTCATACATTTTTTGTGGGTTTTCAATGATTCTTACAAGTAAATCGTCTTCTTCTCCAAAATAAAACTTGCCCGTATCGTGGTTTTGAACTTTATAGGTTTCGTGCATTTCGTAAAGTGGCGGAATACCCACCGCAATCGATGGGCCACAACCCATTTCAATTTGTGCCGGTAAAAAGTCTTTTAGTTCTTTTACGCTTTTGATGTAAGTCGGGTTTTCGCGTTTATCTAACTGACGAAACATTTTAGTAGACAACGTCCACATTCTATCGTTTTCTTCTTTGCACAAATAGTTTGTGGTGTGAACTGTAATGTCTAGCGAACAATAATTTTTAGGAAACACTACATTTCCTTCTTTGTTTTTTGGGTGAACATCATAAAGGGTTAGTTCTACTTCCAAGCCGTCTTTTTTATAATGGTTTTCGCTAAGTTTTAAAAAACTTGTTTTTTGTAGCGCGTTTAGCACTTTTTGTTTATATTTCTCAATTTCTTCTTTTTTGAATGTGTTAGAAACATAAATAAAACTATCTTTCACTACCAAATAGTCTTTTTCGTTTTTTGTTTCTACTTCATACGCGTCGTAAAACTGAATATAGCGGCGTTTTTGTGTGGTTTCATCTATGT
>CAYIZA010000064.1:0-2866 GCA_964367965.1 uncultured Christensenella sp. | reverse complement strand
TGTCTGCTGGTGTCTATATCCTTGCCGATCTCTTTTGCGTTACGCCCCCAAAGCAGAAAAACCACCGGCTTTTTACCGTTGTTCAGATGCTTTATTATAGCGGCGGTTAACTGCTCCCAGCCCCGGGCTTTGTGCGAGTTGGGCTGGTTTGCCCGAACGGTAAGAACAGAGTTCAGCAACAGCACCCCCTGCTTTGCCCAGGCGTACAAATTTCCCGTCTTTGGAATATCATAGCCCAGGTCGGATTGAATCTCCTTGTATATATTAACCAGACTGGGCGGCACTTCAACCTCGTCCGGAACAGAGAAACAGAGCCCGTTCGCCTGCCGGAATTGGTGATATGGGTCCTGCCCGATAATGACCACCTTAACCTTTTCAAACGGCACAAAATTCAGAGCGGCAAAGATGTTTTCGGCTGCCGGATATACGGCAGACTGAGAATATTCCGCCTTTAGAAACTTCTCCAGATTCTTATAGTACGGCGATTCAAACTCCGGCTTTAAAAGTTCATACCAATTCTTCGCTATCTTAATCATATCCTCATTATAGCAAATTGCACAAAATAAATCCACTGAAAATCAGTGGATTTGCTTCTTGAATTGCCAGGCTTTTTTTGGAAATGCACCTGTTTTTATAAGTAGAGTAGGGCAAGTTGTTTGAAACATAGTATTGTTTTTTCGGGAAAAAACACTTTGATTTATCATACTAGCGGGTGAATTTTTATATGTCAAAATGTTTTTTTAAACCTTTTGAGTTGCAGAAGTGGGGAAGCGAATATATCTTATTTCATCAGCCCCAGTTTAAACTGACGGCAAACAAGAAAAATATCTCCGAATATGTATGCAATAGCATTGTTTAAAAGCCTTGTATTATAAAGATTGTATCAGCCATTATTTTTTTAAAGTCTTGGCTTTTCTATCCTGAACTTTTAGCACAATCCAGGCGATCAACAGGGCTATGCAGACTACACCCCAGCCGACCACCGTCCATGGAATTCCGCCCGAATTGAAACTCTGGAAAAGTTCCAGGAAGAAGACCATTGTAATGAGTCCTATGCCCCGTCCAATCAAGTTAACCCAGAAGAAAAAGTTGAACTTAAACTTCACACTGCCGGCTATAAAACACAGCAGGTCGTCCGGGAAAATAGGCAGCACTATAGTTAGCGCATACCACCATTTGCCCTTATTGCTGAGGGTGTCGGACCATTTGTGATACTCCTCTTCGCTGCCGGCGCACCATTTTACCGCCTTGCTGCCCAGCCCCCGTCCAATCCAGTATGCTAACGCTGCCCCGGTGATATAGGCGGACAGAATCACCGCAATCAACAGCCAGCCGGATACCGAGGTGAGGGTCAGCGAAATGGTAGGAATAATCACGCAGGCGTTCAGCACGATATACGCAGGAATAGGGATGATACACACCTGCACAAACATAAGAATCCAGACCACTACATATACCAGCCATCCGGTGCTCTCGGTGACCAGCCCGCCAATCCAGTTAGTGATAACCTCAAAGGAGAAAAGTATCTCAAACCCAAGCATGAGCACTGCGGCAATTAGCATAACTCCTAAAATTTTTATAATTTGCCCTCTGTTCATAAATCCTTCCTTTTAACTCTAATTATAACCAAAAACATAGCAAAACGCAAGAGTTTAAAAAGAGTTATGAAAAAATGTTATTTTTTGTTAATTTTTTATTTTCTAGGAAATCTGAAGTTTGTCCACCGCCGCACCTTGAGCCGCTACCTTGTTGTGTTTGAGGTGTGTTTGCATTGAAGTCTATCGGCGTTGTGTTGGAGGTGTGCTTGGGTTGAAGTCTGTCTAATGTTGCTGGCTGCACCCTTTTTTCTTTTTAGGCATCTGAAGTTTATCCACAGCAACGCCCTCTAGCCTGAGTAGTTGAATTTTTTTGTCTATGCCGCCGGCATATCCGGTCAGATTGCCGCCAACTCCGACCACTCGGTGGCACGGAATAATAATTGAAATAGGGTTGCTGCCCACCGCATTTCCAACCGCCTGAGCGGACATAGTTTTCCTGCCGTAAAGTTTGGCAATTTTTTTGGCAAGTTCGCTATAGGTGGTGGTCTCGCCATATCTTATTTCCAGCAAAAGTTTCCAAACCGCCTGCCTAAACTCGCCCCCAGCCGGAGCAAGAACCAAGCCCTCTAACGCAGGGTTTTTTCCTGCGAAATACTCCTCCAGCCAAGCCCGGGTACGCTGGAAAATAGGCAGGTCGTCTTTGCACACTTGCGCTCCGCTGAGCCCTGCCGCAAATCGCTGCTGCCCCTCCAGCCAAAGCCCCACCAAGTTGGTGCCGTCGCTCGCCAGTAAAACCTCTCCGAGCGGCACCTTAAATTTGCTAATATAAACCATAAAAACCTCCTTGCACAAAGACAACCTCGCATTCAGAGTAATCACCGATTCCCAGAAACGCATACTCCCTCAAGTGCAACCGCCGCCGCCCAGCGTCGCACTTCCTCGAAAGAAAACTGCTTAACACCCAGCGCAGCGGGCAACAGGGCTGTGTGTCGGTATGCCGCCCTTTGTTATACTTTGATTATACCATAAATCCGATAAATCCATGCTGTTTTTAAAACAAAATAGCAAAAAGTCACACGCCCTTAACCAAATCCCAAAATTTAAAAGAAAGACTTATTTAATTTCACCGAGAGATGCCTTTTTTTGTTCTCAATTTGTTATGAAATTTTACAAATATGTGGTACAATTAAATAATAAAACATACAAAAGGAAGATTTTTTATGTTGTACAATAATTTGACAAAACAATACAAAATTTCAAAAACCTTGCGTTTCGAATTGAGGCCGGTCGGGAAAACTTTGGAGAACATTAAAGAGCGGGGGTTTATC
>CAYIZA010000063.1:0-2917 GCA_964367965.1 uncultured Christensenella sp. | reverse complement strand
CAAATTTTTGCAAACAATATTGATTGCATTGATGTTATTTGTAATGAAATTTCTGTAAATGAAAACATACTTGCCTGCAATATAATTGCAAACACTGTTACATTTAACACATTCTGCATAGCAAAAGAGAATTTTAAAGTTAACAAAATGAACGGACAACGAAAAAACAACATTTGCGTTTGTCTTGATAAAGAGATAGTTAAAATGGACAGCGACTTTGCACCATACAATGATTATGTGACTGCAAATAAATAGTAAAAGAAGAGCAGTTGCTCTTCTTTTTTGACAAAATGTGACTGCTCTTTTATTTAAAACACTTGTAAATTATGAAAAACATGATACACTTAGTGCTTATTACAAAGGAGTATGTTATGTGGGAAGTTTTGCTAGATGCACTGATTGATACACTAAAAATTTTTCCAGTGCTTTTAATATCATACATTCTTATTGAAATTGTTGAAACAACACTTTCACATAAGATGACAAAAAAAATTAAGAATAAGTACGCACCTTTTTTTGGGGCGGGTATTGGACTAATACCTCAATGCGGATTTTCAGTTGTTGCAACTGACTTATTCTCAAAAAGACTTATTTCAATGGGAACGTTGCTAGCAATATTCATCTCAACAAGTGATGAAGCAATTCCTATTTTACTAAGTAACCCAGACAAGATTTTATCTCTCTTACCGCTACTACAAATTAAATTTGTTTATGCCTGCATAATTGGCTTTTCAGCGGATTATATCTATGGTTTAATAAAAAGCAAAAAGGCAGCTACAAAAAATAGTTTGTTAGTTGAAACCGCTTGCGAAAATGATGCGGAGTATGAGAATCAGCATGACCACGATCATGAGCATCACCATGAGCATGATGAAGAGGAACACTATAAAGGTTGTTGCGGACACGATATTAAGGAAGAGAGTAAATTTAAGGTTTATTTTCTTCACCCACTAATTCACTCACTTAAAATTCTTGCCTACATACTTGCAGTTAATGTATTGCTTGGATTTATTATCTACGCAGTTGGTGAAGAGGCGCTTATTGCATTCCTATTAAACGGAAAATGGTGGACACCGCTTTGTGCCGCACTTATTGGGCTTATTCCAAACTGTGCTGCCTCTGTTGTGCTTACAGAATTGTTTGTTTCAAGTGCACTTCCATTTGGAGCATTGATTGCAGGACTTTGCACAAACGCTGGACTTGGCTTTGTATTCTTATTTAAGCATAATAAAGATGTGAAAGAGAACTTTGCAATCATGGGTGTTCTATTTACAGTGTCAGTTTTACTAGGTTATATAATTTTACTTATTATTTAATCTAATTTTAAAAAAAAATTATTCGGCTATTTCCTTTATATAACAAAGGAAGTAGTCTTTTTTATAAAAAGGATGTCGTATTTTAATACATTCTGTATTGACATTTTTGCCATTTTGCGATATAATTAGGGTAACAATTTAATAATACTTATGCGAGGTGTTTATGGAAAAGTTTGACAAAAACGATACAGAGAAGACATACAGAGCATACCTAGAATTCCAACAGGAGCGCGTTGCTCGCCCTATTAGATGCTTAGAGTACGATATGTCTAACAAAAGTGAAGTAGCTAACATAGTATTTTTTAGTGATGTTCACTATGGGGACAAATATTGTGAAATCCAGAAATTTAGAAGACACGTTGAAGCGGTTTCTAAAATGGACAATGCAGTTGTTATCTTAAATGGTGATTTGGTAAACAATGCAACTATTGATGCCCCACCAAGCGTATATGATGATATTTTAAGACCAGACAAAACAATCATTGATATGGCTGAAATGTTAAGACCAATCAAAGATAAGATTGCGGTCATTTGTAGTGGAAACCACGAACTTTGGACTGAGAAAAAGGTAGGTATTGACCCAACTCTTGTGCTTGCACAGACACTTGGACTTAGTAACCTATATGCCTCTGATATGTGGCTATGTAATGTTAAATTAAAGAAAGGCAAATGCCCAAAGGACACCTTTGTTGTTATGGGACGTCACGGTAGTGGTGGCGGAAAAGCAGCAGGTGCAGCAATCAATAAAGTTGATGCAATGGCAGATGCTTTCTATGGTGCAGATATGTATGCTGTTGGACATTTACATAAACCTGGAATGTCTATTAGAGATATAGAAACTGTATCAACAATAAACGGAAAAGTAATAACAACTCAAAAACAAATTATGGAAGTAAGCTGTTCTTCATATCAAGGTTATAACCGTTTTGCTGCTAAGCACGCGATGAAACCTTCTTCAACTGATAATAGAATTTATCAAGTTTGGAATGGAGACAACCCTGACTATAAAGATGTTCTTTATAAAGATGATATTCGTAAACCTAAATATAAAGCTTTTTGTAATACTCTTGAACTTACACCTGTTCAAACCAAAGTTGAGGAATCTACAACTTATACAGAAGAAGAAGTTAAGCGCATGGTTGAACGTGCAAAGCAAGATACAAAAGAAGAATGTTTTAATGCAATTGGAACAACATTAAACAACATTAAAACATCAGCTGACACTGAAAGGGACCTTGGCAAATAAAGGAGGCTGTTTATGGAATACGGAGTTAGAACGGAAGGAAATAAAATTTACTGCACTATCTGTAATAAACTAATCAGTGAAACCGGTTCATATAAAGAGCACTTTTGCTCAGAGTGTGGCAACCCTCTTTCACTTACAGGTCTTGATGCTCAAGAAGCAAGTAGTAAAGAGCAGAGAGAAATGGTTTATTCACTGTTTAGTGAGCTTGTTGGCCATGGATATACAGCCGACCTCGCATTGAAGCTCGTAAGACGTGAATTAGATAAGTAAAAATACATATGGAACTGCAACCGCAGTTCTTTTTTTGACTTTTATCACTTGTTGACATTGATTAACGAATAGAGTAAACTTATAT
>CAYIZA010000062.1:0-2937 GCA_964367965.1 uncultured Christensenella sp. | reverse complement strand
TTTAAGAAATATACGCTTATTAAATATTTATCAAAACCTTTGATTTTTATTTTGTAATAGTTTAGACTTGTTATATTAAAGTAAAAGGATATTCAGTATGCTTGCTAAGATAAAAAGTTTTGGTTTAATCGGTATTGATGGATATTTGGTTGATGTTGAAGTTGATATCACCCGTGGACTTCCAGCGTATGATATTGTTGGGCTTGCAGACACTGCAATAAAAGAGAGTAAGCACAGGGTTAAGAGTGCAATTAGAAATAGCGCTTATCAATTTCCAGTTGATAACATAACTATCAATTTAGCGCCAGCAGACACACGCAAAGAGGGTTCATATTATGATGTTGCAATTGCATGTGGCATTCTTGCTTCTAGTGGAGAAATAAATGGTGATTATGCTAAGCAGTACGCATATATTGGCGAATTATCACTTGATGGAAGCATTAAGAAAATTAATGGCATATTGCCAATGATGATTGCAGCAAGAAAACTCAAAATAAAAAAGTTAATCATTCCTAAAGAAAATGAAAATGAGGCAAGTTACATAGAGGGAATAGATGTTTACGCACTTTCAAATCTAAGTCAACTAATTGATTTTATTAATGGTAAAATAGAAGTGGCAAAGGTTGAAATTAAAGATTATCACTGTGTTGTTAATCAAAGACAACTTCAATACGACTTTAAAGATGTGAAAGGTCAGTTTGAAGCAAAACGCGCGTTTGAGATTGCAGCCGCTGGTGGTCACAATATTGTTATGATTGGACCTCCTGGCTCTGGAAAGAGCATGCTTGCAAAGAGTTTTTCTTCTATTCTTCCTAATATGACTTTTGAAGAAGCGCTAGAAGTTACAAAGATTCATTCAATAGTAGGTGAACTTGACTATAAAACTGGAATAGTAGTTGATAGACCATTCCGTAGTCCGCATCACACTTCTACCACAGTTGCGCTAACAGGTGGTGGAAGAAATAGTAAGCCGGGAGAGGTAAGTTTAGCACATAACGGAGTTTTATTTTTAGATGAATTTCCCGAGTATTCTAGGCAGACAATTGAAACGCTCAGACAGCCATTAGAAGATGGATACATTACTGTTGCTAGAGCACTTCAAACTGTTGAGTATCCTGCAAGTATAACACTTGTTGCAAGTATGAACCCTTGTCCTTGCGGCTACTACGGCAGTAAAGATAATCTGTGTAGATGTTCACCAAATACAATACATAAATATTTGGCAAAGTTGAGCGGACCTATTATGGATAGAATTGATTTACATGTGGAAATAGATGGTGTTGGATTTGCCGACTTAACGAGCAAAAGGGAAGAGGAAAGTAGCGCTCAAATTAAACTTAGAGTTGATAGTGCAAGGCAAATACAAAGAGATAGATTTTCTGGAACAAATACGCATTGTAACTCTGAAATGACTTCTGCTCAATTAAATAAGTACTGCACTCTAGATGAAAGTGGTATGCAACTAATGAAAAAAGCGTATGAAAGGTTTAAATTATCCGCTAGAGCATATACACGTTTGTTAAAAGTTGCAAGAACTATTGCTGATTTAGATAATAGTGAAAACATTCAAAAACAGCATGTTTCGGAAGCAATACAATTTCGTTCGTTTGATATAAAACATTAAAAGAGGAAAATATGAAACTTAGATGCGCAAAATATTATGGTAAAAAACTAGCAGAAAATTCACCAATTATCATTATGCCAAGTCCAGATTATGTAAAAATACCACTAGGACAAGGACAATGCGTACCAGCAACATTGTGCGTTAAGGTGGATGATGAAGTTAAAATCGGAACACTTATTGGGCAGGGCAAGAAAAGCTTGTTTAGTACTAATGTACATAGTAGCATTTGTGGCACGATTTGCGATATTGCCATTGATAAGAGAGAAGATGGGAGTAGTTGTGACTTTGTTTTAATAAGAGCAAATGGTAAAACTGACACTGATTATCTGAAGCCACAAAATAACCCAACAGATGAAGAGATTAAGCAAAGAATGTTTGATGCAGGCATAATAGGACAAGGTGGGGCAGGCTTTCCTACACATATAAAATGTAGTGCTAATGATTGCAACATTAAGACTGTTATAATAAACGGCTGTGAATGTGACGATTATCTAGCCAGCGATTACAGAGTCATGATAGAAAGAAGTGAGCAGGTAATAAAAGGTGCTGAATATATTCGTAAATGCACTAATGCTGAACATGTTATAATATCTGTTATGAAAAGAAATAAATTAGCCGCGCAAGTTCTTAAGCAAAATATTTCAGAGCTAAAACAAAATAATATAGAGGTTAGAATAGTTAAAAATCTATATCCAGCGGGCAATGAAAGAGCGTTAGTTTTCACGATTACAGGACTAACTTACGATCTTGACAAAAGACCAGATAGCGTAGGTGTATTAGTTAACAATGTGCAAACTGCGGCGGCGGTTTTTAACGCTGTTGAACTAGGAAAACCAAGTGTAAGTAGGGTGCTTACTGTTTCAGGAGTGGCAATTAAAAACCCTGGCGTTTACGAAGTTCCAGTTGGAACTTCATATGTTGATCTAGTTGCTTTTTGCGGGGGAGAAAAATATCCAGTAAATGAGTTCGCTGATATTGAAGTTAAGGCGTTTGATACATATGGAGAGTATGTTGAGATGAAAGACGAACTTAAAAATAATAAGACAGACTTAGAATTAAAAGAAGCAGTAAAATTGAAAGGTAGAGAAGCAAATTGTTTAGTCATTGAATACTTAAAATTAGTTAAAAAAGTTAGTCCTATTCTACTTAATTGTTTGATTTATGGCGGTTATGAAACAGGCATAGAACAGCGTGATATGAATTATGTTGTGTCTAAAAATAGTCTTGGTGTTTTACTACTTAGTAGAAAAGAAAATGCAAGAAGAAATAAAAAATATCAATAAAAAACACGCTACATGCGTGTTTTTCTATGT
>CAYIZA010000061.1:1293-2995 GCA_964367965.1 uncultured Christensenella sp. | reverse complement strand
TTGTTTTACTCTCAGCAGTTGTTTTCCCCTTCCAGTTTTGTTGCTTCCTGCTCAATTTTATAGAGGGCTTTGTATGGCGCGCAGGTTTTCATCAACTCTTTGTGTGTTCCCTTTGCGATAATCTTTCCCTCGTCGAGCATAACTATTTCATCGCAGTTGACCACTGTGCTCAGACGATGAGCCACCACCAAAACTGTGTGATCCGTCGTTAAGTTTGAAATTACATCCTGAATTTTCTTTTGGTTTTCATTATCCAACGCACTGGTCGCCTCGTCAAATAATATTATCCTGCTGTTTTTTAACAGGGCTCGTGCAATAGCCAACCGTTGTCGCTGTCCGCCGCTCAGAATTAATCCGTTTTCACCTATTAAACTGTCATAGCCTTTTTCTTTATTTATAATAAAATCGTGTATCTGTGCTTTTTTACAGACTTCAAACATTTGCTCATCGGTCAAATCGGGGGCTATAAAGGTTAAATTTTCACGAATACTGGTATTGAAAATGTATGGAGTTTGAGGCACAACGGTAACCAAATCCCGCAAGCCGTCCTCAGATAAATCTTTAATATTAACATTATCTATCAAAATTTTACCTTTGTTTACATCATACAGGCGAGACAGCAAACTCAGCAGTGTGCTCTTCCCCTGCCCACTCTTTCCAACAAAGGCAACACTTTTATTTGGCTCAATTTTCAGGTTCAGATTCTTAAACACCTCAGTTTTATCGTTGTAACTGAACTCAACATTTTTAAACTCAATAGCGCCTTTTGGCTCTTTGATAACTTTTTTACCGAAACTCTCTTTTGGATAATCCTTTTCATCCAATATCTCGCAAATTCGTTCAGCGCTCACTTTTGCATCATTTATTTTCTCTCGAATATCTGCCAGATACTGTATCAAATTCATTGAATGATAGCGATAGAATATTATAATGATCAGTGCTCCGATGGTAATACTCCCTTGCATCATAAGAGTTACCCCCAAAACCACCAGCCCAAATTCAAATAACATTTCTGAAATCCTTCGGGCCTTTCTCCAGAGAATATTTCCCTTCGCTTTATCGTAACCAACATTTTCTAAATGCTGTGCATTTAGAGTAAATTTCCCCTGTGCATTTTTTCGTATGTTCAAATTCTTTATGTCCCGTATACCGCGAGCAATTTCAGATATCAAACCAATATTTCGGTCTGAAATGGCTTTTCTTTTCTTGTTCATTCGATAGTTATGTTTCTGAAAACCATTTTCAAAAATTGAAAATACTATAACAGCAACAATCAACAACAAACCCAACCAAATATTTATAAAGCAAATATACACAGTAAAGGCAAGCCCTGACAGCACATAGGAAAGGTTGCCTATTATACCAAATATAACATCGGTAATCACTGCAGTATCAGTGTTTATACGACTTATAATTTCTCCCGAGTTAATAGAATCAAACTTTGAGGTTTTGGTTCGTGAAATATTATCAATTAAATCTGTTCGTAAATTTTTTACAACTTTTTGTGATATTTTGTGCGCCATTATATTCCAAAGCCCATCAACTACACTGTAAAGAACTAGACTGCCACAAACCATTGCAGAATATTTAATAGCCTCAACCGCATTGCTCTCACCGATGAAGGTTACCATTCTTTCAGTAAATATCGGGTCTAACATTGCCAACCCAGCAGCAAGCAGTGCTAATATCGAAATAAGAACTA
>CAYIZA010000061.1:0-1193 GCA_964367965.1 uncultured Christensenella sp. | reverse complement strand
GAAACAGCAGAAAAATCGGTTACTTTTTTAACCGATGTTTTTTTCGCTATTTTTTGAGTAGTTTTTTTCGTCAAACTGCTCGCCTGCTTATCTTGTCCGGACATAATTTTCTCCTGATACAGGTTGATTGTATCAAATAAAAAAGGCGATGTCAATATCAAACTTTGATTTAACTTCTAAAAATACACAATATCAGACACCTTTCTGAGGGAAATACACAATATCAGACGCTTTTCTGAGAAAAATACACCTTTTTTTGCCCGTGATACACACATACTTATAAAGATAAATAAAAAAATCACTTATAAAATTTCAAAGAATTTTTATGATCTCTATTTCATTGCTTCCACAACAATGATTTGGATACTTTAAAAAACTAATGCTTTTTATCTGTTTTTATTGTTGATAAATTATCAGTTTCGCTTACTTTTACAACTTCAGCATCGAGCCATTCATCTACATCCGCAAGCCTTACTTTATAAGACTTATCGAATAATTCGTTGTTAAAAAAATAATCTATGTATTTTATATACTGACTTGTTATATGTGTATTACCACTAATTGTAAAATCAACATCATTATCTTTAATATATTTTATGAGTTCTATACGAGTGTTATTGTTTCTATTTACTAAATGAATTTCAGTTTCAATTTTATTATTTTTATATATATTTTCTCCTTCAATTGAAACAAAACCTAATTTATTGGTAAAGTAATTTTTAAATAAAATTATATTTTTTTTAAAATCACAGTCTATAATCATTCAACTCTCCTTAATCTACTGATGTCCCCCAAAAAAGAATATCGTTTTTTTCATTATAATCTTTTCTCATTTTTAAAAGGGTTAATATCATTGTAAAACAACTCTAGTTCATTAGTTGTCAATCCCCCCGAATCCCTCATGGAAATTTGCGAAATATTTACTTGATCTTTAGATTCTACAAACACAATCATGGTAGTTAAACCCATATATAAAGTAGGAATAACTTTTCTTTTAGTTATTGATTCTTCCTCAAATTGATATGCAGCGTAAAATTTATCATTGGATATTTCATCCTCTGTTATACTTTCAATATTAAATGTAGTATATTTTTCAAAAACGTCTTTTTCTTCTAGGCTTAACATATCCCATTTAAGTTTTTTTAAATTAAAATTTTCTTCTATGTCTTTACAATATTGCTCTATATTATGAG
>CAYIZA010000060.1:0-3006 GCA_964367965.1 uncultured Christensenella sp. | reverse complement strand
TGTAGTTCGGCACTTTATTTCAACAGCTCTTGTCAAATTATTTCGGCAGATTACGCACATTATTTCAACACATCACATTATTTTATCTAAGGAAAAGGAACTTGATGACACTCTCAAGTTCCTTATTTGATTATTTGATTTCAATATCATTTTGTGCGATGAGTACAATATCGGGTGTTATGGTTTGAGTTTGGGTACTAGATCCAACAATGAGACACTTGGTTAAGATGTTGTTGAGTTTTCGTATGGATCCATTGGAATAGTTCGCAATACTCTCTATAGCGGCTGGGGCAAAGAAATTGATCGGATTTCCTGCTTTCGTTAAGGACTGCGTTATATAGTTTGCAATTTCCTCTTTTTCTAAACCAACGAATTCATAATTAATAATGATTCGTTGTTTCAAAGGTTCATAGATGTTTTTATTGAGGATGGAACTTAAATAGGATAGTCCTAATAAAACGATGGTCACATAATTTTTAGAATCCATTTCAAAGTTCATGAGAAGACTTAAGTCATGGAATATGGCAGGTTTTAAGAATTGAGCCTCATCAATAATCACCACAGGCATAATTTTTCTTTCTTTATTCATGCGTACGAATGCTTCCTGAATGCTTTTAAACATATCAATCTTTCTAAACAATGGTTCAATTCCAAGTCCATAGCATAGTGCCTTATAGAATTCATTGACTGTAACGGTAGATGCATGAATGTAGATGAATTTATAGAGGTTTGGATTATACTTGTTGATGTAGTTCTTAAAACTATATGTCTTACCATTACCCGGACTTCCCGTAAACAATCCCAACCCTTTCACCTTTATTAGATAATCGAATCGTGTCTTAGCTTCATTGTAATCTTTTGATTCAAAGGTGCCGTTAGGAGCTTCTTTTTCAAATGGATTGTATTGAATTTGATAGAAGGATCGATACATTTCATTCACCTACTTTTGCGTAATCAATCGAACTTCGTCTCATTTTCGCATTATCCTCTCGATTTACTTCCCGACATTCAATCCATCCCTGATCCCCCACAAGATACACTCTCGTCGTATCATCGGGACGATACTTAAGGGTGACATGTTCCCCGATATAAAGGTGCGGAACCTCATAGAATCTTCCTTCCATCGAAACGCAGGCATCATTTCGAACCTTCCGATCGACCGTATGTAAGAAGCATCGATCCACCATTTCGAAAGGTAGATATTGAAGGCGTTCTTTATCCTTTAGAAATCGAGAATTGGGAGACTCCTTTAAGGTGGAATGAATCCGGTTGTTAAAGAAGTCAATAAACTGTTGCAAAGATACTTGAAACTCCTCAATCGTCTGATAGGCATTCCAATCAAACGTATTCAACCATCCGTCTTTAATCGACCGGAAGGTACGTTCTACCTTTCCTTTCGCCTGGGCATCCCGTGGTTTCGCATTAATTAAAACGAGCCCTAAGGAAGCACAAATGAGCTCTAATTGTTGATTACTGTATGGACCTCCATTGTCGACATAGAGTCGTTTCGGTTTCCCATACTTTAAAATACAGGATTTGAATGTCTTTTGCATATTGAGTGCATTATCATTCGAGTAGAGATCACAAGCTAATATCCGACGAGATGCATCATCGATGAATAGAACCATATGAAGTCGGATGAGTTTTCCATCTAATCTTAAAAAAGGTCCTGGACTTGAATCAGCTTGCCAACAATCATTCACATGCTCCATTTGGAATGCTTTCCGATCTTTCTTGCTTTTCGGATTCCGAAGACGATTCTTCGTGATGAAGCGTTCCACGGTGGAGAGGGAAGTATCGGTTGATTTAATAATCCCTTCCTGAATCAATTTCAATCGAATCGCAGTTCCCGTTATTTTAGGGAGTTCTTCGATTAATTCCCTGATCCTTGCATTTGCTTCATTTGAAATGGAACGAGAGTTCCCCACATCATTCCGTGTTTTGGGGGTGATTCCCTCTAATCCCAACTTTCGATACTTCAAATACCAATCCTTAATTGTTCCTGGGGCGATACTCACCGGGTTTCCCTCAAAAGAGTAGGCAATTTCAGCAGCTTCACGAAAAAAGGAAGACATGGATTCTCCCGTATAGGAACTCGAAACTAATGGTGCAATGATTTGATACCGAAATAAGGCGATTTGTTTTGCTTTGTTTTCGTTCATAATTTACCTCCAACGTACGCTAATATTCTATCACAGTCCTATTTCAGGTGAAAATGGAATTAGACTCATAACCTATGTTGAAACGGTATAAAGTAGATTCAATGAACAAAGGTTGAAATAAAGTGCATAAAGATGGATTGATAGGTATCGTACCATCCTTTAAGAAAAGCAAAAATGGATTTAGTAATAATGGTTGATAAAGCCACTTGCACCCTAGAGAAACCATCTCTTAGTATTGGCGCTATGAAAACAATCAGAGAACTAAATTGTTTTTTCCAAATGAAAAAAAGTTGAAAAGATATGCCATAGGAAAAGCATACCTGTCCAACTGATTTACGGTTGTTATAGACTTCATTCAAAACAAGGAGAATAAAGCGTGCCGAATAGATCTTAAAGGGAATGATGGTGTTACTTAAAAGAGCGTGGGTATGTTTACACGCTTTACATTGAATTCGTTGTACCTTTATGATTTGATTCGTAATCTTGCCATCCACGATATCGATTAGATTACGTTCGTAGGAACCCCATCCGCCAAAGAAACCGACCGATTTACAGTGTGGACAGGTAAGACCCGAGAAGTTATAATTAAACATATTTTTTTTGACAAAATCACGAAAAACTGGTATCATAGTACTGTGTTGAGGATTCAAACAAGTGCTTCCAGGCTATCGGGTTTGAATCCTTTTCCTTTATTAAATTGATGTTATTATTGTATCACTTTTTTAAAGGTAGTTGAAATAATTTGATAATAACATAAATAAATTGTATGATATAAAGTGCTTATCTACAATTAAACAGAACGTATAAACAAAACTATTATGGAACTAATGGTTATGGCACTAAT
>CAYIZA010000059.1:0-3138 GCA_964367965.1 uncultured Christensenella sp. | reverse complement strand
AACTTTAGTAAACCGCTGGTTCTTAAATTATTCCCGAAATTCAAATTCGATATCGCCGATGATGACAGTGTCGCCGTCTTTCATTCCCATTTTGCGCAGTGATTCAATAATGCCATCCCGTCTCAGCCGTTTCTGGAAATAAGCAAGGCTATCCTCGTCACTGACGACCACCCTGCGGCACAGTTCGCTGACCAGTCCGCCGGTCACCTCAAACACGCCCGGCTCCAGGATATGAAATTCCACACTGGAAGTGTCCCTGGAATCAAACTCGAAGTCATCGCCCGGAATTTGCTCAGCAGGAGGCAAATCTTTTAAGTTGTTAAAGATAGCGTTAACCAACTCATTCAGCCCCTGGTGTGTAACTGCCGAAATGGCAAAAATTTCCAATTTTGCAAAATTTTTATGCTTTTTAAGCTCTTTTTTGAACTTTTCAATGCTTTTTTCTGCATTTTCCAGCAAATCACATTTATTTAACACAATAATCTGTGGGCGACTAGACAGCGTTTCACTGTATTTTTTCAACTCATTGTTGATAGCCAGAAAGTCCTCCATAGGCTCCCGACCCTCGCTGCCGGAGATGTCCACAACATGAACAAAGAGACGGGTGCGCTCAATATGGCGCAGGAATTCATGACCCAGCCCAACCCCCTCACTGGCACCCTCGATAAGCCCGGGGATATCCGCTACCACACAAGTTTGGTCGTACTGCCGCAGCACACCCAGATTAGGAGAAAGTGTGGTGAAGTGGTAGTTGGCAATCTTTGGTCGGGCATCAGTTACCGCACCTAAAAGAGTGGATTTTCCCACATTTGGAAAGCCAATCAGTCCCACATCGGCTATAGTTTTCAACTCCAGCACAATCTCGTGCTCCTCGGTAATCTGTCCGCTTTGGCTGTATCTCGGCGCCTGTTTACGGCTGGTAGCATAGCGCTGATTGCCCTTGCCGCCGTTTCCTCCGGCAAGCAAAATATGAGTTTGTCCATCTTGAAACATATCTATAATAACCTTGCCGCTCTTCGCATCCCGCACCACAGTGCCCCGGGGCAGGTCGATAAAAAGGGGCTCACCGGTCTTGCCGGTACAGTTTTTATTACCGCCCCGTTCGCCGTTCTTTGCCCGAAAATGTTTGTTAAAACGGAAATCTATCAGGGTGTTCAACCCGTGTTTAACCCGTAGCACCACATCTCCGCCACCACCGCCGTCTCCGCCGTCCGGCCCGCCGTTTGGCACATATTTTTCACGCCGAAAAGAGGTGGCGCCATCTCCGCCATTCCCCGACTTAACAAAAATTTTAACTTTATCTAAAAACATTTTTATAACCTCTTTATTCTATTTATAACTTATTTTAATTATATTCCCGCAATGTTTGGGGCCTTTGCTCACTCTCTTAAAATAGAGTCTAACCTATAACCCAAACACTCTGGGAACTAGACAGCGTACCTTTTCAATTTGGTAAAATCCTATACTTATTTGGTGGGATTCTTCACAGCATTTTTGTAATATCCACAAATTCTCTGGAGTTCACACCCAGCGCACTTTGGACTCCGGGCAGTGCAGTAGTGCCGCCCGAACAGCACCAACCGCACATGTGCATCAGCGTTACGGTACTCCGGATACTTCTGGATGAAGGACAACTCGGTCTTTTCCGGAGTGTCTGCGCAGACTAACTCCAGCCGGTTCAGCACCCGGAAAATATGAGTGTCCACTGCAAATTCCGCCTTGCCAAACACCACCGATGCCACCACATTTGCAGTCTTTCTGCCCACTCCTGCCAACCTTTCCAACTCCCGAGCATCCTCGGGAAGCCGTCCGCCATAGTCGGTCAAAAGTTGCTTGCTCATAGCGATGATATTCTTGGCTTTATTGCGAAAAAATCCGGTGGAATATATCATCTTTTCCAGTTTTTCTTGTGAAATCGCAGCAAAATCCTCCGGGGTACTGTATTTTTTAAACAGTTCAGCGGTCACTTTATTGACTCTCTCGTCGGTGCATTGCGCACTTAGCATCACCGCAATCAGAAATTGAAAAGGGGTGCCAGATTGCAGCGACCGCTCCACTTCAGGGAAGATTTTATGCAGATAGTGAAAGACCTCTTCAACCTTTTTCATAGCCCCAGTATAGCACAAACAATAAATTTAAGCAATGAAAGTTGAATATCTGCCCTTCTCCGACTTCAATTTTCTGCAGCAAGCGGGCTGTAAGCGGTGAAAAAATGCAGTTTTTGGTTTTTGTCATAACCCGGGCAGCACTCTTCCATATTAAAATCACAGCAATGAAACTATTGGCGGTAAAAAACTATCCCGCTAAAAAGATTGCAACTTCGGTCTTCAGTATAAATTCATCGCTTTGCTTTTTGCACTAGAATTTTGCAAAAAAACAGTATATTTACCTAAAAATATAATCAAAAATGAAAAAAGAGTTTATTCTCTCAACCTTATATTACTCCCCCGATTTTCACACAACAAAAAAGAGTCCGTTCTCTCAACAGACTCTTTTTCTATACTTTAAAACTAATATTCTAAAAATTAAGTATTGAACTTATCAACTCATGGGTTGCAGGGCTTTCACCTGCGCCAACTGTCCTTAGACAGTTTGTTTACCCACCAACATCTTCTTTCAGACCGAAGCCGGAAAAAAGATATTGGTTTTGTCGACAAAGGTCGAGGCTCTTAACCTCTCCTTAAAAGGAGGTGATCCAGCCGCACCTTCCGGTACGGCTACCTTGTTACGACTTCACCCCAGTCATTGGTTTTACCTTCGGCACCTGCCTCCCTTACGGGTTAGCTCAGCGACTTCGGGTACCCCCAACTCCCATGGCGTGACGGGCGGTGTGTACAAGACCCGAGTACGAATTCACCGTGACATTCTGATTCACGATTACTAGCAAATCCTACTTCATGCAGTCGGGTTGCAGACTGCAATCTGAACTGAGACCACTTTTATGAGGTTAGCTCCCCCTTGCGGGTTGGCATCTCTTTGTAGTGGCCATTGTAGCACGCGTGTAGCCCAAGGCGTAAGAGGCATGATGATTTGACGTCATCCCCACCTTCCTCCGTGTTATCCACGGCAGTCCCTCTAGAGTCCCCAACTTAATGATGGCAACTAAAGGCAAGGGTTGCGCTCGTTGCGGGACTTAAC
>CAYIZA010000058.1:0-3251 GCA_964367965.1 uncultured Christensenella sp. | reverse complement strand
AAATTGTTAAATAGTTTACTTTTTAAAAATCCGCCCCTTATCCGGGTGGATTTTTCTTTATTTTTCCAAAAAATCGTCAATAAGTTTCTAATTTTTTTTAATTGTGATATACTACTGATATGGAAATGAAAAAATCGCAGGTGGTTTATCCTCTTTTTATGGCAATATTTGCCTTTTTTGCGATTTTTTTACTCAGTGCTTGCGGTGCTCCGCTCCGAGTGCCGGCAGTAGAGCGGGCAGGTGCTACTCTCACCTGGGAAAATACCGGCGCATACCGATATCAAGTGGTGCTCGACGAGTTGGAAGTTGAAACAACCGCTCCTTCCTTTGATATGATGCCCTATCTGGATACTGGAACGCACACAGTAAAGGTGAAATCACTCGCACGGCCGGGCAGTCTGACAAAGTCTGACTCCGATTTTAGCGAGCCCATTGAATTTGAAGTTGGGAGTGATTTACTCACTCCTACCGGGTTGGTGGTCAGTGAAGAACTGAATACTGTTACAGCCACTTTTGACGAGGTGGAATATGCCGAAAGTTACACTCTCAAAATCGAGAAAGAGGGGGTGGAAACAAAGTTTATTTCGCTTACTTCTACCTCAGTAGCAATTCAAACCTATCTCAAACAGGCAGGCACCTATCAGATTTCAGTTCGAGCGGAAACGGGCGACCTTGATGGCGACGGCATCCACATTTCAGCGTATTCAGACAGTGTTGAGTGCATAAACTCGGTGGTGCTGGCTGCTCCTGAAATAAAATCTTTTATAAAAAATGGCTCGGCGTACGACCTTAGATGGGCGCCGGTTGAGTGCGCTACCAGTTATGTGGTGAGTGTGCTGGGCAGTGATAAAACCATAGAGACTACTGGCACCAGTGCTAACCTCTTTACCATAGAGGGCGGTCTGCCAGACCTGGATATTCAGGTTGCTTTCGTTCAGGCGGTTGCAGAGGGACTATATAAGGCATCTGATTTCTCAGATGGGAGAATATGTTATGGAAATAATTCCAGCAAAACTCAATTTGCCGCATTGGAAGTAGATTTTTTCAAATCCAACATGAGTGGCGATACCACCTTTGATTTTAATATTGGCAGTGCAGAAGAATTGAATGACCTGATGTATTTTGCTATTCTCTATCGCATAGGGGAGATTAACTTCTATTTTGACGGCACTTTCGGTAGTGGAGATATTAATAGTAAGGCGCAAAAAATTTCCGCTGCAATCAATGAATTCCCTGAGATAATGGCACTTTCACGAGGCGTTTCATCGGACTATAACGGCATGATTACAGTAACTCTGGATTTTACAAACCCAAGTTCGCCATCTCTGGTTTCTGAGGGAAATATCGAAGTGAACCAGGTCGATATGGGGGAGAAACTAAACAGTTTTGGTGCCGCTTCCCGGGCAGAAGATTTTACTGATTTTGCCATATGGGAGCGAGAAAAACAAATCAATGTATACACAAGTGAGCAACTATTCCAGGTTGTTGCGGCTGGCTATAAGCCAATCCTAATTGAGAAGAGTCCGGCAAAAAAGATGTGGGATATCGCCTGTAACATACTCAAAGATATAATAGACGACAGCATGACCGATTATCAGAAGACCCTTGCAATATTTGAGTGGGTTTGCTACAACAACACCTATGACCGCAATCTGCTAGATAATCTTAGCGCGCTGGAATATGAGCAATCTCAACTGGGCAATAGCAGTGCCGACGAGGCGCGCTATGACGAAATAACCTGTTTAATTCGCTCTTACAAGGCTTTCTATATTGAGGGGATGTTGCTGGATGATGGGGTAGCGGTCTGCGACGGCATAGCCAAGACTTTCGCATTGCTTTGTAATATAGAGGGCATTGAAAGTTACAAGGTCAACGGAGTGGCTGGTGGTAACGGGGTAACTCCGTCGTACGGAGACCCATATCCGAGTTCTTTTGGCGGGCATGCGTGGAACAAGGTGGCGTTGGACATAGACGATGACGGAGACAAAGAGTGGTACACCGTGGACTGCACTTGGAACGATTATTACTATTCATCGGGAATTTCTAAATACACTGAAATATTGACCCACTCATATTTTCTGATAACTGATGACTCAATTCTTTGGTCTGACACCAATCGCATAGGAACACACTATGAAGAAGGACCGCTCAAAGATGTCTCAGATACAGCGTTCGACTACCACACCTTTACAACTTTTGATATTGAGGGCACTGAATTTGATTTATATGTGAACGAAGCAAGCGAGATTGAAACACTGCTCGATTTCCTGAAAGACAACTTTGAGTACTTTGAAATCAAGGTTGATAAAGATTTGGACAGCACTGTTGTTTCCAACCTCTCTGGGTATGTGTGTATGGCGGTAGAAGAGACTGCAGACTACTATGTTGTGGTGGTATATAAGTAAATTTTGTGTTTGCTATTGACAAAATTTGCTATTGTGATATACTTATTGTAGAGTAGAAAAAAGAGGAAGAAAAGATAATGATGAAGAATGCAAAAGATTGTCCGGTTGATTTGGATAAGTGCAGTATGAGTTCAGAAGAATTTGGTTTGGTGCTAGAGTGGTTGGTGAGCGACTTTAGGAAGTTTAGCGAGGGACAGAAAGACATACCCTCCTGCGGCAGCAAGCCGCTCTCAGTGGGCGAAGGTGTTATTATGTTGTATTGGGACTACAGCAAGGACAAAGAGTGTTGTTCTGTTGTCTATCACCTTAATTTCTGCGACACAATAGAAGATGCCCGCAAGCAGGGCTGCTTTCTTAAAGCCTTTGGAAGAGATTTTCCTCAGGTTGTACAGACTATGAAAGATAGTAATCGCATTGCCTTGACCTTTGGACTGGATTCTTCTTTTCCAAAAGCACTGTTCTGGAAGGATGAGCAGCAGCGAGATCCCGCTGAAATTGAACTTAGTAAAAACTGCTGGCGCCAAATGGTCTGTGCCTTTACCTCTCAGGAACAGTACATCGATAAAGCAGAGGGTCATACGGCAAAGACTTTCAAAATAGCCGAAGAGGTAAAAGGGATGACTTATCATCACATTACCATGGACGGCATCAAAATGAATCCGGATGCACTTAAGTCAGGCGCCACCGGTGCTAAAAAAGACAGAGAGGAAAGCCTGTCCTTTGGGAAGTAGAAGTCTGGCGGGAGAGGGTGTTAAAAAATTCACTTTTGAAAACCAGCGCTTGTCCTTTTAATCCAGCGACTGCAAGCATAAAATCGATTTTATTTTAGGAGTTGGTAGTTTGGAA
>CAYIZA010000057.1:0-3393 GCA_964367965.1 uncultured Christensenella sp. | reverse complement strand
GAAATTAAGGTTACGCCTGAAATTAAAGTCACACCCGAGCTCAAAACCACACCAGAAATAAAGGCTACACCTGAAATAAAGACTACAAGCGAAGTTAAGGATGCATCAGTAGTTAAAGAAACATATGAAGCAAGCGCACCAGTAAAAAATGAAGTTCCAACTAGTTCTTCAGATAACTGGGCACAAACTCATGATGTACAATATAGACCTAGCGAAAGTGAACAAAGTGCACCAAGTAGCACAACTTTTTCGTCTGTTTCAACAGAAAGTGAAAGCGGAACTAACGCCCCAACTATTGATGTTGACATTTCTTCACAAAATGATAGCGAGCAAGGTAGTAACGAAGAGTATAACGACCAATCTTACGAAAATTACGACCAATCTAATGGTAATGAACAGTATGATGAAAATCAATATACTGAGCAAGGCTATGAGCAGCAAAATGATGGGCAGTATGAACAAAGCACTGATCAACAGTACAGTGAGAATGCTGAACAACAAAATAATGAAACTAACTTAGAGCAACAGCCTGAAGAGGTTTATGAGCAGAGCGAACAACCTGAAGGACAGCAATATAGCGAGCAAGAAGCACAAGCAGAGCAACCTTTTGAAGAGAGTGAGCAAGTTGAGCAGGAAAATATAGAAAAGAGCGTAAGCGAAGAAAGTGATGAAACTCCACCAGTGCAACCACCTCTACCCCCTAAACCTCCAGTAATTGAAGAGGAGAAAGAAGAGAGTTTAGAAAGTCAAAAAGATGTTGAAGAGGAAGAAGTCCCTGAAGCCGTACCAGAACGCCCTACTCCACCTCCTAAACCTCCTGCTATTGAAATAGAGGAAGAAGAACAGCAAGAAGAAGAGGTACAAAAGGAGCCTGAAGAGGTTAGCGAAGAGCAGACTGATACTCCTCCTACACGCCCTACCCCTCCTCCTAAGCCTCCTGTAATTCCTGAGCAGCCCGAAGAAAAACAACTTATAGAGGAAGAGCCTTTACAGGAAGTAAAATCTGAAGAGCAATTAGAAGAAGAACAACAAGACGATGATGATAAGGCAGCAGCAGGTAAAAAGGGTAAAAAACAGAAAGTAAAGAAAAATAAAACCAAAAAACTAAAAAATATTGATAACCCAGACGATACAGATTCTCTAGGCAACAATATGGATTTTGATGGCGGAGAAAACGAAGGCAAAATCAAAAACAAAGAAGAGAAAAACAATAAACGTAGGCTTTTACTTATATTGTTCTTACTACTATTTGTCATTATCTTTACCTTATTCTTTCTATTCTTTGGTGAACAAATCTTTACTCCACCTACCATTTACTATATCAACCCTACAACTGACCAAGAAACATTCATTATAGCAAAAGATTTACAAGGCGAAAAATTTATGCCAGGTAGTGTAATAATGTTTGAAGAAGTGCTTAAAATTAAAAACGAAGCCATTAACGCTGAGGGAACAAAAAACAATATGTTTGTGTTCTCAGTAGATGCATACATTGAATATAACGGCGTTAAACAACCAGAAAACATTATTGACCACTTAATCTTCTCAAGTGATACAGCGTATAGAAGATATAGAGATAATAGATGTCTATACTTCTACCGTGATATTGTAACCACTCGTGAAGAAGTTGATGTCGTTAAGGGCATTCAGCTTAGCGGTGTCAATCTAACCAATAGTGAAATTGCTGGAAAAGAAGTTAGACTTGTTTTTGAAGTTACAGCACAGTATCCAGAAGAAGAATTACTATTTGACTTCGTACTTTTCGATGCAAAAATGTTTGACTGGGTTTACACAATTCTAAGCGTTGCTGATACATTAAAACAACAGGGTTACCAGTAAAATAAAAAAAAGTTTAAAAATTTTTAAACTTTTTTATTTTTTTGTGTATAAACATTATTTAAGGGGATATACTACAAGTGTAATAAGTAAGTGAAATACAATTATCACTGCTTATTACGTATCACCTTGGTGGCATTTATCAAAAAGCCATCAAGGTTTTTTTAAAAAAAAAGACTTACAAAGTCTTTTTTTATGTTTGTTGATTTTCTAGTTTTTGTCTATCTTCTTCTTTTATCATTGCTACCATTTTGATGTTTTTCTTATTTCCAATGATGGTATCATAAATAACTACGCCTATACCTTGAAGTATAAAACTGTAATATGTTATGAACCTCCAAATTAGCAGCGCCCAAATTAGTTCGTTGCCGCCAATATTACCAAATAGCATTGTGAAAGCGAATTCACTCATACCTGATCCACCTGGAAGAGGTATGAACCCAATTGCAAGATCAATCATAACTGCGATACCAACGACTTCAAACCAAGTTTCTATTCCCCCTACTCCGCCAAAGGCTTTAAAAATAAAGTATATAACAGAATATTGAGCAAGGAGCGCAACTAGGGATAAGAACATGCTAAAAATCATAACAAGTGGTGATTTTGCAAAGAATTTAATGGTGTTTTGATAATCTGCAACAAGCTTCATAACTTTATTATACTGCTTGTCATAATCCTTAACTATTCTAATTTTAGTTAGTAGTTTTAAAACGCCACTAACTAGCTTATGTCCTACTTTTTTACTAATTGAAATAATAACAACTGTTGCAATTACTACAAAATTGCAAATGTAACCAATCCAGCAGGCAATAGTAACAACTTTATTTTCCGCACCAGAAAAACCAGCAAGCATTCCAAGATTACCAAATAAGAAGACAGATGCAACAATGGTAAATATAATCTGTTGCATAATAAACTTTGCAAGAGGTACAGAAATTGCAGTAGAGGCTTTAACTCCACGATTATTTAGATAATAAACCTGGAAAGGTTGACCGCCCGCTGAAAAAGGAGTTATGGCATCATAGTACTTTCCAACTGCACTTAATTTATATGACAAAAATGGTCTGTGCCTGTTAGTTGATGATTTAATTAACATCAAATAACGAATCTGCTCTGTGAACACAATTATAAAGAACATCAGACCAGCAATCGTCATCCATAGCCAATCAATTTTTAAATCTGCTGGACTTGTAACATTATCAGCTTCAAGTTGAGTTAAAAATATGATTGCAACGATAACTAAGTTAATAACAAGGAAAATGAAACTCCATAGTTTACTCTTTGTTGTATTTTGGGCGTTTACATGCTCTTCTGCGCTAGCAAGTTCTCTTGCACGGTTTTCACCTGAAACGATATCATCAACAGAAACGATAGGCTCGCCACTTTCTTTTTTGTCAGAAAAAAGTTCCTCTATGGTAAGTTGATTTTTAAGAGGCTCATCTTCAAAAGCAGAGTTTTTTTCTTTAAAAAAAACTAGTTTATTTCTTTCATTACTATTAAGTTTTGTTTTTTTAAACTTAATCACGGACCGTCCTTTAAATTTTGAATACTATAAGT
>CAYIZA010000056.1:0-3414 GCA_964367965.1 uncultured Christensenella sp. | reverse complement strand
CTCTAGTGGGGGGTGTTTTTATTTTCCCAGTTTACTTGACTTATTTTCAATTTTAGATTAAACTTAGAGTATATAAAACAATGATTTGTTTGATTTTATATATAAAAAAATTATAAGGAGATAGGTTTATTATGCTGACAACACTTTCGGCTGGAATGCTTGGCTCAATCGGCACAGTAACCTTTGTATTGTCCCTCATTGGCGCTATTGTTCTAGGAACAGTAGTGGGCGTTGTTGCTTTTAAGTTGACAACCGGCAAAAACCTGGACAAAGCAAAGGCGAATGCGTCTAAAATTCTTGAAAATGCTTATCAGGAAGAAAAGACTATATTGAAAGAGGCAAAACTTTCGGCACAAGAAGAGGCACTGCGAATAAAAACGGATACCGATAACGAAATCAAAACTCGCAGGGCGGAAATCGAAAAACTCAATGACCGCTATTTACAGCGTGAAGAGTTTGTAAACAACAAAGAACAAACCCTGGAGAAAAAGACTGAGAACTTAGAGCAACTCAAACAAAAACTGGATGCTCGGGAAAAAGGGCTGGGGGAGATTGAAGAACAACTTCAGGAGCGAAACAAGGAGATTATCTCCGAGTTGGAGCGTGTATCCTCACTCACTAAGGAAGAGGCTAAAAAGACACTTATTGATGCTATTGAAGAAGAGGCAAAACACGATGCTGCAATTATAGTACACAACCTGGAGCAAGAGGCTCGAGAGACCGCAAACAAAAAAGCAAGCGAAATCATATCACTGGCAATTCAAAAATACTCTGCTGATGTGACCAGTGAAAGCACCGTTTCTACCGTAGTACTTCCGAGCGATGATATGAAGGGCAGACTTATCGGACGAGAGGGCAGAAATATTAAGGCGCTGGAACACTCTACCGGAATTGACCTAATTATAGACGACACTCCGGAGGCAATCGTTCTATCGGGCTTCGACCCGGTACGCCGTGAAATTGCACGAATTTCCATTCAAAAACTGATGCAGGACGGGAGAATTCACCCAGCACGCATTGAAGAAACAGTATCTAAAGTAAAGCGGGACATTGAACAGGAGATGAAAGAGACTGGTGAGGCAGCGGTTATGGAGACTGGTATTCACGGGCTGCACCCTGAACTTGTAAAACTGGTGGGGCGACTGAAATACCGTAGCAGTTACGGACAGAATATGCTCAAGCACGCACTGGAAGTTTCCTATATCGCCGGAATGATGGCGGCTGAGTTGGATGTTGATGTTGCTATTGCTAAGCGAGGCGGACTGCTACACGATATCGGCAAAGCGGTCGACCACGAGGTGGAGGGAACCCATGTAAGCATCGGGGTGGAACTTGCAACCAAGTACAAAGAAAACGCCAAGGTCATCAACTGTATTGCTGCACACCACGGAGACACCGAGTTCACATGCATAGAGGCAATTCTGGTTCAGGCAGCCGACACTATTTCCAGTGCCCGTCCAGGCGCACGCCGAGAGTCACTGGAGAGTTATGTAAAGCGCCTGCAAAAGTTGGAGGAAATTTCCAACTCCTTCAGTGGCGTTGAGAAATCCTTTGCTATACAGGCTGGGCGTGAGATAAGAATTATAGTAAAGCCGGAAGAAATCGACGACGCACAGGCAATGTTCCTGGCAAAGGAGATTGCAAAGCGCATTGAGTCCGAGATGGAATATCCGGGTCAAATCAAAGTTAATGTCATAAGAGAATCCCGTTCCATTGAATATGCTAAGTAATTTTGCATAAAATAATGGTATGGAATTTGAGATATATGATGCACACAATGACTTATTTTGGTTCAGTAAAAACCGGACTGAAATAGATGGTTATCTGAAAAAACAGACACCAATGCTTAGGAAACTTGCTGGTGTCTATTTTTCTTTTAACAACGGTGAGGGGGCAGGCCTGCCACAGATGCAGCGCTGTTTTGATCTGCTCCAGGAGCACCCCCAGGTGTTGCCTGCGGTGGAAAATGCGTGGTTTATAACCCCGGAAAATATCGCATATCTGGTAGAGAGTCAATCTTTTTATGTCACCCTTTGTCATAACCAAGACAACGCTCTATGCGGCGGCGCTATGGGAAAGGGCGAACTGACCCCCTGGGGTATGAAGGCCGTGAAAATTCTGGAGCAAAATGGCATTTTAATAGACACAGCACATATGAACAATACCAGTTTCTGGCAGTTTGCCAAACTCACCTCCCGACCACTTTTCAATTCACACACCGGTTTTTCACACTTCTGCAATCATCCCCGAAATATCGACCAAAAACAAATCAAAGCCATAAAGGACAGCGGAGGTTTTATCGGACTTGCTGTGTATCCATCCTTTCTCAGCCCGGATGAAAAAACTGATGCCAAACACATCAGTTCTATTATCGAGTGGTTTATATCGGAATTTGGCACAGATACATTGGGCTTTGGCACCGACTTCAACGGCATTGAAATATTTCCGGAGGATATAAAGGGCTATGAAGATTTACACTTAATTTCAGACCAACTGCAGAGCAGGGGAGTGCCAACCAGGACAATTGAAAAAATCTTCAGCAAAAATCTGGCAGCATTCTTTAATGGCAGTTAATTTCCTTCCTCCAGCGTGCGCTCGCCTGGATACTGGTAGCCATATTCCCAACGGGCTTCATCTATTTTAGCATCGGTGCCAACCTCGCCAGGTATACTGGCAATCTCCTCATTGATTGAGTTGAGACGAGCCTCAAAGGAACTATTCTGACCTCTCAACACTGCCAGGGTAATAAATTGAACAAGTAAAACCAGCACAAACATCAGCCCCACGGCAGTTATAATCCAAAACCTTTTTTTAGAAATTTTAGACAGCATAAACTATTCCTCCACCTTGATATTTTTTTCAATTTCCGCCCGTGCCAACTCATCGCAGATATTGTTATATTTGTTGTCCGAGTGTCCCTTGACCTTGACCCAGGTTATCTGGTGTCCTTTACTGAGTGCAAAAAGTTGCTGCCATAAATCCAAATTCTTGACCTCTTTTTTGGTGCTGTTCTTCCAGTTTTTGGCATTCCAGTCCTCAATCCAGCCCTTCACAAAAGCGTTTATTACATAGGCGGAGTCGCTATAGAGCAGCACCTTGCAGCGTTCTTTAAGACGACTAATCCCCTCGATAACTGCCTGCAGTTCCATACGGTTGTTAGTGGTAGCCGGCTCAAACCCGCTGAATTGCTTTTCAATGTCCCGGTACAACATAACAACGCCCCAGCCGCCCGGGCCGGGATTAAAACTACATGCGCCGTCAGTGTAAATTTCAACTGTCTTCAATTTTAACCTCGACCTTATTATAACTAAAAACCAGCCTTTTTGCAACAAATTAAGCTTATTCTATTGACTAATTCATAAAATTTTAATATACTTATGCTATCAGCGTAGGGGGGTGGCTCAACGGTAGAGT
>CAYIZA010000055.1:0-3546 GCA_964367965.1 uncultured Christensenella sp. | reverse complement strand
AATAGTAATTATGTAATTTTTTGACATAATATAATAGGTACCTAATTTACCATTTGAACATATTGTGCACGAAGCACAAGTATTGCACTAAATGTTGTACATTTTATTGTAAAGGATTTTTTATTCTTATAGAATGGATATTGACTTTTAAAGTCGTCAAAGCGAGGAAAAATTGAAAGGTTTTATTCACTCAATTGAAACTTTTGGTACAGTTGACGGACCGGGTATTAGGTTTGTCCTTTTTTTCCAAGGCTGTCCTATGCGCTGTAAATTTTGTCATAATCCTGACACTCAGCAAATGTGTGCTAGTAAAGAAATGGAGTGTGATGAAGTAATTAGCGAGATAAAAAAATATAGAAATTACTTAACTGATGGTGGAGTTACTGCAACAGGCGGCGAACCACTCGTTCAAATAGATTTTTTAACAGAATTGTTTACTAAACTTAAATTACTTGGTATCCACACATGCATAGACACTTCTGGCGTGCTTTTTAATAGTAGCGACAAGGTGTTACTAAATAAGTTTGATAAACTAATTAAAGTTACTGATTTAGTATTGCTTGACATAAAGCACATAAATGATAATAAGCATATTAAACTAACTGGTCAAAGCAATAAAAACATTTTAGAGTTTGCAAAATATTTGAGTGAAAACAATATTGATGTTATTATTAGGTATGTTCTAATACCAACTATAAATGCTGACAAAGAAACACTTACTAAAACAAAAGAGTTTATTGATACATTAAAAAATGTTATTAAAGTTGATATACTCCCTTATCACACAATGGGGATAGAAAAGTATAAAGCACTTTCAAGACCATACGAACTAGAAGGCGTTATGCCACCAACGAGTGAACAGATAGAATTAGCACATAGTATTTTAAGTAACAACAAAACCAAAAGAGGAAAAGAAGATGGAAATATATGATGGATTTAAAAAAGGAAAATGGAACGAAAAGATAGATGTCCGCGATTTCATACAAAATAATTACACTGAGTACACAGGAAACGATGAGTTTTTAACTGGACCTACAGAAAGAACTAAAAAACTTTGGAAAGAGATTATCACTTTAAACGAAAAAGAAAGACAGGCTGGCGGCGTGCTTGATGCAGACACAAGCATTGTTTCAACAATAACAAGTCATGCTGCAGGATATATTGATAAAGACATAGAACAGATTGTTGGACTTCAAACTGATAAGCCTTTAAAGCGCTCACTTCAACCTTTTGGTGGAATAAGGATGAGTGAAAAGGCACTAGAAGAATATGGTTACACTATTTCACCTGAAATAAAAAACATTTTTACAAATTATCGCAAAACTCATAATGATGCGGTGTTTGAAGTGTACACTCCTGAAATGAGATTGGCGCGTAAATCAGCAATTATCACTGGACTTCCTGATGCGTATGGCAGAGGAAGATTGATCGGTGATTATAGAAAAGTTGCCTTGTATGGCGCTAATAGACTAATTGAAGAAAAGAAGAAATTCCTACTTTCTCTTTGCGGTGAAATGACAGAGGAAAAAATTAGGGCAAGAGAGGAAACGGCGGAACAAATTAAAGCGCTAAATGCGTTAAAAGAAATGGCAAAATCTTATGGCTACGATATTAGCGAACCAGCAAGAAATGCAAAAGAGGCTATTCAATTTCTTTACTTTGGTTATCTTGGTGCGGTGAAAGAACAAAATGGTGCAGCAATGAGTCTTGGCAGAGTGTCAACTTTTTTAGATATCTATATCGAGAGAGATTTAAAGTTAAAAGTATTAACTGAAAGTGAAGCACAAGAACTTATGGATCACTTTGTTATGAAACTTCGCCTTGTTAAGTTTATGAGAACGCCAGAATATAATGAACTTTTCTCTGGTGACCCAACTTGGGTAACTGAATCAATTGGCGGTATGGGAGAAGATGGTAGAAGTCTAGTGACAAAAAACTCATTTAGAATGCTTCATTCACTAACAAATCTTGGACCTGCTCCTGAACCGAACTTAACTATTCTTTGGTCAGTTTCACTTCCAAAAGCATTTAAAGACTACTGCGTTCGCACATCTATTTACACTTCATCTATTCAGTATGAAAATGATGACTTGATGCGTGATTTTATGGGTGATGATTATGCTATCGCTTGTTGCGTAAGTGCAATGAGGCTTGGCAAGGACATGCAGTTTTTCGGTGCAAGAGCCAACCTAGCTAAATGTTTGCTTTACGCTATAAATGGAGGAATTGACGATATAACTAAGCAAAAAGTTGCTCAAAATCTTGAACCTATAACTTCTACATATCTAGATTATGATGAGGTTTGGGACAAGTATAATAAAGCAATGGACTGGTTAGTTGACCTTTATGTAAACACGCTTAATGTTATACATTACATGCATGACAAGTATAGTTATGAGGCGCTTGAAATGGCACTTCATGATGATAGCGTAAATAGAATATTTGCAACGGGGATTGCGGGGTTATCTTGCGCCGTTGACTCACTTTCTGCTATAAAGTACACAAAGGTAAAAGTTATTCGCGATGAGTCTGGACTTGCCGTTGACTATGAAGTAGAGGGTGACTATCCTAAATATGGAAATAATGATGACAGGGTAGATAGCATTGCAGTTGAACTCGTTAAAACATTTATGTCAAAAGTTGCAAGTCATAGAACATATAGAAATGCAACTCCATCTACAAGCATTTTAACAATCACTTCAAATGTGGTTTACGGAAAAAAGACAGGTAACACGCCAGATGGCAGAAGAGAGGGCGAACCTTTTGCACCAGGAGCAAATCCTATGCATGGTAGAGATACGCATGGCGCACTTGCCTCACTTGAAAGTGTGGCAAAACTACCATATGATCACGCTAGAGATGGAATATCTAATACCTTTTCAATTACTCCTGCTTCACTTGGAAAAAATGAAAGTGAAAGAGTTAACAATCTAATTATGCTTCTTGATGGATATACTAAATCAAAAGGACACCATTTAAATGTTAACGTATTTAGTAGAGATACGCTTATTGATGCTCAGGCACACCCAGAGAAATACCCTCAATTAACTATTCGCGTATCAGGTTATGCAGTTAACTTCATAAAGTTAACAAAAGAGCAACAAGATGAAGTTTTGAAAAGAACTATGCATACTAGCATATAGGAGAATTATGGAAGAAATTGAATTAGGTAAATATAGACACTTTAAAGGTGCTATTGTAGAAGTAATAGCACTTGCTAAACATAGTGAAACTTTAAAAGAAATGGTTGTATATAAGCACCTAGATACAAACGAGATTTGGGTTCGTGAAGCAAGTATGTGGCACGATAAAAAAGAGTACAATGGAAACATTGTGAATAGGTTTGAATATATTGGTTAAAAGTGGTGATTGCCACTTTTTTAATAAATGACAAATAATAATAGTTGTGATATACTAAAATATAGGTTGGGGGGAGTATATGAGCAAACATATTAAAGAAGAAAAACAAAATTTTTCAGATATGTTCAGCGAGCAAACTGCCACAGAGCAAGAATATAAACCTAGTACAATTGAAGAGTATGAACA
>CAYIZA010000054.1:0-3634 GCA_964367965.1 uncultured Christensenella sp. | reverse complement strand
ATTCTTCTCCGTTCAGTCCCAGCCTGATGAGCCAGGTGCGGAAGGTGAACTTTGCGTTGGTTGTTATCGTTTCGCGTTTTGTTGCACAGCTCTGCGTTTTTGCCTGGTGGCTGATCGCCAGGCACAGTTGTATGTAGCTTTTTACCTTGCCTGCGTGCAGTGTGCTGTTGAACATTCTGAACTCGACCGTCCCTTTTTGCCATACGCTGTGCAGGTTGAGCGCGTGGTATCTGCTGCTGTGGTAGTGTTGTGCGCTTCCGTCGCCGCCCTCGTACCATATCCTTTTTACCTCGTCCAGCGTCTTGGGCTTTTTCTTGGTGAGGTCATCTAGCAGCTTTCCTTCGACCTTTTTGCACCATTTTTCTGCTCTTTCCGCTTTTACCTCGAGCGCTTTGAACAGCAGGGTTTCTTTGCTCGCCATGATGTTGGCGATGTTCTTGAGGCTCTTTGCGGTATGTTCGCTTGCATCGATGTGTACATGCAGTCCGCAGCTGTCGTTGATTTTTGCGCCTGCTCTTCTTAGCGCCCTTACGATGCCCTGTATCGTCTCGATGTCTTGGTAGGTGCATATCGGCGTTACGAATTCGCATTTGTGTTCGCTTCCGGCGTATCCGCCCTGGCTAGCTTCGGGCAGGATGCTCGCGTCGCTCATGACCTTCCATTTTCTGTTGTCTTCCGTCCATATTGCGTAGGTGCTGTAGCTGCCACCCTCGTAGCTTTCGCTTGCGTGCAGTTCGTTAGCTATCGCCTTAGCTGCCTGCGCTCTTGTTATCCCTGTGAACTCGATTTCCAGTCCGAATCTTTGTGTTTTCATGGTGTTTGCCTCCTTGCTTTTGGTAGGGACAACAATACCGGAAAGAACACCATAAGTCTAGTGAAAAACCGAAGAAAAACACAAGTTTTCGAAAGATTTTAATAAAAAACCACACCTTTGCGATGTGGTCGATACGCCTACCATTTCAGGCTATATCTGTCTTGCCAAATGTAAAAGTACCGTGCTATCTTTGCCTCCAGAAAAAGAAATGAACACTCCGTCTAATCCAAAGTGTTCTACCCATTCGCGAATTCTCTGTTGAGATTTCATTATTTTAATTTCTAGAGGCAACTCCTGCATTTGTCTTAATTGCCATATCTGCATTTTGTTTTCGCTTCCACCCATATTTCTCCTGATTTTGGGCATAAAAAAACTGCTTCGCAATCAAAGCAGTTTAAATATATTTTTTTAAATTTTAGCTTATTTCACTACTACATACTTTGAAAGTTTTATTCCCTTTGTAACTTCAGTTTGATAACTTTCTTTCAACCCAGAATACTTAATAATATCTTTGACAGAATACGAGCCATTTTCAATTTCTTTCGCATACATTATCCCGAATAGATGTATATGTGCGACGGCTTCTCCATAAGGTGCATTTTCATACATTTCTTTCAACTTTTGGGCTAATTGATGTTGTGTCATAATAATTCTCCTTAACATAATAGAAAGTATTATAATACTTTATCTGAGTTCTGTCAATTTCTCCGCTTTTTCTCCCGTAAACTCCTCCCAGCGTTTTACTGCGAGGTCGCAATACTCCGGACTCTTCTCCATTGCGTAACAGATTCTGTCCAACTGTTCGCAAGCAATGATCGTCGTGCCGCTGCCGTTGAACGGTTCTAAGACAATGCCATCCTTGTCACTGTGCATTTTGATGCAGCGCCAGGGAAGCTCGACGGGATACATTGCGGGGTGCTCTTTGTTTGTTTTTACTGTTGTCATTTCCCAAATGCCGGCATAGCCCCATTTTTTGCGCTCTTCCTTTGTAAGCCTTTTCACAAACTGGTAGCTATGCCCGGCATAAGCCGATAGCCAAACATATTCCTGATCGTTGTACTCCGGTTCCGGCTTGTTGCCGTAAGCCGTTATGTATTCGTACTGCTGAACAGGCTTGTTGGTGACAAGATGATACGGTCCCACGCCAAAGTTCATCCCTTGCTTTTTCCAAATGCGTATCCATATCGGCCGGTAGCCGCATTCGGCAAACATTTCTGTAGAATATGCGTTAGTCGGTTCGATGAACTGCGTGCCTGTGCTGTAAAGGTCTATGATATTCCAGCAGATGATTCCTGCGTATTTGGTCAAATTCTTTATCACTGGTTTCATTGTCTCGCGCCAAGGCTCGATGCCCTTCTGCTCATAATCCTTTCCAACCCCGTAAGGCGGACTGGTTACCGCCATCTGCGCTTTTCTGCCGTGCATCAGTATTTCAAAATCTTTTTCGCTTGTACTGTCGCCGCACATCAGCGTGTGCCTGCCCAGCTTCCAGACATCTCCGACCTTAGTTACAGCTCCCTTTGCAGCAATCTCCGCGTGTTCCTTATCCACATCGAAATCATCTTGAACTGTTTCGCGCGAGTAGAAAGCATCCATTAGTTCGTCAACCTCGGACGCATCGAAGCCGGTCAATGATACATCAAATGCAGAACCGTCCAAGTCCGTTAATAGAGCGCTAAGTTTTCCGGTGTCCCATTCGCCCTGAATTTTGTTGAGAGCGACGTTCAACGCTTTTTCATGCGGTTCGTCTAAATCAACGATAACGCAATCAACCTCCTCATATCCAAGGTCTTTCATCACCGTAAGCCGCTGATGCCCGCCGACAACGTTGCCGGTTCGCTTATTCCATATGACCGGTTCTACATAGCCGAAGGTCTCTATCGAACGCTTTAGCTTCTCGTATTCTGTGTCTCCGACTTTTAGCTCCTTACGAGGATTGTATCCGGCGGGGTTCAGCCGTTCTATTGCAATTTTTTCTATATTCATTTATGACAAATCCTCCATGTAAAATAAAACGTGTTTAAAGAAGAGATGCGAGTCAGGCGAGGAAGTCCCCCCGCCGGCAAGGGGAGTGTATATCAAAATACATGACCCGAAGCCGACGGACGGCTGACAAAGCATCACGACACATATCTTCTTTAAACTTTAAATCCTCCGTGCGGCTGCTGATTTAGTAATATCGCCATCGGATCTGTTTCGTCTTTACCGTAAGGCTCGGTGCAATTTTCCTTTACAACCTGATAAATTTGCAGCCATAAGTTTGTGCTCTGCTTTAAGAAATCCTGCGATATTTTGATGTACGGACTTGCTATTGGCATTTCCGTTGTCGGGTGCTTGGCAAGAAAGCCGAAGGTATGGACTGCGTTTTCCGCTTGGATCCAACGCGCAATGCACATTGCGTACTGCTCCACTATCTGCGGATTGACTAGCTGGTCACAGCCTCTATCCTGCAACCAACGCCAGGTTTTCTCATACACCGCTTTGCCGATATTTTCACTTGCACCTTTGGTTTGCTGAGAAAGATATTGACTTGGCTCGGGCATATCGTTCCCGAAAAGCTCGTTATCTACCTTAAGTACCTCAATCTTTTTCTTGTAAGTATCGTCGGCTATCCTTTCCACTATGGCCGTCTTTTTCCTTCCTGCTCCGACCCTTGACCCGCCATGTCCGTTTGACATTTTTCCTCCAAACTTGATTAAACTTGAATTGTTTTCAAGTTTTTATAACTTCCTTATACTTCGTATAAGAGCTACCCCTTATACCCCTCTTGAAAACGGTTTTTTTTCGCGTGAGACTGCGCCCCCGCTCAGTTGTCCCTAT
>CAYIZA010000053.1:0-3647 GCA_964367965.1 uncultured Christensenella sp. | reverse complement strand
CAACCACAGCAAGAGCCATAGCAAGCAAATATAATTTAATATAATACTATCAAGGGAAGTTTTAACAACTGTTAAAAGTGTAAACAAAGGCGGTTAAATGTAAACAAAAGCGGTTAAAATGTTACAAAAAAAAATATTTATAAATTGTTAAAATATTTGTTAAAAATGCTTTACATATTGTTTAAATTATGTTAATATATAAACATATCATAGCAAGGAGGTACAAAATTATGATAAATTATAACGGAAAAGGGCTGGGCGACTTTTTAGCCTATCACGGCAGATTGCCAGAGAATGAAAAGGAATATGCTAGCTTTGTATTGTTTCAAGGGGGTAAAAAATGATAGCAAAACAACTTAAAGAAATTAGCGAAATAACAGCCGGAGAAATAGATTACACAAATGAAGATTATTTATTAACGCCGTATTGGTATTTTACAAATCACGGAGTAGCAATAGGGTCAATACCAAAAAATATTGCTGTGTGGGCAAACTTCAGAGCAGATGATGGAGATTACTTTGCAACAAGTGACATCATAAACAGTAAAGACCTTAAAGAGTTTGAAATCAAAGAGAAACAGCCAGAAACAGAAAGCATCCCAGAAAGAAGCAGGATAGCAATCCAAAACTATTTGGAGAAACCAATAACAAAAAATGATGAGCTAATATCCAAGAAAGCAAAAAAACTTGTAGTAAAAACACCGGATAAAAAAATAATAACAAAATAAAAACCATAAGACCCGACCAAGGCGGCGGGCAGGTTTAGGAGATAAAAAAATGAAAAGAAAAGAATTTTTTAACAAAACAAAAGGCATTAAAACACTAAAAGACAAGTACAAATATATAAGCAATCATTTTTATTATTTTACAATGAACAGCTGGAACAGAACAACAAGCATCGCAAACAATATCAAGGCTTATAACTTGCCACTATCAAGGGAGCAAAAAAACAAATTTTTTGAAATTTTAGCAGACGAAAATCTCAGCGAGGAATTTTACGCAATTATTAATAATACTATAAGAGAATATGAAGCAAAAGAAAAAGCGGAGTACAATAATATTAATGTATTTTTTAACGGAAGGAGCGGCGGTTATTTAGTATTAACCCCAGCAAATAGCAATAAAAATATAATAAACGAAATTATAACAGATTTTGATAATTATGATGAAGCACTTCAAGACCTTAAAGACTGGGGAAGCACACACAAAGAAGCACAGGAGGAGTTAAAAGCAATAATTTTAAATGATTTTGAAATTGTTAAAAGTTTTGATATTTTTTGCGACGAGCTGTTAAGTAAAACAATTTACATTTTAGACAATGCAAAAATTGAAAACTTCGAGTACTACAAAAAAGAAGTACAAAAAACTTTGATATATTAAAAACAAAATAAAAATAAAAAAAGGAAATAAAAAAAATGAAAAGAAGAGCAAACGAGCAAAAAATAAAAAACATTGAAAAGGTTTTAAGCATTGCAAAAGAGCAGGGAGCAATAAAAACAGCAATCACAAGAGAGAACACAATCGGCGGCTGCTGGGGTTGGATTTTAACAAAAAATAAAAACTTGTTATATGTTCAAAATGAGCATCTCTGGGGTGTTGGTTTTTCTCTAAAATATAAGCCATCAAAAGAAAACGGCAGCGGTTGTAGGGCAGGGGAAGAAAGACAAGACCCAAATAATATTGATATTAAAGAGATAGAACAAAGCGGGTTAAATTTTGCCCACAGCTTAAATGCTAAAATATACACCAAGCAAGAGGCTTGCGAAATGATAGAAAAAATTTTATCAAATAAAAACAATGAGGAATTTTAAAAAGGGGGATTTTAAAATGATAATAACAAAAGAGGAAAATTTAACAAATTTTGAGTTTTGGAGCGGCGGAAAAGATAACGCAGAAAAACTTACACATGAACAACTGGAACAAATAACAGAAGTATTGGAGGATATATACCCAGAAGGAATGACAGAGACGCAAATCAATGACCTGTTTTGGTTTAATTTTGAGTTTGTTTGCGAAATTATAGGGCTTGTTTATGATGATGAAAATGATGAGATAATAACAAATTAAGGCGGCGGAATATGAGGCAACATTTCAAAATATTGATAAATAACCTATTGACGCAAAGCGACAAGCTACAAGCAATAAATACAACAATATCACAAACAAAAAACGAACAAGCAAAAAAAGACATTGAAAAAATTAAAAATAAATATTTTAAATAAAAGGAAAATGAAAAGATGGAACAAAAAACAATTATGATAATATTAAACGCCATGAGCATACTAGAAAAAGCAAGAGAGCAAGAGCAACGCACAGAAAGACAAAACGCAATAACAACGGCAATCCTGCACCTTGAGGAAGCTTATTTTATGCTGTTTTAAAAACATAAAGACAAAAAGGAAAGGAGCAAAAAATGAAATATGAAAAAATAGACCTATTAACTGAACACCTGCAAAAAATAAAACATCAAATAATAGATTTTGAGTATAACATAATAACAAAAAAGCAATTTTTAAAAAACATTGAACAGATACAGTTTGAGTTTGACAAAGCAAGTTTTGAAATTTTAAATCAAAATTAATATAAAAGACTTTAAGCCAAAAAGGCAACAAAGCAAATCAAAACCCTATAAAACGGGCGGCGGTTTGCTTTTTTTATTGCAAAAAATAACAGTTAAAAACTCATACATAAAAAATAAGGCTTTAAATAGTGATAGAACGAACGAAAAGGAAAAGGCTAGCAACTTATTAACTAAACATATAAGAACGCAACAAGGCACAAGCAAAGCGGTTAAAATGGCATAACTAGAAACAAGCAAGCAAATACAAAAACAACAACGACAAAAAAAGGAATATAAAAAGGCAAAATGTGGATATGTGGATAACTTTTAGCAAAATATGGAATATTGGCAAAAAACAACTTTTTTCTGTGGATATGTGGATAACTCTGTGGATAACTCAAAAGGGGCAGATGTGAGAAAAAAAGACAGTGTGAGAAAATAAGCCTGAAAGTTGTCAGGGTTTTTGAGTGTGAAAGTTGTCAGGGTTTTGAGAATGCACCCAATAGTCGTCAAAGTTTTCAGCCTAAAAGTTGTCAAAGTTGTCAAAGTTTTCAGTATAAAAGTTTTCATATATTTGAGAGTGTGTCTGTCAAAGTTGACAGGCTTTTTTAATTCCCTTGAAAGAAAGTTTGCTTGAAAGTTGCCAGAGTTTTCAGAAACAGCCACAAACAACCTATACACAGTAAGTTATATATGAGCATAAAATAAAGCAACAAAAAGTATGTGCTTTTTTATTTATTATTTAATATTATTTATATTTATATATACCATGTGCGTGCATGTAAGGACGGCATAGTTGATAGTGCATAACAACATACAAACACATAGCCATACAACATACCCTATATAAACACATAATAGATAGCCACACAAGACATAAGGAATAATAGAACAATATATAGTGATATAAGTAAGCTCTTCGCAAAAAACCAATGGAGAGAAAAAATTAGTGCATGGGAAATAGTGGTAAATTAAAGTATGGTATATAATAATATAGTATGTGGTTGTTTGATAGCCCTTTAAGTGAGAAAAACCCTTGATAGAAAAACAATGCTTTATAATACACATAGTAATATGCTATATATACA
>CAYIZA010000052.1:0-3704 GCA_964367965.1 uncultured Christensenella sp. | reverse complement strand
AATTAAGTCATCTGCATGGTGACCTAGAGCAATTTTGTTACAGCCAAGTTTTATTGCTTCTGTGTTCAAAATTCCGCGCCTAAGTTTGGCACATAATGAGCAGGGATTGCTCTCTTTTCTCTCTTCAAAAACTATATCGTAAATGTCACTTGGAATCACATGGTATTCTAGTCCAATTTCTTCACAATATTTGCTTAGTTTTGAATAGTCAGTTTTACCGGCAAACAAATCAACAGAAAGGGCTACTAGTTCAAACTTTTGTGGAGAGAATAATTGATAATTTTTAAGCGCTGTAGCAAGTGCAAGACTGTCCTTACCGCCAGACAAGCCGACAGCTATTTTATCACCCTCTTGAATCATGTCAAAGTCGGTTATACACTTTCTCATTAGAGATACTATTTTCTTCATTTTCTTCTCCTAAATAGCAGTAAATATGCTTATTTTCTTTTGCAAGTTTAAACACAGGAATTATTTTATACTAGAACACGGAAAAAGTCCATAATTATTTAACAATATTCGCAGTTTATTTGACAATTTTCGCCCGCTATAATAAACTAATTATGCATAGTAGTTTTTCTGTTTATTCTTATAAAGAATAAATGAATTAGTATTCAGTAATACTATTCTTGATAAATAAAACGAAGTTGGTTGAGTTTATCTTGCCTTTAAGGAGAGTGTCTAATGAAGAAAAAAATAGTTTCACTTTTTATTTTACTAACACTTTGTGTTGTAGGTGTGCTATCAGGTTGTACGCCAGATGTTTTAAACGAAAATATGAAACTTATAGCAAGCGATGAAGTAATAGACATTACTATTGGCAAAAGATATGAGAGCGACCTTGATGTAAGTACTAAACGTTTTACTGTTTCTATTAAAGATGCAGATTCAAACTCAGTCCTATTTGATCAAGGTGAAAACATTTCTGTCAACGTTGAGCGTGGTATGGGAACAGGACTTGTTACAGCAACAGTTACTGGAATCACCCCAGGTATTTCAAGAATCATGGTTTACAGTCCAGACAATAGTTCAATCAAAACTTACATAACCGTTAAGGTATTTATGCCAATTGAAAGCCTTTCTTACACCTCTGACTTTTCATGTATGATTGAAGTTGGTAAAAAAGGTGCTATCAGTCCAACAGAAGATTTAGTTATTTCTCCAAGCAATGGAAATAAGAGTGATTTGTCTTACGCAATTATTGGAGATACACTCGGTGCAACAATCAATGGTGGTACAGGTATCATTGATGCAACTTACGCTAGGACAGGCACAATTCAAGTTAGAGTGAGTGTCAATGATGAAAATGGCGTTGCGGTTATTTATGACACAAAGCCTGTACAGATAGTTGAACCAATATTAGCAGAACAAGTTTCTATAACTAATGCAACCACTGGTAAACAAGTGGATTTAACAAAGGGTATTACACTTGTTAAAACGATGCAACAATATTCAACAGCAGAGTTACGCTTTGTAATTTCGACAGCACAAGAAGTTTCAATTTCAATAGAGTCATATGATAGTAAAGTTATTGGAATTCAAAATGTAGGAATGAATGCATTTGTTGTTCGTTGCAATAATCTTGGAAACACAAATATTGTATTCTCAGTAAATGTTTATGGCGCAGGAAGTTTTGTAACACCAGTTGTTATGTCTGTGCCAGTTGAAGTTATTGATGCACCAACAGACTTGAACGTTAACGGTCAATCTTCAATTGCTAACCCACTAGGATTTAATATAAATGTTTACAACACTTATGACAATTCAATGTTTGGAACAGAAATTAGATTTAGTGTTACTCCAAGTAGCGTTCTTGAAAAAGACTCAAAGATTCGTCTTGAATATATTAAAGCCGCTGGTACATCAAATTTACCAACAGATTACCTTACAATTCTTGATTCTTACAATCAAGTAATAGACATGAAGGGATATGTTGAAATTTATGGAGGAAGCAGAATATACGTTTCTGCAAATGCAGGTGTTGTTGAAGGAACTTATTATTTAAAAGCAACAGTTATTTCTTCAGAAACATATAAACTAAACGGAAGGTCTATTTCTACACTTATTACTCTTAATATTGAAGAGGGTGCAAATAGAATTTACTTTGATAATGGACAATTGGCAGATGATGGATATTTGTATGTTGATCTAAAAGCAGGTGAAGAAACTTTAACTCTCTATACTGATCCAGCTACTGCTTACGTAAATGATCTATCTGTTAGTAAATCAAACAACAATATTACAATTGTTGAAACTGAAAATAAATTGATTTACAAAATTGTTCCAAATAAAATTGGTACGACAAAACTAATATTTACTCTCGGTAATGGTAGAAGTGCTACTATGAACATTAGAGTTTATATACCGCTAATCAAATCACAAACTTACCTTGACTCTGATTCTCCATACGAAAATGGCGCAGTTGCGTTTAAGTCAGTTTCAAGCATTACTAATTCACTTGAAAAAATTGTTATTGCTGCTAATCAAAGCATAAAGATTCAGATTGTAACAAATGAAGGCGCAGAATTTTCTGCAAGGTACATTTCAGTTAACAATATTGAAAACAAGATGAAGTGTTTTGATTTTGTTAATGGTGTTCTAACTGCATATATGCAGTTTGAGGGTAAAGTTGTTACTGTTGAAATTACACCAGTCAATGCAGATCCTTTTGAACTATCATTTATCTTAGATGGTTACATTCCTCTTTCTTCAGTTTCAATAAATAAACTTGATATCAACTTGAAAGATAGTAATTCAGTTGGTGAATATAATAAGACAAAATTAAGCACTGTTATGCTCGAAACAGAGTGTTACCCTAAGAGTGCAACCGTTTTACGTGATCCAGACAATGTTCGCTGGATAGTAAAAGGAAATTCTATCTCTCTTAAAGGAACAACAAACGACCAAACTGGATACGGTGCAATGGTTATTGCTGATGGACTAGGAGATAGGGAAAGTGATATTTGTTATGTAACGATGCAAATTTCAGAGTATAACAAGACATACAGCGTTACATCAATAATAACTATTACTAAGGCAACAAAAGTTAATGAGATTATCGTTAACAATGCTGACCCAATACCAAGTGGCACAGAATTTCCTAGTATGGCTTACGATTATGAAATCTACTTTGATGGCAGACAGGGACTAGGTACCCTCGTTAATGGTGTGATAGATGAAAGTTCAATTTCTCTTCAATTTAATCTTAATCTAACGGTTAGTCCATTAAACGCATACAATAAAAATGTTAGGTACATATACAAAAGCACATTAGTAGATGGTGAACAGCCTGTATTTGTAATCAATAATTCAGGTAGAATCGTTCCTATTAGAGCAGGCAGCGCTATATTACGTATTGCAGCAGAAGATAGTTTTACATCTAATGGTGAGCCAAGAGTATTTACAAATATCAGAATTGTAGTAGCAGATGGTAAAAGTAGGGCAACAGCGCTACGTATTGTAAACGCTGCTGAGCTTTTGTCAATAGGCGCTAGTGAGTACACAATGAGTTTGTACTACACTCTTTATAACGATATCAGTTTAGCTGATGAAGAAAGTTGGACTCCAATAGGTATTAGCGATGGAAAACTACTAGCCTTCACAGGCGAGTTAAGTGGTGCTTATCGAATTTGGCCTACAGAAGAGCATGAATACGATAACAACGATTTGTCTGTAACGACCGTTGCATACTATTCTAAAATTTATAA
>CAYIZA010000051.1:0-4048 GCA_964367965.1 uncultured Christensenella sp. | reverse complement strand
ATATTTAATATATATATTAGTCGAAATTTTTTAGGGGAGTGCTTATGAAAAGAGTTTTGTCAGCAGTTTTTGGTACGCTATTTATTTTAGTTGTAATTGCTGTTATAGCTTACTTTGTTATTATTGCAACAAAAAATCAAGTTATTGCAGTTTCTTTTGTATCCAATGGGGGTACAACAGTTGAAAAGATTGCCGAAGAGCCAGGTAGCAACATAAGTTCTCCAACTTCTCCTGTTAGAGAAGGCTATACTTTTACTGGCTGGTTTATTGATAGAAACTGTACTATGGAGTACCATTTTACAACTATGCCAGAGTCTTCAGTCATATTGTACGCTGGTTGGGAAGAAAGAATATTCCAAGTTAAATTTTATTTACCAATAATAAACTCTGTTGGTGGTTTTGTTTATGACGGAGAAAATAATTTGGTTCTTAACTCTTCACACTACTCTAGCAAAACTGTTGCATACAATGGAACTCTTCTTGCAGCCAACATTCCAACAGGGGTTTTGGAAAATTATACAGGCTATACTGGTCAGTGGAAATATTATAATGCTGAAAATGGTGAAGAAATTACAAGTTTAACAAACATCAGAACTGATATCAATGCTAAGCCGGTGTTTAGCGTTAAAAAGTATAAAATTGATTTTTATATTGGACAAAGGGAAGATAACAATTTATTTACAACGTTGTATATAGATTTTGGAAAAGAAGCGGAATTTCCAGATGCTAATCCTACAAAGATAGGTTACCAATTTAAACATTGGATGTACAATGATACTGAATTAACTGATGAAACAATTAATGATATATTTGTAAGAGAAAATATAGTTTTTGAATCAGCATTTGATATAGAAACATACACGATAAACTTCTTCACCGAAGGTGGAGATTTACTCGATTCACAACTAGTTTCATTTGGTGATTTTGCAGTTGATGACGTTGATAAAAATTCTGCTCAAATGTTAAAGACTGGTTATCATTTTGCTTCTTGGACTATCATGGGTGGGGCAAGAGTAGATGTTGCACAAGATAGAATTGAGGGCAGTCTAGATCTTTATCCAATATTCGAAAAGAATCTTTACAGAGTTTCTTTCTTCTATAACGACCCTAACACAAATTTGAAAATGATTTGGGATGAGTCAAGGTCAGAATATGTTGCTGAAAGTGGTACATTTACATTTACCAAAGAAGTTGAGTTTGAGGGAATAACAAATCTTCCAACACTTCCAACTCTTGTAAATTTTACCGGAGTAGGTTGGGCAGGTTATGACAGAGAAACAACATCAGTTGAAATTTCAAATAATACTGAAATTGAAGTTGATTTTGAGAGGATTGCGTACTTAATAAAATTTGATGGAAATGAAGGTACTTTTAACGACAATGGTAAAATAGTTGTAGTTACTGTTGATGAAAACCTTTCTGACGTATGGGCAGCTAGAATTAAAACGATTAGTGAGCCCTCTAAAACTGGAACAAGATTCTTTGGCTGGAACGTCGCTCAAGATGGCACTGGTAGTACATTTAATAAAGATTATGCACTTACGACAGATATTACTGTTTATGCTGATTATTACAACTATGACCAAGATTCTTGGAGTTATGAAATAGAAGAAAATGAAGGGGAATATTACGCTAGAATCATTTCATATAATGCAGCTGATACAAAGGTAATTATTCCTGAACAAGTATACGCACCAGAGGCAGGCGACGATGTTGATGTTGTGAAACTAGGTAATGGAGTTAACAGAATAACAAATATTGAAAGAATTAAATACCTTGTTATTGGGTCTTGTGTTGAAGAAATTGCTTATCGTGCGTTCTATGGTGCGAATATTGATTCAATTAAATTCAAAGATGGTTCAAGATTAAATACAATTGGTGATGAAGCGTTTGCAACCATAGACAGTGGCAGTGTTGCTTATAGTGATCAATATTCAGTAAAGAGAATTGAATTACCAGAGTCAGTAAGTACAATTTCTCCATCTGCATTCTATAATGCAGTTCGCCTTGAATCAATTACCGTTGATTCTAACAACGCAAATTACACTTCCATTGATGGTGTTCTTTACAATAAAGCAAAGACAATTCTTTATGCAATACCTCATAGCCCAGCAGTTTCAACCCTTACAATACCTGCGAGCGTTGAAGTGATAAAAACAAAAGCAAGTTATTTTATATCAAGTTCTTTAAATCCTAACATTACTCCATCATTTACATCAATTGTATTTGAAGAGGGAAGTAAATTAAAGACTATTGAAAGCTACGCTTTCCACTACAATTATCGTTTAACTTCTTTTGCAGTAAAGACTGTATTAGGTGTTAGAACAACTAACTTACCATTGCTAGAAACTGTTGGTGAAAAAGCATTCTGTAAATCAGGTATCGATACATTTAACCTTCCTGATGGTACTCCACTTATTTCAATTGGAACTAGTGCTTTTGAAGGCTGTTTAAATATTGACTCATTCTCTATTCCAGCAAGCGTAACCTCAATAGGAAACAATGCTTTCTTAGAATGTTCAAAGATTAAGAGTGTTACACTTCCAGCTAATATAGCATCTGTTCCTAGGCAGGCATTCTCAGGTTGCACTAGCCTAACTAGTGTAACATTCACAGAGGGTGATACGCTTACATTAATCGATGAATCCGCATTCTTATGTTCAGGTGTAACTACAATAGATTTTTCTAAGATTCCAAAACTTGAAAGGATAGCTTATAGTGCATTTAATGGTTCAAATATAACAGCTGTTGACTTAGAGTCTTGCAATTATTTAACTACTATTGAACAAAATGTATTTGCAAACTGTGCTAACTTAATTTCATTTAAAATCAATGAGCAGCTTACAAGTTTGGGGAATGCAGCATTGTCTGGCACATCTTCACTATCTATCATTACTGTTGAAATTGCTAATTCTTCATTCTCAGCCGAAAACAATGTGTTATATAACGGTACCAAAACAACTTTATTGTGCTATCCAAGTGCTTTAAATAATAATGCTTTCTCAACTCCATCATCATGTACAGTTATTAAACAATATGCATTTAATGGTAATATTTTCTTAGTATCATTAAATCTAGGGGGAAATGTTACAAACGTAGAAAGTTATGCATTTTCAGGTTGTTCTAGTCTTGAGATAATAATTGGCTTCCAAAATGTAACCACTTTGGGTGCAAACGCATTCTTGAATTGTGCTAGTCTTGACACAATAGGAATAACAGAAAATATTATTACGCTTTCATCGCAATTAACATATTTAAGCGAATATACTTTCTCTGGATGTAATAATATTATATCAGTTCAAGGCTTAACTGGGATTAACTCAATTTCTGGAAATGTATTTAAGGATTGTACATCACTAAAATCTTTCTGTAGTGATATAGATGTAATAGACATTCCAGAAGGTGTTGAAACAATTTATGAATCTGCCTTTTCTGGTTGTACTTCAATTCTTGAGGTAGACATTCCAGCAACAGTTACTTCTATTAATACAAGTGCTTTCTATGGCAATAGTATGCTTCAAACTGTTAATATTGCTGCTGATTCAAATTTAAATATGATAGGTAACACTGCGTTCTATGAGTGTAGAAATTTGGCACAATTTAATTTCCTAGGAAGTTGTGCATTGACTACAATCGGAGGCTCAAATGGTCAAACATTTAGAGGTTGTACAAAATTAACGACATTTGATTTTATTGCTTGTGCTCACTTGACCAAAATTGAAAATTTGTCATTCTGTAATACTGGTTTACAAAATATTGTACTTCCATCTTCAGTAATAGAAATTGGTGATCAAGCCTTTTCACAATGTAATGACTTGTCTTCAGTAAAATTTATGGGACAAGTTACAACCATAGGTGATACAATTTTCTACAATTCATCTAATCTTCTTGAAATCAAAATTCCAAGTGCGTCAAGAACTCACTACCTTACCGTTCTTAGTGAATATGTGGATAAGTTAGTTGATTATTAAAATAAAAAAGTTGCATAAATCTATGCAACTTTTTTTAATTTATGTTATTATCAATTTGAGGTTATGATGATTAAAAC
>CAYIZA010000050.1:0-4146 GCA_964367965.1 uncultured Christensenella sp. | reverse complement strand
AACTAGGGCTGAAGGGCGGCACCGGTGTTAAAGTAGGAATCTTTGTAGGAAATATCAGCCACACCACTGCACTAACAAATGCAGTCTTTGGTCGCAACTTTGGCTACTCGGGAGACGCTTCGCTGTTATCAGAAGCCTTTGGTAAGGTGGGCAGTGCGGCGGATGGCAAACTGAGGTACACTATAGTGTTGTCAGACACCACCAATAACTACACACGAAATTGTACTTTGAAGGAGGCTAGGGATGCGGGTAATATGAGTCAAGACGGCGTATTTGAATGGGATTACTTGACAAATGATCTTTATTGGAATAAGGATTCTGGAAAACTACCATATTTGATAAAAACAACGCCGGAAGACAAGCGAACTGAACTTTGATATAACTAAAAAAAGGGAGGAAAAAATTCCTCCCTTTTTGATGCCCAAAAATATTCTCAACGGTAGATTTTTAACCCGATAAATTATATTTTTTTCATCTAGCCTGAGTAGGTTCTCAGTACCACACTACAATTCCAAAGATATTCCGCAAAATCCAGTTCAGCAGGGTGCCGCTTGGCTCAATAGTGTCTACCACACCGATTATGGTATGATTCGGCAGCGGCCCGAATTCTGAACTATCGTTGCTGATGCCACGGTTATCTCCCAGGGCAAAATAGTAGCCATCCGGTATGGTTATGGTGCCGTCCGGCTGTTCGTTGATGTCAATTCCATTGGATACCACTTCCCAAGGCTCGCCGTTCACATCCATTTTGTTGTGAAAGGTGTTATAGCACTCAATCATTCTGTCGCTAGGGCTTTCAAAATTCTCCTTCAGAACCTTGCCGTTGACGGTAATAACCAAATCACTATCTATCCACTGCAGGTTAAGGGTGTCCCCAGAAAGTGCAATCACCCGTTTTATAAGTAGTGTGGCATCTACAGAAAACTGCTCCCGAAACTCGGTGAAATCTACAATTATAATATCGCCACGGCTGGGTTTGCAATTCCGGTTTATCAGCACTATATCATAGTTTTCCCGTTTTTCTTCAGTGTCCGACCAATAGGGATTGATCGTTGGCTGCATAGAGGTGCCGATCACCGGCTTTGCATAGTGCATACTGCTGTATGCGATGACAAAGACAACAAACAACATAAGTAAAAAAGTCGCCGCAACACGCAAGGTAGTTACCAGCGAAAGCGCCTTATTTATAACAATATTTTCTTGGTAGTTCGGATTTTTGGTTGACATTTAATCCTCTCTAAATTTCAGATAAAATTGATTTAGGGTGCCGGTTGCACCCTAAATTCCGGTTGTTATCTAGACCTCGTACTCCGCAACATATCTATCCATACTCTCCTGGATGACTGCCTGAGTTTTTTCCAGTCCCTCTACACCTCTGATTTCAGTTTCCTTGCCCTGCAGTTCTTTGTATCGGCCGAAGAAATGACACATCTCATCAAACAGGTGGGTAGGCAAATCCTTCATAGTCTTAATCTTCTTATAGAACGGGTCATCAGTGGCAACCGCTATAATCTTTTCATCCATCTCCCCGTTGTCCACCATTACTATCATACCGATAGGTCTGGCATCCACTAAAACACCGGACATAAGCGGCTCGCTCATCAGCACCAGAACATCCAGCGGGTCGTGGTCGCCGCCCAGGGTGCGGGGGATAAATCCATAGTTTGCAGGGTACACCATACTGGTATAAAGCAGACGGTCGAAAGCGATGAGCCCAGTTTCCTTGTCCAGTTCATACTTCACTTTGCTGCCCTTGCCAATCTCAATAAAGGCGGTAAACTTGTCCACCCCAATGCGTTTTTTGTTGATATCATGCCAAATGTTCATAATAAAACCTCTCTTGTTAATCTTAGGTGGATTATAACATACACTTTTTTACAACACAACCAAAAAAGGGGAAAAAGACGAAATTTTTAAAAGGTATGCAAATCGTTTGGTATTTTGTGGTTTTTTTTGGTAAACTAAAGTGAATATGAAAAAATAGAGGGGAAAAGTTTTGAAGATTGAAAATGAATACCGCATTGAACCGAAGACAACTGCCAACATACTTAGGCAGGAAAAGCCCTTTGTGGATAAGGTGGAGAGCAATGTGTCCATGACTAATCGGGAGCGGCTTCGTGAGGTCAATGCTATGCAGGCGCTGAGCGCCTCCCAGCAAAGCCCCAACACTCTACAACTGCGGGACATAAAGAAAATTCAGATGGGTGCCTATGCATCCAACTATGACAACTACCTTATGCGGGCATCGCCCGGCTCAGTTGCCATATCAGTAATAGGCACAGTGCTGGTGACCCTGGTTGCTATTTTGAGCATACTTATGCTTGTTGCTGTTCTGTCAGGGCTGAATTTCCGCAATGTTGAGACCTCGGACCTGGAACCAAATGTCTTTGCCGGGGATTTATTAGTGGAGAAAGCACCCGAACTCTCCGCGCTCGCTCTGGACGGAGTTGTTGCTCTGGAGCAAGACGGGAATACCATATTGAGACAGGTGTTTTTCAAGTCGGGAGATATGGTGTATCTGTATTCGCCTAACCTGAATCTGGACGGAGAGGGATATATCAGCCTGGAAGACCTCGCTTCACTCCGTTCCCAATTGCGAGCAAATCCAGCCAACGAGGCGACCATTTTGCAGGAGTGCATAGATTACTATGGCGTTCTTAAGGTGAGTTTTTCCTCTATTGATAGTATGGTAATGGTGGTAATCAACAGCGCCGGCGCTGTGGTGACCGGACTGTTTGCAAACTGGTACATCGCTCTGATTGTCTTTGTTGTTATATTTGTCGCACTGCTGGTGTGGAAGAGATTTATCGACCGTCGCTATCAGATTCAACTGCTGGAGCGCTACAATGTGGAGAAGAAAATGCGTGAGGAAAGGCAGCGGATTCTGGCAAAGGACATTGTCCAAGTACAGCGCAGCAATCAGTCTATGACCAGCGACCCGAACATAATAAGCGGACTTCTGGATATCAACAAAAAGCAGGAGGCACACAACGATTTTAAATTGAAAAAATTATCAGAAGAACTGCAGAAGAGAAAGTCTGATCAGATTGATGCTATCAAACTGAACGCTCAACGGTCGGCTAAGGGTGAAAAAGCAAAATCTGAACCTGCCGTAAAAGAGAAGACTGAAAATAGAGAAAATCCGGAGACCGCCTCTGCCGAAACTCCGCCGGAGAAAAACGGTGAAAGGAAAGAGTAGCGATATAGTTTACCGTTAGAAAAGTATAAAAATCCCCTCTTAAAAAGAGAGGGTTTTTTAATAGAATACTGATTGCAGGCAGCCCTGAGCAGATATAAAAACCGCCAGCAAAAGCCAGTTTTTGAGCAGACAATTTTATTTTTAGTATTAAAAAGCACTTGCTTTTTGCTTGGGAGTGTGTTATACTTTCGCTGAGTATTGCAAGGATTTGCTACTTCTTGCGTTGCCTAGGGCAACGCCGTTTAGTCCAAAAGGAGGTAACTATGAACAAGTATGAGCTTTTGTGCATTCTTTCCAGTAAAGCCGATGAAGCGCAGCGTGAAGCAATTATAGCGAAATTTTCTGCTATGATTGAAAAGAGCGGCGGCATCATTGATAAACTGGACAAGATTGGAATGAAAAAGTTTGCTTATCCCGTTCAAGACCGCACAGAGGGTTTCTATGTGTTGATGAATTTCACCGCTAACCCTGAACTGCCGCTTGAAATGGAAAAACAGATGCATCTGACTGAGCATTTTGTTAGACATATGTTTATTCGATTAGATAAATAGAGAAAAAGAGTTTAAGAAAGAGAGGAAAAGTTATGAATAAAGTAATGTTAATTGGAAATCTGACCAGGGACCCGGAGATTACCACGACCAACGGTGGGGTGGCAGTTTGCCATTTTTCACTTGCCGTTTCCCGACGATATACCAACAGCGAGGGCGCTCGTGAAACCGACTTCATCAACATAGTTGTATGGAGAGGGCAGGCGGAGAGTTGTCACAAATACCTTCGCAAGGGCAGTAAAGCCGCAGTCTATGGAAGTCTACAGATAAGAAACTATGAGTCCAAGACTGGCGAAAAGCGTACCGCTACTGAGGTTATAGCAGAAGAAGTTGAATTCATCGGGCCACGCATGGCTGATGGAGCGCCTGAGATGGAAAACCAGGCAGCACAGGCGGAGA
>CAYIZA010000049.1:1839-4158 GCA_964367965.1 uncultured Christensenella sp. | reverse complement strand
TGCTTTTAAAGATTTGAAAAAACTAAATTTTGCTTAATCTTTTAAATAATGTTACTAAAAAACCACCTCTGTAGGTGGTTTTTTCATTTGCCCCCAATTTTAATTTTACGGGCTTTTTCATTTGTAAATATTAATTCAAAATTGTCTTAATTTTTCTAACCGAATAATCCGATGCGGGTGAAAAGTGTAATTATCACAACTGCATTATTAAAAAAGGCCCGATTTATAGGCTGTTACAGACTATATAAAATTTCATATTTTTCAATCATTCTTTTTATACCTAAATCATTAGGATCTATTAATTTTTTAGCCTCATCTATTGCCACCCATTTTATTTCCATGGATTCATTGGATATTTCATACTTTTTATCATTGACAATAAACAAAAAATTTATGTCATAATGTTTATGCTCAGGTTCATTTTTCTTAGCACTAAAGGCAATGTCGAGAACGGCGACATCAAAAATTCTGCCATTCGTGTTAAAATCTACAATGCCTGCCTCTTCCATAATTTCACGCTTAGCAACGCTTAGACTATCGTTTTCACCATCGCTATGTCCGCCAAACTGAAACCACATTCCCGACTTTTTGTGATGATTAAGAAGTATGTTGCCATTGCTATCACAAACTAATGCACCTGCAGTAATATGTCCTTCTAAATTGGTTCTATCAAAGCAATTACTGTTGTGTTTCAAAAAATTAATTATACTTTCTACACATTCTTTCTCGTTATTATCGTATGGCTTATAGTTTTCAAGTTCATTAAGTAAATTAAACATAATTTCTCCTCCTAAAAAAGTTTTAATTGAGTAAAATTTTTTTGTCTTTATTAACGCAGGACTTCTCTAACAATTCATCAATTGTTGATATGTTTGTCCTTTCAAGCAATTTAATAAAAACGCTACCCGTTATTATACTATCAATCAGTGCTGTATGTCTACCATTTGGTATTTTTATGTCTAATAACGCAGCCAAATTATCCAACTTATATGACTTTTCATTAGGAAATACTATTTTTGCCAATTTAATAGTATCAATAAATTTAACTTCACTTAATTTTTTTCTTCCTTCATAAAACCTTTTACAAATAGATAATTCATAATTTGTTAGTACAAAGTGAAATTAAAAAACCGCCGGAGCGATTTTTTATTTACCGATTTTTTCTATAACTGATTTTGTTCGGTAGGGCAGAGATTTTTTTAGTATTCTTCCAGCGATGCCAGCCCGATAGCGCCTATCCCCACATGCACGCCGAAAACAGGGTCAACAGCGAGGGCTTCAGCGTTATTGATGCCACGCAGAGTCTGCAGTTTTTGGTTGATAAGTGGCACATTGAGTTTGTCGTTGATATAACACACATAGAGTTTCTTTAACTTTTGCGGCAGCGCCAGCACGGCGTCGTGGATAGCACGGGAAAGCCCCAGCACCTTTTTCACCACGCTGATTTTTCCGTCCTCAAACTTAAAGACTGGTTTAATCTTGAGGATGCCGGCGATGGTTGCTCCCAGTCCGCTGATACGTCCGCCCCTCTTGAGGGCCTCCATAGTATTAGGCACAAATTGAATCTTCAATTTTTTCTGAAGCAGCGAAATCAGTGCCAGAACTTGTTCCAGAGTCTGTCCTGCATTGATAGCCTCCAGCAACTCTTCCACCATAAGCCTGCCACACGAGGTTGCCTGCCTGGAATCCACAGCCAGAACTTTTTTGCCATCATAACTATTTGCCGCAATGGTTGCGGCGTTTATAGTGCCACTCAAACCGTTTGAAATGGTCAGTATAATAATCTGAGCATTGGCATCTTCGGCGAATATTCTATCGACAGCGTCCATAAAATCCTGTGGTGATGGCTGAGAGGTGGTCGGGAATATTTTGGAACTATGCATCTTCTCATAAAAAGCAGGCCAACTGTCCTCAAAACCCTCTTCAAAGACCTCTTCCCCGAGAAGCATCTTAAGACTTACTACCTCAATTTTATTTTTCAGCACGAACTCTCTGGGGAGTCCGAAAGTAGAATCAACTACTAATCTAATCATATTATCTCCTTAAACTATACTCCAACTAAGAGTATGCAAGTTATTATACAATAAATATATTAAAATAACAACAGAAATGACTTAACAAAGAGGAAAAACCTCGAAAAGTCAATTTTAGCATACCAATTTACCCCAAAAGGCGTTTTTTATAAATCGTGCTGGGTTTCCCACTTCCTCCCGAAATTGTGCTGGCGGAGAAGGGAGGGTTAGCAGTTAAAATTCGTTAAAGAACATTTTGCATCGATTAAAAGCGGGCTGAGTACACCCTTTTTCCCAAAATCGTGTT
>CAYIZA010000049.1:0-1739 GCA_964367965.1 uncultured Christensenella sp. | reverse complement strand
TTTTTCCTGGAATTATACTGGTGTCGTTTGCCGAAGAGCCATATTTTCCCCGCTCAGCAACTTTTTGAACAACTATCTTTTTAGTTGACTTTTTTGATTCAAAGGTGGTAGACTTATACTATTAAAATTAGGAGAGGATTATTATGGAAAATGTAAGAATGCCGCTGATTGGCGATGACGCACCAAGTTTTACCGCAGTAACAACTCAGGGAGTTATTAACTTCCCGCAGGACTATCAGGGGAAGTGGGTAATTCTGTTTTCGCACCCTGCAGACTTTACACCGGTATGTACCACTGAGTTTATGACCTTTGGCTCTATGCTTAAGGACTTTGAAGCGCTTAACACTCAACTGGTGGGATTGAGTGTGGATTCACTCTATGCTCACATTGCCTGGCTCCGCAAGATTCAGGAACTGGAGTGGAAGGGAATGAAGAACATTGAGATTAAATTTCCGTTGATTGAGGATATAAAAATGGAAGTGGCTAACAAGTACGGTATGATGCAGCCGGGACAGTCTAGCACCCAGGCGGTGCGGGCAGTGTTCTTTATAGACCCTAAAGCCAAAATTCGGACTATTTTGTATTACCCTCTTTCGCTGGGACGCAACTTCGACGAAATCAAGCGAATTATACTTGCGCTACAGAAAGCGGACAAGGATGGCGTGGCAACACCGGCAGATTGGCGCCCAGGCGACGATGTGATTATTCCAACTCCGGGCAGTTGCGGCGCAGCAAAGGATAGAGTGGAATACAAGGGCAACGACCAGTATTGTCTGGACTGGTTTATGTGTTTCAAACGGGAAAAGAAATAACCCGGCACACGGAACATAAAGTTGATTCCAGCAAGGAAGGCATTTTGACGGCACTTGGACTATAATAATATCGGGCAAGAGGTATGCCTTTCGCAGACATAGAAACTTCTTGCAAGCGGAACTTAGTCTAGAAGAGGTTGCCCTCGTTTGGCAGGAGAGGGCGCAGGCTTATAATTATCTTCCGCTTTGAATACTTTAGACAACATAACACCTGCCATATATAAAATAAAAAAGGCAGGTGCTTTTTATGTTTGGTTTTGTTTTAGACAAGGAGAAGAGTCTATTTGAGCAACTCAACCGCAGGAGTCCGTCCGCTATCGCAGAGGTTAGGGGCTCAGCGGACTTCCCCGAACTGCACGGTACGGTTGAGTTCTATGAGTTTATTGAGGGTACTGTGGTGGTGAGTGAGATATATGGGCTACCCGAAACGGCTACCAATATTTTCGCACAGCATGTACATAACGGAGGCGAGTGCAGCGGCGATTTTTCCTCTGCCAAAGGACACTTTAACCCTACCGACCAGCCTCACCCGAACCACGCAGGAGATTTGCCTCCGCTCTTTTCCAACAAGGGCTATGCCTGGAATGCGGTGTTCACTGCACGGTTTAAAGTTGAGGATGTCATCGGCCGCAGTTTGATGATTCACCATGACCCGGATGATTTTACCACACAGCCCGGTGGAAACTCCGGCACCAAGATTGCGTGCGGAGTTATTGAGGGAGAAAAAAATAAGCCGAGTTAAGTCCCGGATTCGTATCTTATTTGGCACATTTTAAAGAGCAGCCGCTTTGTTTAAGTTAGAAGAATCTTTTTAGCAGTGGTGTGTTTAAGAGAGAACGGGTAAGAGCGGATTCTTTGGATTAAATCAATAAGCACAGATGCTTTGTCTGTTGGGATGAGCATCTGTTTTGCTGATTAGTGAGAAAA
>CAYIZA010000048.1:0-4248 GCA_964367965.1 uncultured Christensenella sp. | reverse complement strand
TGTGTGAGTTCGCTTTGCTTGTTGGTGTAGCCTGACGGTATGGCGTCAGTGCCCTGCAGTGCCGGATAAGGATAGTATCCTTGCACCTTCTGCATTGTGCTATCGCTAAAGGATACCCCTCCACTAAGCCCTAAAAGTCCCCAGGTGCGCCCGGTGAGAACTGAGGAAAGATTATTGCGAGCCACCAAAGACAGGTAGTTGTCCGCATAGACATTTTGCATTTCATTGGAACTAGAATCGTAGACAAACATATCCACCCGTTCAAACAGGGTGTAGTTAAATATTGTAGCAGTTGAAACTATGTCGGACAGGTTACTGTCTGCTATCTTTCCGGCAAAGCCTGCCATCCTTTGCTCTTTGTTTTCATATTCAGAACCTTGCTGCGTGTTTGCATTATCTACCCAGTTCACACCAGAAACGGTGTTAAAGATTATGTTGAGGTTGGTGGTTGCACCCTTTAAAGTACACCCGCTCATTGTGCCCGCAAAGCCGCTTATGTTGAAGTCCTTGCTGACTGCACTCATCAAAACATCCATTTCACCATAGGCTGATGCCCCGCTTAGAGTGCTGCCGCTCATATCGCCCGCAAAGCCTCCGGCATAGAGTGCACTTTGCATATTTTTAATCACAATATTAGTGCTTGCAAAGGTATTGGTCAGTTCAAATTTTTCCATTTTTCCGACAAATCCGCCCAGATACAATGGTGCATCGTGTGTGCTTGCTTGAACCGTTATATTTCCCTCAAAGAAGGAGGTGGTGATTTCGTTGATATAACCTACATTTGAATCTGTATTGCCTAATGCTCTGCCCACCAGACCACCTACATAGCGGTCGGTTGGGTTTTGTTCGCTATCGTTCCAGCCCAAAGCGGTCACTGTTGCCTCTACCATAGTGTCCTGAATCGAGGTCGCCAAATACTTGGTTTCCAACTTTCCTGCAAGTGCTCCGATATGTGAGGCGTTGCTGGATAAACTATTGCCGATAGCGGTTAGAGTGTTTTCAGTTTCATCGAAAATGTATGCTATACCTTCAATCAGTACGCAATTGGTAAATCTGCCTATTTGATAGTCGACGCCCTTGAGGGTGAACTTTTTGTTGTTGTCGGCGCTACTATAGAGGTATTCCACTCCGTTTATAGTAACCTTATTGTTGACAATCGGGTACTCCGTCACTCCTGCGGTAAGTTTGCCGGTTTCTGAGTTGTAGGTGTATTCAACACCATCTATGACAACCTTATTATTGCCACCAACAGTATAGTCTACCTCACCCACAGTCACTGTAGTGCTATCCACGCTTATAATGTAACCGTTGCCCGCATCTTCGCCGTTGAAGTCTGGCTCTCCGGTAGTATTGCCCACAATGCTGACGCCATGTATCATAGTGTCGGCCGCATAGCCCACCAGTAAGCCGGCATAGGAAGACTCGCCGTCTCGGTGTTCATAGTAGACGCTGAGGTTTATTCCGCTCATTTTGAAGTTTGTCAGTTGGGCTCCGTTGGTCTCTAGGAAGAATCCTGACACTGCTTCGGCTTTAGTTGGCGAGCCTATATTATAGATAGTGTGAATCTTGTCGCCGTTTTCCCCGGTCAAAGTGCCGGTGAATGGGTCACTGCCCGAGCCGATCTCCGGGTACCGACCGCCGCAGTCTATATCCGCCCTGAGTATGTAGTTCTTATCAAGCCAATACTGCATAGTGTTGAGTATGTCCTCATATGAGAAAATCTCAATAGTGTCGCCCAGTCTAGCGTGCTCATAGATTGGCAGGTTGGCTACATCAAATTTCTGATAAGAAAATTTTGGCCAGTTTTTGAAGACCCGTGATTTTCCCTCCGCCTTCAACTGAGCCCGTGTCTGTCCGGTAGCAATATCCACAGTGCCGCCATTGTCTTTAGCCTGATCGCTATTGAGGAAGGCTCCGACAGAGATTATCTTCAGCGCCTCGCTCTGGTTAGATGCGTTGACAATCGGTAACTGTCTCTCATAAGCATAGTTCACAAAGAAGTTTGTTTCCGAAGAGAGATAGAGCAAATTGCTGTCTCTTTTCTCGATATATTCTGAATCACTCATTGTAGAGTGTGAGAACTTCAGCGAGTAGCTGCTATCCAGCGTTCCAATCAGTCCGCCGAGGGCACTATATGACTGCTCTTGAAGGGTTTTAAGGTAGTTGAAGTCTCCGTAGTACCAGTTGTTGTAGGCTACTACTCCTTTGAGAGTGAGGTAGAGTTCAGTTTTGTCCACTACTGATTTGTTTTCTGAGTTAAGGAGCGGATTGATTACAAATGCATCTATGTTTTCAAAGTCTGAGGTCACATATCCTATTGCTCCGCCCACTGAGGCAGAATTCGAACCTCGAACGCTGCTGCTGGTATAACTGTGTTGAACTTTTCCTCCCACACTGATTCCGATAAGTCCGCCGGCGTTTTTAGCATTTTCATTTGCCACACGCACCCGGCTTGAACTGTTCTGTATCACTCCGGTCTGGACATTTTCCTCAGACAGTCCAATGTTGAGTCCAATCAGTCCGCCCATGCCCCGGCTAGAGCCCTGGAAAGCGCTGAAGTCGGCATCGGTGACCAGACTTCCCACCACTGTTGCCGAGTTCATAGAGTTCTGCACAATATCGTTATAGACAAACTGAGCAGCGTTGATAAGTCCGTGGTTTTCACCAATAACTCCACCGGCAAACAGATCGGCTTTAATATAGCCGCCCGAACTTATCTTGCGCACTGCGGTGTCCACCAAAGTGGAAGAGCCCACCAGCCCGAATATGCCGCCGGCAGTGTTTGCAATTGCCTTGGAGGTGCCCTCCACCATAAGGTTGAACGCCCCTGCCTCGTTAAAGTTAAAGAAACTTGGAACATTATACTCGTGTTTGTATCCGGTCAGGTCAATAACTCCGGCTATACCGCCTGCATAGCACAGAATACTGTCCGCATTGACTTTGTTATTAAGTCCATTATAGAACTTTGCAAAGTCAGCGTTATAGAGTGCCTTTATGGTCTGTGCAGTGCCATAGGCAGCCGTGGTGGAAATATTAGAACTGATATTTATCAACCTGCTGGTGCCGGTAATTTTTCCGGCAACTCCGCCCACCAGGTTGCCACCGGTGACGATAGTACTGGAAACGGCTTTAACCTCTACATTGCTCAGTGCCGAACTGTCTATAGTTCCTGCCAGCACACCCACGCACACTGTCTGACTGGCAGACAGGTCATCTACCTCAATAGTCAGATTTTTAACGCTGGCATTCTGAAGTTTGGCAAATATACCAAAGTTGTCTTTTTTGCCGTCGCTGGCAATGTCTAGATTACTTATAGTAAAGCCGTTGCCGTCTAGGTTGCCCATAAATATCTTATCCATAGTGTTGAGACTGGTGGAAGTGCCTATCAAGGTGCTCAAATCGATATCGCACACCAGGCGATACCAGGAGTTTACTTTCTCGTCTGACCTGTAATCTTCCTCTACGCATTTCACCAGGTCAGCAGCAGTGGCTATGAGATAAGGGCTTACTGCAAGTTTCTCGTTGGCTATATCTATAGTAGTACCCACAACGGAACTGTAGGTGTAGACAGTATCCATAGTTGCGTGGTTGTATTCCGATGAGTAGAGTTCCAGTTTTGGCGTCGCTATCACATCAGCACTCACCAAGCGAGGACCGAAAGAGTTTGCAAACCTGGCTGGAGTAAAGTAGTCGTTTGCTTCGTTCACAAATGCCCAGACCCCGTCATATTCAGTGACCTCATCTCCCTCTCTGGTGCGGCTGAGCGCAAAGTCGAGCCACATATCACGGGACTCCTCGCCTACATTAAAGAATTGCGCCTGAGTGAGGGCGTATATGCCTAAATCGTTGGTCAGCCCAACCGAGGTTTCACCAAAGCCCACATCAAAGAACACACAACTGGCGATTGTTCCTGCATTGTTTAGTTTGGTGGATTGGGTGGACTCAGTAGTGCCCACAAATGGAGTGTGTAACAAACTCTCTTTCAGCCATGAAGTGGAGTAGCAGCGGCTGATTTTTCCGCCCACCAGGTTCTCATACACAAAGCCGCCGGCTCCACTGGCCGCAGTGTCAACCCCGATATACACGCTGGAGTAGCAATCCGAAATACTGCCGCTGTTTCGGGATACAAAGCCACCGATTACCACGCCAGATACAATGCTCTGAGTGCGGCTGCTGGTCAGGGCAGCGCTGATACTGTAACCCTTGCCGCTCGCCTCTCCGTTTAAGTCTTGCTCAAAGTAGAGGTTT
>CAYIZA010000047.1:0-4372 GCA_964367965.1 uncultured Christensenella sp. | reverse complement strand
AACTTGCTTACCTTGATGGTAAAACTTTCACTGTTGAGCCTTCATGGAAAGATAGTAAAAGTTTATTAAAATAAATAAAAAAAAGTTAACGAATGTTAACTTTTTTTTATGTTGTTCACACTTACTTTTCCAGTGTCTTTCTTTCGCGAAGAATTTGACTTTACTTCTTGAATCTTATGTTCCTTTTTAGTTGCAACCTGTTCGGTGTTATCTTCTTTTTGAGTTGACTCCTTATCTTTTGGAGTATCGGTAAAGTTATCATCTTCAGTATAGATGGGAGGGTATTCCGTTTCGTATGGTCTAAATACAACTCTTGCTTTCATAAGGCGATAGTTGTTTATTTGTTGATTGTTATTTTTTGTTCCATCAAGTATAAAGTTTTCAAAGGCATCCCAAAGAAGAACCCATGCGAAAATGTCAAAGACATCAGCAAGAAATGTATTTGTTTCATATATGTGAGAAAAATAACAGAAAGCAAGCGTTAGCAGTCCAAATATTAACATAAAAATTCCAAACCAAGTGGTTTTTTTAGACTCCTGCTGTTGTGTAACAATTCGTTCAGCAAAGTTAACTTTAATTGCATTAGCTATGCTTTTCTTTTGCGTTGGTGTTGGCTCTTCTTTCAAATATATATCAAACTGTATATCCTCTTTAAGTGGTATCTGAGAGGAATTAGAGATAATATAATCAGAAAAATCACCATTTAATATTAAATAGTTTTTAATGCTATATGGCGAAATGATAGAATCATAATTTTCAGCACCGACTTCAATTATCAATCTGTCATCTTCTGTTCTGTCAAATTCTTGCGCAACTTTTACGCGTTCATTTCTAGAGATTGCTCTTAATCGCTTTGCTTGTTTAAACATATAATACCTTTATTTTGATTTATAATATCATTTTATCACAAAAATGTTGTTTTATCAACTGCAAAACAATGCCTTAATGCTAACACTTGATATTGCACCCTCGCGAATTACGCTAAGTCCGCTCTCAGTGAACTTGATAATGGTACTTGGTGCAGTAGTTGTCGCTTTTCCACAATCAATAATTAAACCTATTTTACCATCAAATATTCGTATCAAACTTTGTAAGTCACCGCACACTTCAAGCCCGCTAACATTTGCGGAAGTTGAAGTGATTGGAAAAGGAAGTTTATCTAATAGTATATTTGTAAATTCATCACTTGGTTTTCTTATAGAAAATGTATTTTCGTAGTAGAGTAGGTCGGCAAAGTAATTATTGTCATTTTTTTCCAAAATCACTGTTAAAGGTGCCGGCCAAATGCTGTTTAGTTTATTTGTTACATTTTCTTGAATTGCCTTTGCATAATTTTGGTAAGGAAAAGAATCGCTAATTAGCGTGATTAGTGGCATGCTTTGCTTTCTATTTTTCACTTCGTAAATTTTTTTCACGGCGGTATTACTTGTTGCATCACAACTTAGTCCATAAATTGTGTCAACTTTAAAAGCGATTACACCGCCCTCTTTAAGAACGCGGGCTGCAATATCAATTGCTTGATCATTTTTTTCTATAATAATTGTCTTCATATGTTTAGCATAACACAACTATTTTTAAAGACAAACAAATTTCTACTGCTGTAATAAATAATATTTTATGAAAATAAAAAAACGAGAGTAATCTCGTTTTTTATTCTCTATTTTTTAGTAAGGTATCAAGCCTATTTAACATTTGCTCAAAGTCACTAAATGCAACACGGTAAGTGTCCTCACTTGTCATGTCAACTTGAAGCGCAAGTAGTAGTTCGTTTGGATACTCAGAGTCCCCACTTGATAGGAAGTCTAAATAGCGTTTTGCCATTTTGTTATCAGTTAACAACTGGTTTGCAATATATACTGCAGCAGTAAAACTAGTTGCATAGTTGTAAACATAATATGGGGTATAAAAGTGAGGGATTCGTGACCATTCGTAAGCAATGTTTGCGTTATTACTAACTGCCTTTCCAAAGTACGCCTTGCAAAGTTCGTTGTATTTAGAATTTAAAACAGTCTTACTTATTTCAGCGTTAGTTTCAACTAATTTATGTGCAAAATCTTCATACTCTGAAAACATGGTTTGTCTAAATACTGTGCCCTTGAACATTTTGATATACTTATCAACAAAGTAAAGTTCTTCCTCGCTATTTTTAGCATTATTTAAAAAGTATTTTAGAAGTAGTATTTCATTTACCGTACTTGAAATTTCCGCCAGATAAATGCTGTATTCACTCTTAGGAAGAGGCTGGTGTTTGTTTGTTAGATAGGTATGCATAGCGTGGCCAAGTTCGTGGGCGGTTGTGAAGCAACTTTCTATATTATCAGTATAGTTGAGTAAGACAAATGGGTGAACGCCATAAACGCAATTTTCGTACGCACCTGAACGCTTATTCTTTTTAGGGTAGACATCTATCCAGCCATGATTTACCGCCTCATCAAGAAGTGAAAGGTATTCATCTCCAAACACTGATAGCGCCTTTTTGATTATTTTCATACTATCATCAAAAGTAACCTTTCTATCAAAATTACTGAGTGAAACGTAGGTATCGTAATAGGTATAGTCTTCTAACCTTGATACTTTTTTGCAGGTTTCATAGTACTTGTGAAGTTTTGGCAAATTGTCATTTACGCATTTTATAAGTGTGTAGTAAACAGCATCTTCTAAGTTGTAATTGAATAGTTTTCTTTCAAGAGTGTTTTTAAAATTATATATATCACTTGTAAAGTTTGAAGACTTTATTGAGTAAATGTAGTTGGTAGCAATAGTGTCGTTATGATCTAAATATGTCTTATAGTAGTTTTGAAAAGCCATTTTTCTAACATCTCTATCTTTATCTTCAAGAAAGTCAATAAAGTTATAGTCGTTAAGTTCTTTTAAACCTTGTTTTGTTTCAACAGGGTTAAAGTCGAAGTTGACATTTGTTAGTATTGAAAACACTTCATGGAATCCGCCATCAAAATCAATCTTGCTTACTAATTTTTCTTCTTTTTCACTTAGAGTATGTGGTCGACTTCTTAATGACTCATAAAGGTCATGGTTGTAGTTTACAAAATCTTTATCATAAATACACTCTTTTATATATGATTCATCTAACTGACTTAGTTCGGGTGCGAAAAAAGAAGTAGAAACGGAAAAGAGAGTAAATAAACTTTCTATTTGGTTTTCTAACTGAACAAAATTATCATCTGCCATGTCGGTATCATGATTTAGTGAAGCGTATAAATATAGGCGGGCAAGTCTGTTTTCAAGTTTATCCTGCTCAATAAGCGCTTCAAGAAGTACTTTCTTTTCATTCAGTTTACCTTTATAGGTTTCTATGTGAGAGATTACACTCTTTATACTATTAAACTCCTCTTTCCACTTGTCAATGCTTTCAAATAATACACTCGTATTCCAGTTATTCATAATGCCTCCTAAATACTTATTTATTATACGTAAAGTTTGTCCAAAAGTACACTAAATAAATCAAAAAAACGTGTAGCTAATTATATTTGAAAGTTTGTCCTCATATATTTATGCTAAGGAGTGATATATGAAGAAAAAGAAAATTAGGTGGCTAATACTACTTGTACTCACTGCAATATTTTTAACTGTCGTATTTTTATTTAACGGCGTTGATTTGAAAAAACTGCTTATGGAAAATTTAAGCGAATATCGCACAGTTTTATTCGTTGGTGAGAGCGAAAGCTATCTAGCGTGCGTTTCAAGTGGATATAGAGAAGAGCCATACAGTTATGACGGCGTTGCAAATGAGTTGACAGCATTTGGGATAATAAATATTAAAGCGAAAAAAGGTAGCATTGATGCCGCTAGTTACAGGTTTGTTGTGCTTGATAAGGAGTATGTTGGACAGTTTGAATACAACCCTTATGATAGCACACTTATAGTAGACACTGCGCAAAAGATAGAAAATGATGATACTGTGCAGTTGTTTGTTACCGTAAATGGTAAGACGGAAGAAATAGAGGTTACTAATCGCTCAAAAAATTGGGGAATAGACCCTGAAAAAGCGCTTGAAATTGCAAGTAAGTTTTATGAAGACAAACTGAATGCTCTTGTTTCATTAAAAAGTTTGCTAGGGGAGGTATTTTTTAAAATTGCACTAGACAGTTCTTTCACTTTTACAAACAATTACTACTACGTTTGTATTTGTGATAGGGCGGGTAATACTTTTGCTTGTATTATTGATGTAAATAGCGGAAGTATAATGGCCTCTAACTAAAAAAAGCATTGCTTAATTATGATTTTATGCTATACTTTAAGAAACAATAGAAAGGGGGATGGCCTTGGAGGAGCTTCTGCACAAGCTCAGCCGGGACCGCTGGCTGACCACAGGGGAATATGCTGCGCGTTTGTCCGAGCCGATGGTCCGGGA
>CAYIZA010000046.1:0-4704 GCA_964367965.1 uncultured Christensenella sp. | reverse complement strand
TAATTTCAGCAACACCCTGCTCCTGCTCGGACTCACCGATATCGCTGTACATCTCCGACTTGTATATGAACATTACAATGTCTGCATCCTGCTCAATGGCTCCGCTTTCCCGGAGGTCGCTTAGAATTGGACGGTGGTCTCGCCTACCCTCTACTGCACGGCTAAGTTGGCTAAGCACCAGCACCGGCACTCCCAGTTCTTTTGCCAGAATTTTCAGATTTCGGGAGATATCACTGACCTCCTGCTGGCGGTTGTCCGAGCGCCTGCCCGAACTCATCAACTGCAAGTAGTCTATAACGACAAAATCAAGCCCTTTCTCTCTCTGCAAGCGGCGGCACTTGCTCAAAATTTCAGCCGGGGTGTTAAGACTGGAATCGTCCACAAAAATCTTTGCCTCGCCTAGTTCCTGCATCTGTTTCATTATACGCCGCCATTCACGCTCGTCCAGTTTTCCTTTGAGCGCCTTGTCCATACTGACCTTTGCCAGTGAGCAAAGAGTCCGCTGTGCCAACTGCGCTCGTGGCATTTCCAACGAGAACATAGCAACGCTTTTCTTTCCCTTGATAGCGACATGCTCTGCTATATTCATAGCCAATGAGGTTTTCCCCACACCGGGACGCGCTGCCAGCAATATTAAATCGCTCTTCTGTAGTCCGTTAGTTATGTCATCTAGGGCTGCAAAACCAGTCGCAAGCCCCTGCAGAGCATCTGGGTCACGAACTAGTTTATCGAACTTGTCCATAACTTCTACCAGACTATCTTTAATAGGCGCCAGATTACTGCGGTCGGTGCTTTCGGCAACGCCGTAGACCTCTGCCTCGGCAAACGCTAGTACATCATCACTGTCGCTCGCCTCGTAACTCTTATCTATAATCTTCTGTCCGGAGTTAATAAGCCGGCGCAAGATAGCGTTCTTCTTCACTATATCCATATAGTGCTTGAAGTTTACCGCACTCGGCACTACATTGGTCAATGCCGATATATAACTTATCCCGCCAACACTGTCCAGTACACCCTTACTCTCCAGTTCGTCGCACAGGGTAACATAGTCTATCGGCACATTGCGCAGATAGATAGACTTCATCGCAGTGAATATCTCACGGTGCGAATCGGTATAGAAGTCGGTGTCCGCCAGTTCGTTCAGAATAGTTACCGGCGCTTCTTCATCCAGCATTACACAGCCCAAGACTGCCTGTTCAGCATCCAGACTGTGGGGAAGTTTGCGTGCTTTAATCTCCTCAGTTTTTAACATAATTTTTTCCTTTATTTTTTCTTGCGCTTAACGCTGACATATTGTTTCTTCTGCTTTTGTATTATCTTTTCCGGCTCGGCTTCCACAACTTCCACCGGCTCCCGGCGAGTTTTCCTCTCCCTCTGCAATTTTTCCTCCTGCTCTTTTCGAATCAGAAAGTCCTGCCGTTTCCTAGCGATACGCTCAGTGTGCTTGTCTGCCACAAAGAGCGTTATTAAAAAAGCGGCAAAGAGGATAGCGCAGTCCATTATTATCAGAGCCCAGTAGGGCATATTTTCGCCTATCAGCAGATTGAGAGCCACCAAAATCGGCACGGTTATCGCTACTGTAATTCCATATTTCTTAACATATCGCATAAAGTCGTTGCGAGTCATGGCGCCCTCCTTTTTTGCATTATAACATATTAAATTTACTTTTTCAATAATTTTTTCATTTGTTTAGCCGAATTTATGTCATTCCGGTGTACAATCATTGACAAAGTTGGCAAAAATTGCTAGAATGAGCAAAAAGAGTTCAGGGAGATAAAACTATGCATTGGGCAGACGAAATTGCAAAGGCAATAATAGAAAAGTATCCGGATGAGGAGGTCTATACTTGTGCAAGCGGTATAAGTCCATCCGGGGTAGTGCATATCGGAAACTTTAGGGAGGTTGTTACCACCTTTTTTGTGGTGAAAGCACTGCGGGACCTGGGTAAAAAAGTACGCTTTCTGTACAGTTGGGATGAGTTCGACAGACTCCGCAAGGTGCCAGCCGGTCTTCCTGCTGAGTTTTCTAAATATATCGGTATGCCGCTCAGTGCAGTGCCGGATCCATATGGCTGCCACCAGAGTTGGGCACAGCACTTTGAGGAGCCCTTTATCTCCGCACTCAAACAGTTTGGTATTGAGGCTGATTTTGTCTTCCAGGCAAAGGAATATCAGAGCGGCCGTTACAAGGAGAGTATAAAAGAGGCGCTCGCTCACCGTCGGGAGATTTATGACATTCAGATGAGTTTTAAGACCCAGGAGGCAAGCGAATCAGAGCGTGAGGACTACTACCCTATCCAAATATATTGCCAGAGTTGCGGACACGACTGCACTAAGGTGCTGTCGGTCAGCCCGGACTGTCGTATGGTGGAATATCAGTGTAAGTGCGGACACCACCACACCTTGGATTTGGATCATGACTTCTGCGTTAAACTTCCTTGGAAAGTGGACTGGCCTATGCGCTGGCGTGAAGAAAAGGTGCTGTTTGAGCCGGGTGGTCGTGACCACTCCAGCGAGGGCGGCAGTTATCAGGTATCCAGCGTGATTGCACGCCAGATATTTAAAAAAGAGCCGCCTATGTATCGTATGTACGACTTTGTCAACATGAAAGGACAGAATAAAAAGATAAGCAGTTCCAGCGGCACCGATATTACTCCATCCACTCTACTAAATATCTATCCGCCCGAAATATTGCTCTGGATGTTCACCCGATTCCTGCCAGAAAAGAGTTTGGAGATTGCTTTGGATAGTGAGGTGCTAAGGACATATCACGAGTTCGACCGTATGTATAAGAGTTATCAGGATGGTGAGGGTGATGAGGTAATCAACCGCATTATGGAACTCGCCCTATCCTGTACTGAAAATAAAAATTTCAAACCTATAGATGCTAGCAACATAGCATCCTTTGCTCCGATTGTGAACTTTGATTTGGAGTTGCTGACCCAACTCTTCAACAAACTCGGACAACCGGTCACTGTAGAGGAAGTCCGCCCTCGTTTTGAGAAAATTGAGCACTGGCTGAAACACTACTGCCCGGAACAAATTCTCAATCTGAGGAGCAGCCCAAATACCGAATTTGCAAAGAGTATAAGCGATGAAGAGCGGCAATGGGTGGCAAAGGTACGCTCCCAACTGGCGGCAGGGGAACTCTCTCCTGAAGATATGCAGACCTTTTTGTATGATATCACTAAGGTAGACGGGGTGCCGGATAAAGCCAGACAGAAACGATTCTTTGAGATTATCTATAACCTGCTCTTCGGCACAGACAAGGGGCCTAGGTTGTACCTTTTCCTTGCCGCCGTGGATCGGGATAAAATTTTAAAACTGCTTGAAATATAGCAGGTGGAGAGTAAAATGATTGATATAAACTTGATACGAAATGACCCGGAGCGGGTCAAAACCAACATTAAAAACAAGTTTCAATTCCATAAACTGGCTTTAGTGGATAAGGTTCGTGAACTGGACAGTGAGGCAAAGAAACTTAAAAGCCAGGCGGATGAACTGCGTAGCCAACGTAACCGCCAGAGCGATAAGGTGGGGCTTTTAATGCGTGAAAAAAAGCCGGAGGAAGCACAGCAAATCAAGGCTCAGGTGTCTGAAATAAATACTAGAATTGAACAAGCAGAGAGCCGGCTCAATGAATTGAGTGCTGAGATTAAACAGCATATGATGTCAATCCCCAACATAATGGCAGACGATGTGCCACTTGGCAAGGATGACAGCGAAAATGTCGAGTTGGAACAATTTCTGCCGCAGACCGAGTTTGATTTTGAGGTTCCCTACCATATAGACATAATAGAAAATTTGGACGGGGTTGACCTGGATAGCGCTCGCCGCACTTCAGGGCAGGGTTTCTATTTTCTGACCGGCGATATCGCCAGACTACACTCGGCGGTTCTGAGTTATGCCCGTGACTTTATGATAGACAAGGGCTTTACCTATGTGATTCCACCTTATATGATTCGGGGCGAGGTAGTGACCGGTGCCATGAGTTTTGAAGAGATGGAAAATATGATGTACAAGATTGAGGGCGAAGATTTGTATCTTATCGGAACCAGCGAGCACAGTATGATAGGGCGCTTTATAGGCACTTTGCTGGACGAAAAGGAACTTCCTATCACCCTCACCAGTTACTCACCTTGCTTCCGAAAGGAGAAGGGCGCACATGGCATTGAGGAGCGGGGGCTGTATCGAGTGCACCAGTTTGAAAAGCAGGAGATGATAGTAATCTGCAAGCCTGAAGAGAGTATGGACTGGTATGACAAAATGTGGAAATATACTGTTGAATTGTTCACCAGTTTGAATATACCGGTGCGAACGCTGGAGTGTTGCTCAGGCGACCTCGCCGACCTCAAGCACAAGAGTGTGGATGTGGAAGCGTGGAGCCCTCGGCAGAAGAAATATTTTGAGGTGGGCAGTTGCAGTAATATGACCGATGCACAAGCGCGCCGACTGGGTATTCGCTTAAAGACAGACAATGGCAATATCTTTGCGCACACCCTGAATAACACTGCAATCACTCCGCCCCGTGCACTCATAGGATTTGTGGAAAACAACCTCAACGCTGACGGCAGTGTAAATATTCCCGAAGTGTTGCGACCCTACATGGGCGGCAAGGTAAAAATTGAACCAAAAGCAAACAAAAGAGCATAACAATGCTCTTTTTTTATATAGCAAAACATAAAGCGGCGGCGCCAGGCGGGTG
>CAYIZA010000045.1:0-4814 GCA_964367965.1 uncultured Christensenella sp. | reverse complement strand
ACTATAAGTTTAGCAATTTAGAGTATAATAGTCAAAATATTTTTCACATTTTTATTTTATAACGAACATCGTTCCCACTTTATCTTGAAATGCGACATCAATAAACAAATGTTTACCTTCAATCACACCGCGTGACTTTAAACCTTCACACACGGAAGTGTAGGCAATAAGTGGAGTGTTGTTTTTTTCACTCAAATGGGCAAGGACAAATTGTTTAGTTCCCATATGGACTAAGTCATAGATTGCAGAAGCGCAGGCGTTATTGCTTAGATGCCCTTTCTTTGACAAAATTCTCTTTTTAAGGTAGATTGTGTATGTAGGATTTGATAGTAGCATTTGCTCATCATGGTTACTTTCAATGATAATTAGATCACTCTTCGCCATACAATCCTTTGCCGCCTCAGGAAGGTAGCCAGTATCAGTTGCAATTGACACTTTATTTCCACAATTGTATATCACATACCCAACACAAAATAAGGAATCATGTGAAAGCCTGAATGGGCAAACGGTTAAATCTTCAATATAAAAATCGTTATCATAAAATGCGACTTTATATTTATCGTTTATTTTAGTTTTGCAATCAATCGCTGGCCAGCCTTCAACATGCGCAAACACTTTTGTTCCATATTTTTTTACAAATGCTGAAACACCAGCAATGTGGTCTTTATGCTCATGAGTTATTAAAATAGCAGAAATCTCAGAAGGAGAAACATCAATTTGATTAAGTCTTTTTTCAACTTCGCAAAGAGTAAGTCCGCAGTCTATAAGTATTTTAGTATTATCACTTTCTATATATGTCAAATTACCACCGCTTCCACTAGCTAGACAACAAACTCTCATTTTTTCTCCTTTGTAAACAATGTACTTTATTAAGTATATTCAAAAGAAAAAACAAGTCAACTTGTGACTTGCTTTTTTAATTAAGAAAATGTTACTTCATATAGTATGCACACAAAATAATCCTTTACTAGATCGCCATCGTCATCTTTAAAACCAAAATAGTAATATTCATCTTTCGTTGTAGCATCGCCAGCAATCGTATAATTTTCCTTGCTAACATCAACTTTCAACCATTCCAATTTAGTTTCATAGTAGCCATCTTCAACGCTTTCAGTCATATCAATAGCAACTGCTCCATCACCATCTAGCGTATCTATTTTTGTGGCGTTTTCTGGCAGTTTAATTTTGAGTTTAATGTAGTCAGTGTAGTATGTTACGCTTTCATCTACCATTGTTACATGCGAGGATTCGCCATCAACTGTAATTGGTGTAACTACATTGTTTGCACTGCTTTTAACAACTGTTCCCATTATTTTAACATTTATAAGTGAAATGCTCCCCAATTCTCCAAACTTTTGAACACGCACTTCACTATCAGTACCCTGAACAAAGGCTTTAGTTTTTACTTCTTTGTCAGCATTTACTGTTATTCCCGTCACTTTGGTAACCGAGGTGTCCACCCATGCCGTTCTTCCTCCAAAACAGCCGCTTAGCATCACTCCTACTAAGATCAACGCCATGGCTAGTCCAATTTTTTTCTTAAACATAAAATTCACTCCCTTATTATATTGCGATATGCCGCTAACATATTATATGAGGGTGAATTTTAAAATAGAACTAATAAAATTTTAGTTTGACTAATTAAGGCAAAAATAGATTATTTAAGCACACTACTATCAAACGTGCGAATGATTCTATCTTTCTCTTTCTGTTTTAGAAAAGCACATTCAATAAGATTATCAATAAGCAAAGTAAATTTTTTATTAAACAAATAGAAAGCTAGTGAGCCGGGTATGCTGTTGATTTCATTTATGTAAAGTTTTTCACCATCGTATAGGAAATCACACCTTACTATCCCGCAACAATCAAACGCCTTAAAAGCCTCTTCTGTAAGGTCAGTTATTTCTTTTACTAATTTTTTACTTATCATTGCTGGCAACAGCCTTTTAGTATTTGCAATTCCTTTCTGTTTTTGTTTGGAAGTGTATTTATCTTCAAAAGATAGAATATCATGTTCAGTTAACGGCTGCTCAATTTGTGAATGCATCACTTTATTTTTATAGCCAAGCGCAGCACAATTGTATTCAGTTAGATTTGTAATTGCATTTTCTACTAGCACCAAACTATCAAACTTGAGTGCAAAATCAATTGCTTTTTCTGTCTCTTCCTTGCTAGTGCAAAACGCTATTGCAATACTGCTTCCGAGGCTATTCGGTTTTACAACAACGGGGTAAGGTAAACTCTCTAGCATTTCTTTATCGTAGTTTTGCGTTAATTCTCTATGTTCAACAATCGGAAAACCTTTCGCTTTAAAGACTGCTTTCATCTGTCTTTTATCAAGTGTGCTAGCAAGACTTAAAACGCTTCCACTCGTATATGGAATATTACAAAGTTCAAGTGCACCTTGCAGGCAGCCATCTTCTCCACCCGCACCATGCATAACAACTAGTGCGCAATCTATCTCACATAACTTTCTACCTATTATGCCGCTGCTGTAAAGTGTTTTTTCACCAAACTTTAAAAATACTCGCTTGTGTTTTTTGCTATCAAAGTTTTTAAACAAAGCAACATCATATAATAACTGGCTGAAATACCACTTACCATCTCTTGCAACGTAAATCGGAAAAACATTGTACTTATCTTTACTAATTACATTTAACGCTTGGTTCGCAGATAGAATGGAAATATCATGTTCTGTACTTTGTCCGCCAAAAAACACCGCTACATTCATTTTATTCATAAAAAAACACACTCCTATTAGGTATGTGCTTTTATATGATAATTACGCTAAAATTGTGCATTAAGTATAATTGTCTGGCAAGTCGTTTTCAAACAATACAATATCGTCACTTCCCAAAACATCTTTCATCATTACTGTTGCGTGCTTCATGGTTTCAGTAAATAATATACTCTCTTCTTTCATTCCGCCAGCAAGCATTCCTTCTTTTAAACTCTCGCTGTTAACTTTATTTATAATAACTGCAATATCGCAAACACTTGCTATGTTTTTACCAAAGTCAATGTTTGCCTGCTTTTCATCACTGCCAAGTTCAATTAGTCCAGGCGTGAAAATTACCTTTCTGCCCTTAAAGAGTGATAGCGTTTCAAGTGCGCATTTTGAGCCCTCAATACTTGCATTAAAGGTGTCATCAAGCACGGTCATACTGCCTTTTCTTAAAATTTCAAGTCTGTGTGGAATTGCATGTAGTTCTGAAATTGATTTTACTATATCATCAAGAAGTACGCCTAGTTTTAATGCCAAACTCACGCACATAATAATGTCTTCAATGTTATGCTTTCCAACAAGATTAGTTTTACATTCTCTGCTTTCGCCGTTTGCAAATAGAGTGAAAGTTGTACCGATAGAACTTAATGAAATATTTCTAACATAAACATTTGCTTTTTCATCTGTTAGTGAGGTAAATGTTTTATCACACGTTGCTTTTTCATACAACTCTAAACTACCTGCGTTTTCCCCATTGAACACCATAAAGCCGTTTTTACTAGCCACACACTCTACAAGTTCATACTTAGTCTTTTTAATGTTTTCAACTGTTTTAAATGAAGATAAATGCTGTTTTGAAACTGCAGTTAAAATTCCATACTTAGGTTCAATAAAACTGCATAGATACTTGATATCATTCACATTTGTTGCACCCATTTCAGCAATTAATACTTCATTGTAAGGTTCAAGGTAGTTATTTACAACTTTTGTAAGTCCCATAGGTGTGTTAAAACTATATGGACTCATACAAACAGAGTATTTATTTGAAAGCATTGTGTTTAACATATACTTACAAGAGGTTTTTCCGTAGCTGCCTGTTATTCCAATCTTAATTAGATCGGGCATTTTTTGTAAAGTCTTCTTTGCTTTAATAATATAGTAATTTTTGATCGTTTGTTCAATTGGATAAGTAATGTAGTATGCGATTGGAATAATTAAAATTAGAAGTAGTGGAGTTACAACAACTATTCCAAAACGAAGTAGTGTTAGGTATTCTGTTGAAAGAGCAACAATTCCAAAAGTAACAACTGTTACTAGAACAAATACGCACACTGTCAATCTGTTCATTCTTCTAGTATTTTTAAGCGGCTTCTTTTTAGGAGCGTCATATAGATTTTTAATGAAAACAACACAAAAGTAAAAGTAGAAAATAAGTCCAAGGTAAGATAGATATTTATTTGATGTATACGCATCAAACACTGCGTTAGTTACAAGAACTCCCGCAATTGATAAGGCAGAAAGTGAAAGCACTCTGTTTATATAGTTTGCCTTGGTATCTTTAATCCAATCAAAGTAACCACTCATTTTATAATCACTTAATTGAATTATTTGAAGAAATTTGTAACCAACAAAGCAAAGCAAAGTTGCGTTTGCTATTGAAATGGCAATCGCTATATAAAAGTGTGCATCTATATTTGTAAAAAATTCCATAATTTCTCCCTCTATAAAAACTCTTTCACTACATGTAACACAGTGTCAAATTGCTCGCAGTATACAAAGTGCCCACCTTTTAATACTACAAGACCACTATCCTTTATCCTTCGTTTTAATATTTTCGCAATTTTTATGGGGCACTGCTCATCTCTATTTCCCCATATCAAAAGCGTTGGACACTCTATTTTATGTAAAAATTTCCTTTCGTCAAAATTAACAACATTTATAAAAGTCTGTTTTAACGCACCCTGTAAATTTATAAAGTCGCTACTTCCTTGCGCAACAATTTTAGTTTTATCAATTAGATTCAACTTTACTAATTGCTTTTTGATTTTATATATATAGACTTTTATTTGATTGCTTACCCTATTTATCC
>CAYIZA010000044.1:4236-4877 GCA_964367965.1 uncultured Christensenella sp. | reverse complement strand
CGATTTATCAAGTGCCTTACCGCTTGGCGACACCCCTACGGTGCCTATGAATTTGAATTGTGCCATTGGCTTTGAGTCGATGACTCTGACTCCGTCAGGAGTGCTTCGCAAAACTGAAGGCAATTTGGTCCGGGTGGGCGATTGATTATCTGCAGTGGGCTTTCGGCATATTCAAGGCTATAACAGACAATGGTCGCAGAATAAAAGTGGGGTGAATAGTGGGGCTCGAACCCACGACCTCCAGGGCCACAACCTGGCGCTCTACCGACTAAGCTATATCCACCAAGATTGCTTTGCCTCCAGACCTGGCACGCCTGGAGGGACTCGAACCCCCGACCTACGCCTTAGAAGGGCGTTGCTCTATCCAGTTGAGCTACAGGCGCTCATAATTTGGTCTGCCCTCTTTCCAAGGGACTGGAGCGGGCGATGAGAATCGAACTCACGTGACCAGCTTGGAAGGCTGGAGCATTACCATTATGCTACGCCCGCATGTGTGAGGATACTGTGTGTGAAGTTACTGTGTAATTCTAGCAGAAAAGAGTTGTGTTGTCAACCTTAAAATCAAAAATTCATTAAATTTTTACACAAACCTCCAGTTTGTGTGGCGCTTTGCGCCTGATTTTAAGGTTGGGGCTGTCGCT
>CAYIZA010000044.1:0-4136 GCA_964367965.1 uncultured Christensenella sp. | reverse complement strand
GCACCCACTCTCCCCACTCGCTTGCCTTCAACCTTAAGTATAGAATCAGTGGATTTTAAAAACCTCCAGTTTGTGTGGCGCTTTGCGCCTGATTTTAAGGTTGGGGCTGTCGCTCGTTAGTCAATTGTGTGCAAGCACCCACTCTCCCCACTCGCTTGCCTTCAACCTTAAGTATAGAATCAGTGGATTAAAAAACCTCTAGATTATATGGAGACTTGCCTGATTTTAAGGTTGGGGCTGTCGCTCGTCTCGCAATCAAGAGTAAACTCTCGTTGCCTCGGACTCACTGGAGGGCACCCTTAAAGCGGCAAAGTCAAGGTGATATTCTAACAAAAAGTTACGGCACAAAGCCTGGCTATAAAATAAAAGCGAGTTGCTAATACTGAGCCGTTCAGCCTGAAAGTTTCACTTTATTTTCAGCGGTCAATTTAATGCAATCCAAAATTTAAGCGCATACTGTTCCAAAATTACATTATTTTTCACACCAGCGATAAAACTGCGGGAAAATGTGCTAAAACAGTTGAAAAATGCGGCGAATTATGCTAACATTAAATAATAAAAATTGAGGAGAATGAAAAAATGGCGAAGACCTACATAATGTTAAAGCCTGATGCTATCAAGCGTGGACTTATCGGCGAAATCGTCGGCAAAATTGAGCGCAAAGGCTTTATAATTTCTGCTATGAAGATGTTTATGTTGGACAAGAAAGTGCTTGCTGAACACTATGCGCACATAGCGGCGAAACCCTTTTATCCGGATGTCGAGAAGTATATGCTTAGCGGACCCGTTCTCGGAATGATTGTTGAAGGCGAAAATGTGGTGCAGGGCATGCGTAATTTTATGGGTCCCACAAAATACCTGGAAGCCCCTGCGGGCACTATCCGTGGCGATTATGCTTGCAACGACCGTGAGAACCTGATACATGGGTCGGACAGCGAGGAAACCGCAAAGATTGAAATCAAAAGATTTTTTGGAATAGATGTATAGGCTAGTGCCACCTGTTCCAACCGCAAATTGGAATCAAAAGATTTTTTGGAATCAATGTATAGCCTGTAATTTCACTAATTAAAAGAGCCAGCACGGCTCTTTTTTTGTACCATAACACATCTTTAATGGAGACTCTCTTTAGGTCGGAGGTTGACATTTTCCGCACTAAATTCAGCCACAAATGACGGATATTTAATCCGTTTCTGTTTTTTCCTGTGTTTACCCTGGTTTTTTACATATCCAGACCAGCAACTGCCGAAAGACAATAAAACAAACTGTTTCAATGTACTAAAAGAGTCAAGCCAGCAACTGTCAAATGCTCGCCAAATCAACAGTCATTGATTATGCGCAGAACGGGTTGGGCTAGCAACCGCCAAAAGATTCTTATGAAATTGGCTACTTCCATTTATGATGAGACCTGCTTAGACCAGCAACTGCCGAAAGATTTTTATAAAGTCATCCAGGTTAAATATCACCGGAACCGGGTAGAGCGGATTGGATTCCCGGATGGCTCGCTGGGCGAGGGTCGGGATATCCTCCTCTTTAAGTTCTTTGATTTTGGTGCCGATGCCAAATTGTTTATTCAATTTTTTCAGGTGAGCAATAAACTTTTCGGTGTATTCTTTAGGTGAAAGAGTGTCCTCAAACAGTCCTGCTTTTCTGCAAAGCCGGGCGATTTTTTTGTATATACTGGCGCCGTAGTACTCCAGGACATAGGGCAGAATTACAGCATTTGCCAGTCCGTGAGGCACGCCATATTGTCCTCCCAAAGTGTGCGCAATGGAATGCACATTGCCCACATAGGCACGGGTGAACGCCAAGCCGGCGGCAAAAGAAGCCCGTTGCATCTGCGAGCGAGCCTCTATATCCGTACCATCTTTAACTGCTTTGGGCAGATATTTAAAGATGATTTGTACTGCCTCCTCGGCGTTTCGGTTGGTCTTTTTGGTGGGGCTTTTCCCAATATACGCCTCCACAGCGTGGGTGAGCGCATCCATCCCGGTTGTGGCGGTGAGTGCCGGAGGGAGAGAGAGGGTCAGCAGCGGGTCCAGAATTGCGAAGTGTGGAACTAGGTGAGGGTCATTGACAGCATATTTCTCTTTGGTTTTGCTATCGGTTATTATAGCGGCGACCGTGGTTTCGCTGCCGGTTCCAGCGGTGGTAGGAACGGCTACAAAGGTAGGCATATTCCGTCCCACCTTGAGCAGTCCACGCATCTGCGAAATAGTCTTCTTAGGTCTTGCAACCCTTGCGCCTACGCCCTTAGCACAGTCCATCGGCGAGCCTCCGCCTATGGCGATAATGCCCTGGCAGTGGTGTTTGTGGAACAACTTTAGAGCCTCTTCAATATTGTCTATGCTGGGATTTGCCACCGTCTTATCGAATACCGCACACTTGATTTTAGCCGCCTTGAGTGCGTCCAGAGTGGACTGGCAAAGTCCATGCTCCATAACTCCACGGTCGGTAATCAGGATGACGGAATTTATGTTTTTGGCGAGGAAAATCTCTGGGATTTCATTCACCGCATTTTCGCCCGTAAAGACTTTTGGCTCACGCCACGGCATGCAATACATTGCCACCCTCATTACATTTTGGAAAATTCTGCAACCAAATTTATTCATACATTTTCACCTCTTCGTAAAAATTATAGCATAAAGTTCACAAAAAACAAATAAAAAGGGAGTGAGAAAAAAGGTTTTTAAGAGAGCGCTTCTTTTATCTGCGGAGAGAGAGTGTGCGGAAAAATCCGATATGGTGTCGCTATTATTTCAATCAGGAACAGCAATAAACAGACATTAAAAACCGAGGAAGATAAGAATACCGATATTCTAAAAAACGCCGGTACTACTCCTTTAGATTTTTCACTGCATTGATACATTTTAGAGCGGAGAGGCTTTTGTCTTTGACCTCCAGCATAATATCTATAGGCTGCGGCAGTATCTTATAAAAATCCAGAAACTGCGGCACTGCAATAGTGTCTGAATGTGAGCCGGTTCGCTTGCCTACAGCCTGTTGGGAGTAGTGGATTTTTTGTATACCGTCGCCCCGGCGCCAACTCTTCCGGCAACGGATTACGGCGTCGAGTGCGCTCAGTTTGCCAGAGGGGTTAATCTGGTGATGAAGTATATCAAACACCACCGGGGATCGGGTGAAACGGGCTATTTTTAGCACCTCTTCCACATTGAAATGCAGTTCATCGTTTTCCAGCACCAGCCGTTTTTTTACACTTCTGGGTTGCCGTTTAAAGTTCTTTATAAAGCGCCGCATAGTCTCTGGTTTATCGCCATAACTGCTGCCGATATGCAGAATCATCTTGCTGGAAAAGTCCAGCCCCATAGCATCCAGAAAGGTGGCGTGATACTTCAAATCTCGCTCTGCCCGGGCGACCACCTCGGCGTTCGGAGAGGCGAGTGTAGTATACTGTCCCGGATGAAAGGACAGCCGTATGCCGAACCGCTTTGCCTTTTCGCCCAGTGCCAGAAGTTGGGTTCTAAAAAGGCTCCACCAAGGTATATTATTAACGGGGTGGGAGCCAAAGGGTATAATTTCCGAACTTAGCCGGAACAACTTGATATCGTTTTCAAAGTTCCATTGCAATGCTCTATCCAGAGTATCCAGGTTATGCTGAATAAGCAGCATCAGGTTTGCCGGGGTGGCATTTTTCAAAATACAGGAACGCATTTTTATGTCCTGCCGGTTTACAATAATCGATACAAAACCAATACTCATCCTATTCTCCTCCCGCTTAGTCTGTGAGGAAAAATAGATTTTATTTGGTACTTGTCCATAATTCAGTGTAATATTTTTATAAACAGTCTAATATTTTATAAAGCAAAAACTTTCCGGATTCAATCGCCCGCATTATCAAAAACAATAGCCCTAGGACTATTGTTTTTGATTTAATATTTGATTGCTGAATTGATTTTGCTCCAGATAGAAATCAGGGCAGAGAAGTTGCTTAAAGAAGTTGTTCAAAAGTTACTGGATTCCATTTCCCATATGCCTGATTTTTTGTGCAAGGGAAAATCTCATTGCAAATGAAAATGCCCTCCTCAAAAAGGGAAGGCATTTTTCTTTATATGGTGTCCAAGAAGGGACTCGAACCCCCATGAACTCAGCGTTCACTAGGACCTGAACCTAGCGCGTCT
>CAYIZA010000043.1:0-5121 GCA_964367965.1 uncultured Christensenella sp. | reverse complement strand
TACACAAGAGCCAGGGCAGTGAGTTTGATGTGGTCATTATGCCGATTATCGGTGGTGCACCGCAGATTTTAACCCGCAATCTGCTGTATACCGGTGTCACTCGTGCCAAAAAGATGGTGGTGCTGGTCGGGCAGAAATTCCACCTTAAAATGATGGTGCAAAACAACTACACCGCCACTCGATATAGCACTCTTTCAACTTTTTTGAGAAAGCAGAATGAAAGTCTGGAGTTGCTGAAATGAAGGTCAAACTGCGGGAAGAAAAGAACATTGGTTTATGGTCTCGCCTGGCTGCAAGTTTTGCTCTCCTCCGGCATAAAGGTGACAGGCTTGTCTTCCCTCCCGGAATAAAATGCCTTATCTGCGGCAGGGATTTACCTCAGGTTCAGGAGGAGGAATTTTGCAGTGAATGTCTGGAAAAACTCTCCAAAATAAGCGATACCAAATGCTGCAAAATCTGCGGCAATGCTATGCCGTATCCCGACCAGGTCTGCATCAACTGTAAAACTCACAAAAGAGAGTTCGACCAGGCACGCATTGTCTTTCTATATGAAAATGCAGTACGAAATCTGATATACGGGCTGAAGTTTCGCAATCAGCCCTATATAAGCCGCACCCTGGGTTTTCTGTTGGCGAAAAAGTTTGAGACTCTGAGTTGGGAGGTGGATGTGGCGATACCCGTTCCGCTGAGCAAGAAGAGACAGCGGTGGAGAGGTTATAACCAGTCCGAACTGTTGGCGAGGGAGTTTGTTTCCCACACTAAAATAGAACTCTGCGTTGACAACCTGATAAAGGTTGTGGACACCAAACAGCAGGCACGGCTGGGTTTTAAAGAGCGGCAGGAAAATCTGCGGCGCAGTTTTAAAATTCGGGATTTCCAGTTCTTTGAGGGTAAAAAAGTGCTGCTGATAGACGATGTGCTGACCAGCGGAGCCACCGCCAACGCCTGCGCTACCGTTTTGAAAAAGGCAGGCGCCGCACAGGTGTTGGTATTGTGTGTGGCATGCACTAAGTTAAAGGTTCTGGCGGTAAAAAAGGAGTAAAAACCTAAAAAAGACAAAAACTTTCACGAATACTCTTTCTTTTTTAGCCGTTTTATTATATAATTAATAAAAATATTCTTGGAGTTTTGATATATGTTAGGATTTTTCGCATCAGATAATAAGCGTAGCCTGAAGAAACTGGACAAAATAGCCACTCAGATAGAGGCGCTGGAACCTAAGTATCAGGGTATGGACAACCCGGGGTTGCAGAGCCAGACCGCAGTGCTGAAAAAGCGTCTTGCCGACGGCGAGTCGCTGGATGACATCCTCTGTGATGCCTTTGCGCTGGTACGGGAAGCGAGCAGCCGGGTGCTTAATATGAAGCACTTTCATGTACAACTTTTGGGTGGAATTGTGCTGCACCAAGGGCGTATTTCCGAGATGTACACCGGTGAGGGAAAAACCTTTGTGGCAGTGCTGCCATCCTTTCTCAATGCCCTTACAGGCAAGGGTGTGCATATAGTTACTGTCAACGAGTACCTAGCAAGCCGGGATGCAGAATGGATGGGCAAGGTGCATCAGTTTTTAGGACTTACTGTCAGTTGTCTGAGGTCTAATATGTCGCCGGATGAAAAAAGAGCGGCATACAGTTGTGATATAACCTACTGCACCAGCCACGAGTTGGGCTTTGACTATATGCGTGATAATATGGTTATAAAAGCGGAGCAGCGAATGGCACGGGGCTACAACTTTGCTATAATTGACGAGGTGGACAGCATACTCATCGACGAAGCCCGAACCCCGCTTATAATCAGTGGCAAAGGCTTTAAGAGTAGTGATAAATACCACAAGGCACAACGCTTTATCCGCACCTTGCGTCGGGATGAAGATTATCTGGTGGATGAAGAAAAGAAAGCGATTCACCTCAATGAGTTGGGTACTGAGAAAGCAGAACGCTATTTCGGCGTGGATAGCCTTACCGAGATAAACTCCATTGAGTTGCATCAGCATATTATGAACGCCCTGCGTGCTAACTTCATTATGAAAAGAGACAGTAACTATATTGTCCGGGACGGACAGGTGCTGCTGGTAGATGAGTTTACCGGACGAGTTATGGACGGCAGGCGCTACTCTAACGGACTGCACCAGGCGATTGAGGCAAAGGAAGGGGTAGAAATTAAAGACGAAAACCTCACCGTTGCCACTATTACGCTCCAGAACTTCTTCCGTCTGTATAAAAAGTTGAGTGGTATGACCGGAACTGCTAAGACCGAAGAGGGCGAGTTTAATAAAATCTATGGTCTGGATATTGTCACTATTCCGTCCAACTTGCCAAACAGACGCAGTGATGAACCCGATGTAATCTATACCACCACCGATGCCAAACTGGCTGCAGTAGTGGAGCGTATTGCAGAGTGCCACGAGCGAGGGCAGCCTGTGCTGGTGGGTACTATCACCATTGAGAAGAGTGAAGAGTTGAGCGATATGCTCAAGAAAAAGAAGATTCCGCATAGCGTACTTAACGCAAAACACCACGCCCAGGAGGGTGAAATCATCGCCCAGGCAGGGCGTTTCGGCGCTGTGACCATTGCCACCAATATGGCAGGTCGTGGTACCGACATATTATTGGGAGGAAACCCCGGCTCACTGGTAAAAATCAAAATGGCATCCAAAGGATATACCCGCGCACAAATTGAGCAAGCGACCTCCTTTCTGCCGGCAATGACCGAGGAAACACAGCGAGCCAAGGCGGACTATGAGCGCCTTTTCGAGGAGATAAAAACTCAGACCGATGCTGATAAAAAGAGAGTTGTTGAGGCAGGCGGACTGCAGATTATAGGTACCGAGCGCCACGAGAGCAGGCGAATAGATAACCAACTTCGTGGTCGTTCTGGACGACAGGGCGACCCCGGCTGCAGCGTTTTCTATATTAGTATGGAGGATGATTTACTCCGTCTGTTTGGTGGTGACCGCCTCAAACGGGTGGCGAACTTTTTCCGTATAGATGCGGAGACTCCTTTCCAGATGAAGATGCTTTCCCGTCAGATTGAAATGGCACAAAAAAGGGTGGAGGCGAACAATTACAGCATCCGCCGTCACCTCATCCAGTACGACGATGTGGTCAACAAGCAGCGAACCATTATATACGATCAGCGCAACCGAATCCTTGACGGTGTCAATGTTCACCAGGAAGTGCTGGATATGTTTCCCGATATGGTCAACAACGCTATCACTAAAAGTGTGGATGTGGACAAGCCTAGCCACGAGTGGGACATAGCCGAAATAAATCACCACCTGGAAGACAAACTGTTTGCTAAAGGCTCCAACTTTGTGGATGCGAATATGCTGGAGGATATATCTCCGAACGAACTTGCCGAACTGGTACTAGACAAGGTCTGTGAGCAGTATGAAAAAAAGGCAAAAGAGGTCACCGAAGCCGGCATCAGTTTTGACATTGTTGAAAGGGCTATATTACTGGATGTTGTGGACCGTTCATGGATGGAACATATTGATGCTATGACTACTCTCCGTCACGAAATCGGGGCTCAGAGTTTTGGACGCCAGGACCCCGTTCTCGCCTATAAGCGGGAGGGTTTTGAGATGTTCGACCAGATGATTCAGAACATTCGGGAAAAGGTTTCAACTCTGCTGCTGCATCTGCAAAAACCTACCATAGCGCCAAGGCCGGCACCAACTCCTATGGAGACGGTAGCGACCACTGAAAAGGTGGGAGGAAAGCCGGAGCCGGTACAGCGTGGGCCTGCGGTGAGTCACAAGACGGCAGGGCGCAACGACCCTTGCCCGTGTGGCAGTGGAAAGAAATACAAAAACTGTTGTGGGAAGTAGAATTATGACACTGGATCAACTCAAAGAGGAAATATCAAGAGTCAGCGAAGTGGTTGCATTGGTGCAGTCACTTTTTTCAGTGGAGAAATTGCTAGCAAAGAAATCGGAACTGGAGCAAGTTCAGAGCGCACCAGATTTCTACACCAACTTGGGCGAAGTGGAGAGAACGGGCAAGGCACTTGCCGCTCTGGAGCGTAAACTCAGCAGTGTGACCGGACTGCAGACTCAGTTACAAAATATCGAGTTTTTGGCTGATGAGGCAACTGAGCAGGATCAGTCTATTCTGGAGGATTTGGAACCGGCTCTCAAAAAACTTGCAAAACAGGCGGAGAGTCTCAGGTTGGAAGGGCTGCTAAAAGGCAAGTATGACAATCTGGGTGCTATTTTAACCATACAAGCAGGAGCCGGCGGCACCGAGGCACAGGACTGGACAGATATGCTGCTGCGTATGTATCAACGCTATATCCAGAAGAGAGGCTGGACATATGAGGTTCTCGACCTCACCGAGGGCGACACTGCCGGCATTAAGGGTGCCACTCTGAGAGTGGAAGGCGAAAATGTCTATGGCTACCTCAAGGCGGAAAAAGGAGTGCATCGTCTGGTACGAATTTCGCCCTTTGACAGCAACGCACGCCGGCACACCAGTTTTGCCTCGGTGGAGGTTATGCCGGAGATTAAAAAAGACACCGGGATTGAAATCAGGCAGGAGGATCTCAAAATTGACACCTTTCACAGCGGCGGTTGCGGCGGACAGGGGGTCAACACTACCGACAGTGCGGTACGGATAAGACATATTCCGACCGGCATTGTAGTGCAGTGCCAGAATCAGCGCAGCCAGATTCAAAACCGGGAAAACGCAATGGCGGTACTGCGGTCTAAACTGGCTCAGAGAGAGGAAGAAAAGCAACAGCAGGCACTGAGTAAAATTCAGGGCACCATGAAGAAAATTGAGTGGGGCAGCCAGATACGAAGTTATGTTTTTCACCCGTATAATATGGTGAAAGACCACCGCACTAACTGGGAGACCAGCGACACCCAGGGCTTTATGAACGGCGAACTTCAGGAATGTATTGAGGATTATCTGAAACAGACAGCCTAGGCTTAAGGGTTAAAAAATAATCACCCTGCTCGTGTTTTTGGGAAAATTCAAGGGTTTTTAAAAGGCAATTACCCTATTTGTGTTTTTTGGAAAAAGTCAAAGGTTTGTTTTTAAAAGACAATTGCCCTGCTTATATTCTTTTGGCAGGTAAAAGTTGTAAAAAACGCTGGTTTTGCAGCAAAAAACATAAAAA
>CAYIZA010000042.1:0-5438 GCA_964367965.1 uncultured Christensenella sp. | reverse complement strand
ATATTGTCTTGAACCTTTTCTTTTTTAATAACCTCTATAACTTTTTCTTTTTCAACATTAGCCTGTTTTTTCTTTTTTTGTTTAGTGCTTACCTTAGGCTTTTGCACTTTCACTTTTGTGTTTTCTATAATTGTTTTTGCCTTATCTAAAATGTCAAAAACTTCTTGTTGATTTTTAAAAGACTCATCTATTACAACTGAGTACCATTCACCAGATTTAGGGAATGCTGAGCGCACAGTGTTCTTATGCTTCCTTCTAATCTTTCTAATATGTTTTTTATTCGTTTTAACAAGTAAGAAAACTTTATTATCAATAAGCTCGTAAACATATACAAAGCACACATTACCTATCTTGCCATCAGTTTTCACGCCACGAGTAGTGTAGTGATTGTCTGAAAGTGGCAAATTAGTCTTTGTGTAATTCGCTTTTCTATTAACTAACACATCACTCCCATATTTGTTTGTTAAATAGTCAGCAATAGTTGTTTTAGTAACTAAAACCTTGTTATCCGCAGTCTTTGCAGTTAGTTCAACTATGTCTTTAAGTTGTAACGTTTGCTCTTTTATCTCGCCTTTTCTTCCTTTTAAACAAAGGATTACAATCCAACCTGCAATAGCGGCAACAGCAAGGGCTTCAAACACTATAACAACAACCGCACTAAAAGGAATAGTTTTAGTAATTAGTAGTAAAGCAACGATACTATAAGAATTTAACTTATTTACTTGTTTCTGTTGTCTTTTCCTACTTTTAAGTGTAAGTATCGTTCCAGCAGCGGCTTCAAGTAGAATTAACGCACCAAGGACAATTACTAACCACCAAAGATTAACATAATCGTAGTCAGCAACGAGTATAAAGTCGCCAAGAGAGTCTGTTTCAAACACTAAATAATTATTTTCAACTGTAAAATTCTTTATTACAGATGTTTCTGTAGCGTTGTCCCAAATTACAATCTTGATATTTTCTTTCCCGTCCATTTCAACCGGTACAGCAAATTTAATTGTCATAATTCCAGAATAATTAACATACTCAACATTATCTTTAAAGAGTTTACAGTTGTAAGATTTTACAGTTTGTTTTTCATCTGGAAGATCTAGTCTATCATTTACACTATCTGCTTCTATAACTTTAATTACAAACACCACATTATCTTCAACGCCATCAACAATGTCAATTGTTCCATCAACAATGTTTGCATTTTCATCAGTTGGATCGCTACTTGAAGATGTAATATTTATTAGTTTCTGTGTGAAATTAGCAGTATATGTTGCATTTGCACAAACGTTAGCAATTGAAGGAGTCCAAGTGTTATCAAATACGTAATAACACGTAGAGGCTGCACTCTTAATTGGAGTTGCTCCGTTATAAATAGGAGTTGCTCCATATCTAACAGAAGTATCAGTTTTGATAATTTCATCATCACCATTCTTCCAAGTAATTGTGAATATGTTTCTATCATAGTACACATTAACAACTGTGCTTCCATCTGCAGCAATCACTTGTTGCGTTATTTGTAAAGCAGTAAATCCTGTATAAGATTTAGCGGTTGCAACTGTATCTCCTCCCGTCGTTCCTTCCTTAGTTTCAGCATCAGTCGTTGCTTCCGCGTAAGTATCACCGACAAGGTTTTGCTTGTAATGTTTAACGATGTACTCTGTATCAGCGTTTGGTGTCCAAACTGCAACTACCGTCTTATCCTCAGTAAAACTCCAAACCATTGTATCTTCTAGTGATGTGGTAGTTTGATCAAATTGCCAATTAGCAAAAGTATAACCTATCTTGCTTGGTGCTACTAAGCTACCAACCACTGAATCATAAGTTACTGTCTTTTGTTCTATTTGACTTGCGCTGTTAGAATTGAATGTTACCTTATATGTGTTAGCGCTCCATTTAGCATAAAAGTCTTTATCACCAAGGTTTTCAACACCAATACTTTCAAAATAATCATTATCATTAACATCATTACTTTCGCTCCAACCAAGGAAAGTGTAGCCTGTTCTTGAAATGTCTTCACTTGTAGCAAGGAGTAAACCAATACCATAAGTGTAAGTATTGTCCTCTATTTCAGTGCCGTTATTTTCATAATATGTAACCGTATAAGTATTTCTTACATATAAAATCTCAACAACTGTACTTCCATCTGCAGCAATCACTTGTTGCGCTATTTGTAAAGCAGTAAATCCTGTATAAGACTTAACAGTCGCAGCCGTGTTTTCTAATGTTGTTCCCTCTTTAATTTCAGTGTCACTAGTTATTTCTAAGTATGTTCCACCATCAAGATTTTGCTTAAAATGTTTAACAGTGTATGCTGTATCAGTATTTGGTGCCCAAGTTGCAGTGTAACTTCTATTTCCAGTTGAACCAACTAAAATTGTTACCGCTATTGTTGCTTCTGATAACTCAGTTCCCGTCCAGCCCGCAAAAGTATAACCTACTTTTGTTGGGTTTACTAACGTAATTTCCTCTGCTTCATTATAAGTAGTGGGATTACCCTCACTACTTCCATCCGCTAAATCGTAAGTAATGCTGTATGGAAAACCATAACTTAAATTTGTAGCAGTATGATTGACACCCTCACCAAAATTGTAAGATGATGTTATTAAATTAACACCTGATTCAATGTGACCTAAATAATAGTTAATACTATTATCATCATTTGTTAGTTTATAATAACTCAATGAATTGAATCGTCTACCAGCAAATGTAATTTCGTCTTTAAGTATTAAAGAAGCGCCACTAGCTACGCTAAATAACTTTCTTAAATTTTGACCATTGTTAGGTACAATTTGTTTTATCTCGCACCTATCAAGTGTAATTGTTCCTGCGGTTAGTTCTATAACTTTATAGAAAAATGACTGGTTGTCTGATAGTTTGCAATTAGTGAAAGTTGCGTTTGCATTTTGATTAGTCATGTTAACCCAGAAATAGCCACCAACATTGTTAAATACAAAACTTTGTGGAAGTGTAGTCTGTATTGCGTATAACACTCCAGTTAATGAAATGCCAGTAACAGTTGCAGCAGTTGCATTCCTGAAATCTAATTCATTAACTTCTATGTCGTAACTTGTTTTTTCGATATCAACATTACTTGAACCAGAGAAAGCATGAATATCACCTATAATAGTATTTGAATAATCTGAGTGCATAGTTAAATTTGATCCACCATAAAGACATAGGGTCCAACAAGAAAACTTTATGGTTCCGCCATATATGTAGATATTTGAAAAATTACAACTTATTCCATATGTATCATACTGATCACCTATTTGTCCACCATAGATATTAAGTGTTGCATCGTTTACAACAACAGTATATATTTGATAACTTTCGTTGTATGTCTTGTCATAACAAAAATCTCTAAAAGTGATATTTGATTTGTCTGATATATATAGAGTTTCACCTCCACCTTCTACCATATAGTTATTTTGAAGTTTACCAGTTAAGGTTAACGTTCTACTAGAAAGAAGTATTTTTTCGTCGGTAGTAAGGAAATCGCCATCTGTTTGACCCATAAAGTTTATAGTGCTTTCATCTGGAATGGCTGAGATAATCTCACTTAGCGTATCATAATCTTCTCCAAAATAGTTGCCATTAACTGTGTAGTTTGTTCCATTATTAGACACATTATATTCTGTCCAACTGACCCATTTCGCGTTGAACACTTTATCCCCAGTGTCAGTAATAGAAATTGAGGTTATTCTTGTAGTTTCGTTTAATGCTTCATTATCAAGACTAATATAAACATTACCATCTTTATCATAGTATGATTCTTCATTATATCCAAACCAACCTACAAAATCAAAACCGTACCTTACTGGCTCAGGTAGTGACTCTACGCCGACCCCTACATCATAGTTACAGTCCTCTATGATAGTTCCGCCGAAAGTAACAAATGATACATTGAAAGTAACTTGTGTAAAGAAAGGATAAAGAACAAGCGTCTCGTTATTTATATAATTTTGACCTAAGTCGTAAGCCTTCTGTTCGCCATCTATAAGTGACCAACCTGTTTGCTCGTAATCTTCACGAGTGAAAACACTACTAGATAGAGTTAGGTCAACATCCATATGTTTTATTTCACTTTCAATACTTCCAGAGCCGTAACTTCCAGCGCTATAATACACAGGGAAAAGTCCTTCAGAAACTGTAAGATTGATTATATATGTAATACTACTTGGATTGTTTTCTGTATCGTAATTTACAATATCAATAAAGTATATGCCATTATTTGAAGATGATGGTTTATATAATTTATAAGTATCCTCAGTTTTATTAAGAGAAACTAATGTTGCCTGTTCATTTTCTTTGTATGACCAACTATAAGTTGCGCTAGCACTTAAATTGACAAGTGAGTGAGAAATCGCCACTTCATCTCCACCTGCAACTGTTTTTGTTTAAGTATATGTACTACCAACGTTAACAACATTGATATCACTACTAAATACATCGCCAAAGTATTCTACAATTTTACCGCCATTTTCAAATCTAGAAACGTAAGCATTAGTGCTAGCATCGCAAAATGCATCAGCAGCAGCTTGCGTTGCTATATCATTATCCAAATGTAGTGCAGTATAATTTCCCATAGTTTCAAAATAGCCAGAAACAATAGAAATGTTAGATGAATTACCTGAAAGCGCATAACCAGTATCACTTACTGTTGGGTAAAGTAATATGTTTTTTTCATGAATGCAAGTCGCTCCATTTATTACAACATTACCACCATTTGAGAAAACGACATCTGAGCCACTATCACCATTTGAAGAGTAATTACCTCCATTTATTGTCAAGTGCCCAGCAGAAACAACTATCGTTTTTGCGTTACTATCTTTAGCGGGCGAATACACTTCTAGGTTATTAAGTGACACTTCGCCATTTAAAACATTTATTGTACCAGTATCAACTACGGAAGCATCATAACCATAATTTTGGTTTATTGATCCGTATTCTAAACTATTTTCAATAACCACTACATCTGTACTATTTGCTGGACAAATGTTTATAGTTATGGCAAACAAATAATGACCATTTAGATCTATGGTCAAAGGCTTATTTATATTTAGTTCAGCGCTGGGAATAGCCTGCAATTTATTTTGAACAACGTTTTCAACCTGGTCAGTGCAATTTCCATAATTCGCATTAAGTGTTATAGTGTCTCCACTTTCCGCCGCGTCAATAATTAGCTGCAAAGTTGAGATGTCAAGGTCTGGATCATACCATGCAAACACTTTATTTAGTTTAGCGCTGCTTACAAAAAGTCCACCTAGCAACATCACAATAATAATTACAAAAAATGAGATCCCCTTAAATCCTTTTTTTTCTTTTGTCATAAATTCCTCCAAAATTAAAATACATATTTTATAACTATTTTATTAAGATTATATACTTATTATTACTTTTAGTGTAACTAAGAATTACTTTATTATATGCACCATAGCATAAAT
>CAYIZA010000041.1:4734-5993 GCA_964367965.1 uncultured Christensenella sp. | reverse complement strand
ACCGACGGCACCTTTGCCGTGGTGGCTGGCTACAGCGCAACGCTGGGCTCAGCCTCTGGTACTTTAAACCTATACCCTTCATCCTCTGCCACTTCTCCGGGCGACCCGGAGGCGGGCGAGAAGTTTATAAAGATAGGATACACCCTTAACAGTGAACACTTTAAACTGGCAGGCGATTTGGCGGTGCTTATCTACAGTGCACGAATAGACAAAGCAGACATTTTGCCAGCGAATGTCACCTTTCCGACTGTCAACAGGGTTGCTAAAGGGCTTACACTTGCGGAATGTGAAATGAATGGCATAGTTAAGGCGTTGTATTCCAATGTCCCTAGCGGCACACCATCGCTGAATGAACTATATGGCAGTTGGGCGTGGGAGGATCAAACACAAGTTGTTGAAAGTGCGGGCTACTACAACGCAATATTCACTTCAAACCGTAGTTTCAACCCAATAACCTGCCAGGTCTATGTGGACATATACAACAGAGTGGAAAAACCAACAGTAAATGAGTCGGTTTATACCGGCAACCCTCAAGGTGTGAGCCTGGTGGGATTTGATGATGCAACTATGGAGTTGCTGGAAGACACTCAGCAGACTGCAGTGGGGACATATCAATTTAAAATAGGACTAAAGGATATCGAAAACTACACCTGGGAGGACGACAGCATCGAGCCTTTGGAACTGGAGTGGAGCATTGTGACTGAAGTGACCGTTTCGGGTAAAGAAATTAAGGTGACCAAAGAATATGACTCTACCAGCGTACTGCCGGGTGCGGCGGCAATTGTCTTTGGAGAATCGGACTGGCTTTTTACAACTAACTATGTGGGATCCATTGCCGACCTTGGAACCTTTAACATAGTGGAGGCTGGATTCTATCTGAGCGAAGACGGCATCGAATCCATGTCTGAGCCGGGCACCGGATTCTTCAAACTAGTGCTGTCACTGACTAGCGAAACCTACAGTCTCAAAAATACCACCCTGTGGTTTGAGGCGGAGATTTTGGATGTAGCACTTGAGGTGAAGACGGCTCCAACCTACTACAAGGCACTGGATGGCTTTCCATTGACTTATGCGCTGATTGACTCAACTACAGCAAGCGTGGTTGTTGATCTCTATAATGCAACTACCGGCGAGTGGAGCGAGGTGGAGGTAGAGGGAGCGTGGAGTTGGGAAGACCCGGAAACTGCGGTTACCAAAGTTGGAACGCACAAAATGATTTTCACCCCGAATTCAACACTCTATGCACCGATTGAGATTTC
>CAYIZA010000041.1:0-4634 GCA_964367965.1 uncultured Christensenella sp. | reverse complement strand
GCGAGGAAGTGGAAAAAGGAGATATATATGTATCAAAATAATGGATTTACTGGTCTGGTGCAAAATGCGCTACAAAATGCTGGCGAACTGGCTACCCGCAGCGGGCACGACCAACTCGGAACGGAGCACCTGCTCTTCGGTTTAATATCCACCGATGAGTGCCTTTCCAGTCGCCTGTTAGCGAAGTATGGTGTCAATCAACATACCTTTTTACAACTCTTTGATGAGAGTGTGGAAAAAGGGCAGAGTTTAAATCTCAGCCAGATAGAACTTACTCCTCGGGTCAAAGAGGTGTTGCGGACAGCACAGGTGGTTGCCGGCAATCTGGGGCACGACTTCATCGGCACCGAGCATATTCTGCTTGCTCTGCTGACCAGTTCGGACAGCATCGCTATGACAATGCTATCCCGTGGTTTTAGACTCAATATTGCCGCCCTGAGGGAGGATGTCGTTCAGGCGTTGCGAGAGGGCAGATCCAATGATGAACCGCTGGAAACCGAGGTGCAGGATGATGAGCAGAAGAGCAGTTCGCTGCCTAAAAAATTGCTGGATATGGGCACCGATTTGACCCAGAAAGCCAAGGATAACAAAATTGACCCAATAATCGGGCGGGAGGAAGAGATTGCCCGGGTTATTGAGATTCTGTGCCGCAAGACCAAGAACAACCCGGTACTCATCGGAGAGGCGGGAGTGGGCAAAAGTGCCGTTGTGGAGGGGCTGGCTCAGGCGATTGTGAGGGGCTCAGTGCCTGATTTATTAAAGGATAAGATTATCTATTCGCTGGAGTTGGGTTCTCTTATGGCTGGCACCAAATATCGTGGAAGTATGGAGGAAAAACTCAAGGAAGCGGTGGAAACCATAATTGCCCGGGGGAATATAATTGTATTTATAGATGAACTGCACACCTTAGTTCAGGCTGGCGGCGAAAAGGGCGAAATCAACCCGGCGGATATGCTCAAGCCCTATTTGGCTCGTGGGGAACTGCAGACAGTGGGGGCTACCACCACCGATGAGTATCGCAAATTTATAGAGAAAGACAAAGCGCTGGAGCGACGCTTTCAGCCGATTATGGTCAATCCGCCTAGTGTAGAACAGACTATCAGCATTTTGAAAGGACTGAGGGATTCATATGAGGCGTTCCATAAAGTAAAGATTAGCGATGAGGCGATTGAGGCAGCGGCTACCCTGAGTGAGCGCTACATTATGGATCGCAGTCTGCCGGACAAGGCGATTGACTTGGTGGATGAGGCAAGTTCCCGTGCTAAGGTCACTGGCATGTCTGCCTCGACTCCGGTCAGGGATAAAGAGGATTTGCTCTTCCGTCTGGAGAGCGATAAAAAAGAGGCAGTAATTGCTCAGAACTTTGAGAAAGCGGCGGGCATCCGCGACCAGATTGGCAAGGTAAGCGCTGAATTGGACGACCTCAAGCACCAGATTGAAGAGCAGAAACAAAGCAATGCTATAACTATCGGCTTTGATGATATTGCCCGAGTTGTGAGCGCCTGGACGCATATTCCGGTGACCAAACTCACCGCTACCGAAAAGGATAAACTGTTGGGGTTGGAGGATATCCTCCACCGCCGAGTTATAGGGCAGGAGGATGCCGTTATTGCGGTCAGCAAGGCAATAAGGCGTGCCCGTGCCGGACTTAAGGACCCTAACCGCCCGATTGGAACCTTTCTGTTTATAGGGCCGACCGGAGTGGGTAAGACCGAGTTGAGTAAAGCGTTAGCCGAAGCGCTCTTTGATGATGAAAATCATATGATACGCCTCGATATGAGTGAGTATATGGAATCACATTCAGTTAGCAAGATTATCGGCTCGCCACCTGGCTATGTGGGGCATGATGACGGCGGACAACTTACCGAACAAGTACGGCGCAAGCCCTACTCAGTGGTGTTGTTTGATGAAATTGAAAAGGCGCACCCCGATGTGTTTAATATTTTGTTACAGATTATGGACGACGGACGGCTCACCGACAGCCATGGACGGGTAGTGAACTTCAAAAATACCATTATAATTATGACCAGCAATGTGGGGGTGGGCGAGCAGGCATATAAGAAAAATCGCCTTGCATATGACGGTGCAATCGATGAGAAAAAACAGCAGCAACTAGACCAGGAGGCTCGTGAGATTCTGACCGGCGCCGCTAAGTTGAGGTTTAGGCCGGAGTTTCTGAACCGTATAGACAGCATTGTGGTGTTTAAGTCGCTGAGCCGAGTGGAACTTGCCCGTGTTGCCAAGATTCTTATTACCAAACTCTCAGCAAAACTTAAAGGGCAGAATATTGAACTCAAACTGACCGAGGCCTCTCTCCGTTACCTGGTGGGCAAGGGATACAACTCAGAGTGGGGAGCAAGACCGCTCCGCCGGGTGATTGAGCAGGAGATTGAAGACAAACTCGCTGATGAAATTCTCAGCAGCAAGGTGGAGGAAGGCGCTAAGGTCACCGTGGATGAAAAGGACGGTGTGCTGAAAATTAGAATTGCTGCGCCAAAATAGAGTTTTCATTTGACGGTCAAAAGTAAAAGATGATATAATTAATCAGAATGAAAAGGGGGATTAAAATGAATATTCAGATTTCAGCAAAAAACTATACTGTGAGCAACAAACTCAAGGAAATAATCGAGAAAAAAGTTTCTCGCCTGGAGCGCTATTTCAACGAGGATGCCGATGTAAAAGTTTTCTGTCGCAAAGAAAAAGACCTGTACAAACTGGAGGTTACTATCCGGGAGAACGGGTTATTGCTGCGCAGTGAGGTCACCGGCGAGAATATGTATCAAAACATAGATTTGGCGCTGCCAAAGATTGAAAAGCAGGTAATTAAATACAGCGAAAAACTCAAGGATAAATTCCACAAGCGGGCTGCTGTGGATGCTCGGGACTGGCTCTATTTTGAAGAGGAAGAGAAGCAGGCTTTTGCCAAACCTAAGGTTTCTCGCCACAAGAGTTTTGATATCGTGCCGCTCTCAGCGGAGGATGCTCAAATGTATTTGGAGAATAGCGACCACGAGTTCTATATCTACCTCAACCAGGACACCGGCAAGGTCAATGTTATCTATCGCCGCCGCGTGGGCGACTTCGGAATTATTGAACCGATTTATTAGTAAGTTAGTAATAGAAAAAGAGGCAATGCCTCTTTTTTTGTTGCGATGAAAAACTGTATTCAGTGAATATTTTTTTATTTCATAGTTCTTTCCCGGATAGAAAAAACACTTCATTTGAATTAATCCGCGGCCCTAAGAATCAGGTTGCCGTCGGCAAAGGTGGCGGTACAGCCAAAGGTGGTGCTCAGTAGTTCCAATTGCTCAAGCAGGAAGTTTATTATCTCGTTCAGGTTCTCTGCCGCAGTATCCGGATTTTCGCCCAGTTCGCTAAAGAGGAAATCCAAAAGCAGGCTGTTGCTCTCGGCGCTAAGTTGGTTTATCTGCAGGGTGCTGGCAGGGTTAGTGGACTCCTCTTCAAAGTTGAATGAGGACTCAAGACTCAGATAGATATATTTCGGCAGCCCATCCAGCAGTTCCTTAATTTCAGATATATCTGAAGTGGTGTCCGCCAGCAGTTCAGGTATGTTAATTTTGGCGACTGCGGCAAAGGTGGTTCTGCCGTCCTCGGTGGACAGGCTGGTTTGTAGGACATCCACCAGGCTCTTGCCGTTTTTATAGAGTTCAGGCATCCACTCAGCGGACAGCAGAGCGTTCAGAAAGCAGGCAAGGTCGGCACCGCTCAGGGTGAGGTCTTGCAGAAACTCCAGCTGGGTAGGGTCGCTCAGGTTCTCAGCGATAAAATAGCCGTCGCCATCAAATAGATCCCGCCCATCCAAATTGTGGACGCTCTCATTGAATAGGTACTGGAAGTTCTGTTTATCCTCGGCGGTAATTTTGTTCGGAGCCACCACACTTTCATCCACCGGATTCTGAAGTTCATTGGTCAAAGTTATGTATTTCTGCAGGTTCTGAGTGCCGGTTATAATCCCGTTTATAGAGATTATGGCACCTATAACCAGCATAATAATCACAGCGATAAAGGTGCTGCCCCATCGGGACCAGCATCCCTTTTTCAGAGGGTCTTTCTGTCTTTTTTTTCTTCCAAACATAATGCCCTCCTTTTCAGCGGCTGTTTTTGCTTGCGTTAAAAGTCATATAGGGCTAAAGAAAGGATAATAAATCTGAACACCTCAATTGCAGCCCGGTAAAAACCCTTTATTTTCAAGAGAGTATCGATCACTGAAGTCCTTTAGTTTTAGTGGTTTTAGAAACTGCACATTAGGCTAAAATAGCGAACAGCCCGGGCATAGCAGAGGCATCACCGGATATAAAACCTCCAAAGTGAACGGGATGAGCGAAAAGGCGGGTCAGGGCAGAGGCTTCTCCGGGATTGCGGAAATAGATGAGCCAAATGACCACCCCGATTATGACCGCCGGGATAGCAATTTTCAGCAACAGTTTGATAAGTTTAATAAAACACATAGCGCCTCTTTTGCCCCTTTGTATAAGTTTACCAATAAAACAAAAGAAAAGTCAAACATAAATTTGTGGTTGACTCTTTGGCTTTGTTGTGTTAAAATTAAAAAACCGTGGAGAGGTGTCAGAGCGGTTGAATGTACCTGTCTCGAAAACAGGCGTCCCAAAAGG
>CAYIZA010000040.1:0-6519 GCA_964367965.1 uncultured Christensenella sp. | reverse complement strand
TGCTTATATTCTTTTGGCAGGTAAAAGTTGTAAAAAACGTTGGTTTTGAAGTAAAAAACATAAAAAACTGTCAAAATCACCCAAAAACCAAAAAAGCGAGGAAAAAACCTCATTTTATTTTTGAGTTTTTTCTTCGTTGTGTTATAATGGAAAAGATATGTTTTTACTGAAAACAGAAAAACTACCACTTATTTCAAACTTTAGCCTCCCGACCTCATTTTTCGATTTTAAGTTCAGAATGGATTTTGAGGAGCCGGGCAACCTACAAATCTGCAAGGGAGAAACAAATGAAAAAAATCGGTTTTGACAGTGAGAAGTTTATCAGTTTGCAAAGGGATGAGATTTTAAATAAAATCAACAAGTTTAACGGCAAACTCTATATGGAGATGGGTGGAAAGATTTTTGACGACCTGCACGCCAGCCGGGTGCTGCCTGGCTATAATGCCAACAACAAAATCAAACTGCTGCAAGCGTTTAACGACCAACTGGAAATCATTCTCTGTATCAGTGCACGGGACATTGAAAACAACAAGTTGCGAGCCGATTTTGGCATCACCTATGATATGGAAGTGCTTCGGCTTATAGAAAAACTCAAGGGCGAGGGGCTTAGCGTAAACAGTGTATGTATCACCCTTTTTAATAATCAGCCAACCGCTTTAAAGTTCGGTGAACTGCTAAAAAGACGGGGCGAAAAGGTGTATTTTCACGGCTTGATTGAAGGATACCCGAACGATATAGACACCATTGTCAGCGACCAGGGCTATAGTAAAAATCAATATATCCCCACCACTAAACCTTTGGTAGTTGTAGCGGCACCCGGCCCGGGCAGTTGTAAACTGGCTACCTGTCTCAGCCAAATCTTTCATGAGTACAAAATGGGGCTGAAATCTGGCTATGCTAAGTTTGAGTCCTTTCCGGTCTGGGATTTGCCGCTCGACCACCCAGTCAATAGGGCGTATGAGGCTGCAACTGCCGATCTGCAGGATGTCAATGTTATAGACTGTTTTCATATGAAATGCTATGGTTGCCAGGCGGTCAACTACAACCGTGATTTAGAGGCTTTCCCGGTGTTGACCGATATTCTCTTTAAAATCACCGGCGAGACTGTCTATAATTCTCCAACCGATATGGGAGTGAATGTCATCTCCAAATGTATTGTGGATGACAGTATCGTAAGGGCTGCCAGTCAGCAGGAGATTATAAGGCGTTTTCTCAAGGTGAAGGTGGACTATAAAAAGGGCAGGGCGGACAAGGCAACTGTCGATCGCAACCTGGAGATTATGCTTAAGAGCGGGCTGAGAGTGGAAGATAGGGCAGTGGTCAATGCTGCTCATCAAAAACAGGCGGATAAAGGGGTGCATGCCGTGGCAATCCAACTGCACGACGGTACTCTGATAACAGGAAAGGACCAGGGGGAGATTACCGCTACCGCCGGCGCCGTGCTGAATGCACTCAAATACCTGGCAGGAATTGAGCACGAGAACATTGTAAACCGGGAGGCGGTTGCCCGGATCTCCCAACTCAAGACCAAACTGAGTATGGGCTCCAGCCTGAATCTGGAGGATATATTTGTCGCTCTGAGCATCTATGCTGATATGGAGGAGAGTTCACGGATTGCCCTGGAAAAGTTGGATCAACTGTTCTACTGCGAAGTGCACTCCACCTGTATTTTGTCCAATGTCGATGAGGATTTTCTCCGCAAACTGAACATCAATCTGACCTGCGATGATGTCTTTGCCAAAGATGTCTTATTTGATTAGTTAAAGGCGGAGTTCTGGCAGTGCGCAGTATCAGCCCGGAAGTTCTTTGTTGCTCTGTCTCATCTGCTAAAACAATTTCAAGAGCAGTCATACTTATTTGTGTGAATTTAGTTGAAAAAGTTTTAATATATATGCTATCATATATGAAAGGATAAGTTTTATGGCAAAGTTAAACTTTTTACGGCAGGCGCTGACCCTTTGGTTCAACGCGGGCAATCAATACCGCATGCTAAAGGCAAATGATGAGAAGAGGGAAAAATCGGTTCGTCTGGGCGTGATTTCCATAATCTGCAGCGTTGGCGGTGCTGTTTTGGGCGCCCTGTTTTTGTGGGGATTGATTGTTGTGGTAGGTGCTATGACCAGCGGAGATATCGGAGGCGCGCTGTTTTTTGGCATACTCGGGCTGTTGCTATGTATTATGGGCATCATTGCGTCTCTGTTACAAGGGCTTTTCGCCGGGCTTCAGTATATGATTTACCAGCGCAAACTCAACAAACGGGGCATCGGCACAGCCGCTTTAATTGTCTGGATTGTCAGCATGGTTGGATGTGTAGTTGTGGCTATTCTACTTGCAGCGGTGGTTTAAAACTGAGGATTTAATATGGGCTTTCACCAGAATATGAAACAAAAAGTGGAAAAATTGCGTACTCAGAAAGTGGTACGCATTTTGGCTATTGAGACCTCCTGTGATGAGACCAGTGTAGCGGTGGTGCAAAACGGACGCACCGTTTTAAGCAATGTGGTGTCCTCACAGATTGAAATTCATAAACGCTTTGGCGGGGTGGTTCCCGAGGTGGCAAGTCGTAACCATATTATGAGTATAAACTCTGTTTTGGAAGAGGCGCTGCACCAGGCGAAACTCACTCTAGCAGACATTGATGCTATTGCGGTAACCCAGGGAGCAGGGCTGGTGGGAGCGCTACTGGTAGGTGTGAGTGCAGCAAAGGCACTGAGTTTTGCTGCCAGAAAACCGCTGATTGCAGTCAACCATATAAAGGGGCACATTGCTGCTAACTTTGTGGCACACCCGGATTTGAAGCCGCCCTTTTGCTGTCTGATTGTCAGTGGAGGGCACACCGCCATTGTCCGGGTGACCGATTTCAACAGGTTTGAATTGTTGGGTACCACTCAGGATGATGCCATCGGCGAAGCGTATGATAAAGTGGCTCGGGTGCTGGGGTTGGGATATCCCGGCGGCCCCCAGGTGGACAAGTTAGCCAAGGGTGTAAAACCCGAACTGAAATTTCTAAGGGCAATTCCCTTTCCGGACTCCTTTGATATGAGTTATAGCGGTTTAAAGACCGCAGTTATAAACTACATCAATTCACAAAACCAGGCTGGAAAATCACTGGATATACCTCAAATTTGTGCATCCTTTCAGTCGGCGGCGGTGGGAATGCTGGTGAAAAAATCTCTGGCTGCCTGCCGGAAGTTCGGGCTTAACACCATTGCCCTTGCTGGTGGGGTAGCGGCAAACTCCTATCTGCGTGAAACGCTCACCGCTGAGGCGAAAAAGCAGGGAATTGCAGTACGATTTCCGCCGGTTGACCTCTGCGGAGATAATGCTGCTATGATTGGCTCACTCGCTTTCTGGAATCTCCAGACCGAGGATCCGGCTGAGTTGAATATCAGCGCCTTGCCGTCTATTGCGCTTAAATAAGTAGAAAAAGAGCAAGTTGTTTCATCCCCTCTATCTCGGCGTGTCTATTGCGCTTAAATACAAAAAGAGCAAGGAATGTCGATTTTAAAACTAGCAAAATGATTATAAAAAAGAGAACATTATGTGTGTCTTGATAATGTTCTTTTTATATTAGTTTAAAACAGTATAGACTAACCGCTCTTTTTTTTCAAGGTAAAAGGTATTTATCCTTTTGGATCATAGTTCAAGGGCTGGGCGGCAAGTTGGGCGGTAGGCGCATATAATAATTGGATAAGGGGGGAGTTTATGAAAATTACCAAAGCCGTCATCCTTGCCGGAGGGTTGGGCAGTAGAATGGCGCCGGCAAGCAGAATTATTGCAAAGGAGATGCTGCCTATTGTAGACAAACCAGTTATGGACTATCTGGTGGAGGATTTAATCGCTTCCGGTATTCGGGAGATTCTGGTGGTGTCCAACAAGGATAAAGTCTGCATCCAGAACTATTTTAACAATACAAAAGTAAAGTTTACCTTTGTCTATCCCGATGCTCCGCTGGGGGTATCGGATGCCCTTGCCCACGCCGAAAGTTTTGTAGGCAACAACCCTTTTGTGCTCTTATATGGTGATGTTCTGTATGCGGCAAATCCCACCAGTGTGGAGCAGATGTTACAGGTTTTTGATGAGGTCGGCTGCCCGGTGGTCGCTACCCGTAAGGTGTTGCCGAGCAAGGTCAGTTTGTATGGCTGCCTTGGGTTTAAAGAGGTAGCCGTGCATAAGTTTGTGACTGCAATCATCGAAAAACCACAGCCGAGCGAGGCACCCTCCAATATGGTACTGGCTGGGCAGTACATACTGACCCCGCAGATTTTTCCGTTTTTGAGAGAGTCTCAGGCAGGTGAACTCTTTACCGACTGTCTGCTACGGCTTGCCACCAATAATAATCTGGCGATTGCCGAGATAAACGGCAGGTGTTTTGATATCGGCAGCAAGGCTGGCTATGTGCTGGCGACACTGCACTACGCACTGGGGCACAAGCAGACCAAGAAAGAGGTCAAGAGTTTTATATATAGGTTGAATTCGGGGAGGTGAGGGCTGTCCACTTTTCCAGTCCGATTTGGATAGACGGGGTAGGGCAGACCTTTGTGAATTTTTAATCAGGCAGGGTTTTGAGTGATTTTTTTTGGATTCTAAATTGAAAATGAGCAGATGAAAGATTGTTGCTCAAATCGGGCACCGTAGGAAAACTAGCGGCTGACCCACTATACTAAATTTTATAAAAACAAATCAATTTCACCACGGTGTTAAAATTAAAAACACGGTGTTAAATTTATCCAAACAAAGTCAAATTTACCACAGTGTTTAAAATGTTGCCGGAAAACTCCGCTTTTTACTAAAAATATTGCAAAAAACTACTCTTCAAGCAATTTTTCCGCTACTTCAGTCAGGTCGTCCACCTGAAACTTTGACGCTTTTATCACTTCTTCGGAAAGTTTTTTGCCCCGCCCAAAGGATAACTTACACTTCTTCAGACACTCCAAATCATTGGTGTCGTCGCCAAAGAAAATGATATCCTCCGGCGCTCGTGCGAAGTTTGCTGAGTGCTGGTGCTTCCTTTCAAACTCCGTTATAAACTGTAGAGCTTCCCACTTAGAACTGGCAGTAAACTGCATCAACGAATTGTTGATCATAAAGTTATTTTTCATTTTGTGCTCCGCCATAAAGCCCAGCACTGCCTCTGTCAGAGAATAAGGATCGCCGACTGTTAGAACATATATGCCCAAAAGTTCATCGATTTTTTGCAGTGTAGTTTCCAGGTCGTCCGGTGCGAGTTCAAAATCAATCCCCATTTCCCCCTTGCTGTCGTTATAGGCTTTAATTTCAGCGAAGTTCTCAAGTTTTTCAGGAGTATGTTCGAACACCACTAAATTTGTCTCGCGCGTGGATAGTACAAGGTAGCAGTCCGGTTGAATTTGAAATAACCAGTTGCACAACTTATGTGCCTCGGCTTTGTCCAGCGGAACCACTCTTATTAATTCTCCCTTCGGTGAATAAATAAGGGAACCGTTGCTGACCGCCTTATATGTCTTAAGTTCTTTTAAGTCGGGGGAAAGTTCCCGGAGCCGGGACTCCAATGCGTTTGCTACTTTGATAAAATTGCCGGTAGCAAAGATAAGGTTGTTGCCGACAAACTTCGGATGCAAAAAAAAGGGCATCACCTCAGGGAATAGACGCCCTTTTTTGTCCAGCAGAGTATCGTCGATATCGAAAGCAAACGTCTTTTTAATTTAGTTTCTCCTATTTTTTGCAAGAAACTCAAAAAACGGGGCAGATGGTAACTCTGCCAGGTTAGTTTTTTGGATGCAGAATTGCTGAGTTAATTATATTGACAAGTTAAAGAGTGCAAGCAGGTTCGTCCATTTCTTCCTTCTCTATAGACTTTTGGATGTCTTTTTTAACGCCTTCTCTGCTCATAAAAGGCGGATGCTGATAGTCGGTATCCATAGTTTCCTGCTCCGACATATTGAAAAAATCCTGTTTGATTTTTTCTGGACTACGGTCCAGCAGTTTTTTTAAGGACGCTTCGGTCAGTTTGAAATTATTACACATAATTTTCATCTCCTTTTTTCAGTTAATTTAGTATACCACATAGAATGAATTGAGTCAAGTTATTTGCTAAAAATTCTATGCAAGCGGGATTTCTTTTGATCAAAAGATGCGAACACCTGGCTGGGTTTTCAGCCTATAATGAAAAAAAGGCTATATTTTCTATCTTTTTGTCAAAAACTTTTATTTTTTTCGAAAAAGTTGTTGACATTATTAAATCAGGCTGATATACTGGCAATGTTATAACCTCGGATCGCTCCCTGAAATACGGGTTAAATCCAGGCATATAACAGTGTACTTTTAAAACTTAATATTCTATTATAAAATTAAGGTTTTTTGGTCTTGTCAATTCCGACAATGTTTGAAACAGTCTGCTCACAGATTGTTTGAATATTGATTCAATTTTAACAAGTATCAATTACTATTTTTACGTTAGTGATTTTAGTTTTTGAGTTGGATTTAACATTAGAGTTTGATCCTGGCTCAGGACGAACGCTGGCGGCGTGCTTAATACAT
>CAYIZA010000039.1:0-6582 GCA_964367965.1 uncultured Christensenella sp. | reverse complement strand
TCTGGCAGCCATGGGCAAGCCTGCTCGCCATAGGCGCGAAGCAATACGAAACCCGGAGCTGGGAGACAAAATACAGAGGACCGATCGCCATACACGCAGCAAAGAAGGACCCGTGCAAAATGCCAATACTGGTGGAGCCATTCGAAACAGCCTTAAACGAGGAACTGGAGAAAGCCGGGCTTGCCTTTAGCCTTCTCCACACCGGACGCGTAATCGCCACGGCGGAGCTGGTGAATTGCTGGCGCATCGTATACCACCCGGGCACCAACGTAGACATCGCAAAGCATATCCCGGTCGGAGCGGAGCTGGACGTCCCCCGGAAACATCCGGACTTCGGACGCTACATAGTGCCAACAGAAAAAGAGATGCTTTTCGGAGACTGGACCCCCGGGAGATACGCATGGGAGTTGGCGAACGTGAAGCTCCTGCCAAAGCCGATAAGGGCAAAGGGAGCGCAAAGACTGTGGAACTGGGACGAGAAGGACCCCGACGACCAGCCGCTCTTTGTGTGAGGGGAGGGAAAACGATGAATAGATACAAATGCCCGGCCTGCGGAGGCAACCAATACTCAGCAAGCCCAAACAGAGAGCAGGAAGCATGCATCTACTGCGGCAACAAGAGCACCGAGCTCATGAAGGACATAAACCCGGAGAATGACACAGACATAAAAAAGCTCACCAAGGAGCAGTCGCACAACATACTCAATACAGGCTTTGAAACAGGAAAATACAAGCCGATCGGAAGGTTTTATACCAAGGAGGGCGACCTTTACATAGGGATAGACAACAGCACCGGGGACGCATGGACGGAGGAATTCAAGACAAAGGCTTCATGCTTCAAGTGGCTCGACGGAGGGCGCGCAAAAGACGCACACGGACAATGGCTCAACTAACAAGCCGAGCCGGAGAGGAGGAGCCAGATGGCTAAAACAGATCTGACAAGAGAAATTGAAAAGGCGCTGCGGTACTACGCGCCCCGAGAGCTCGGAGGAATAACCATAAACACATTCAGAGGCAGGTCGACAGCCTTCGAGGTACCGGTCGAGTGTGGAACCATCACAGCAGGAATGGTCGACTGCGTCAGGATCAATGAATACTTCGGGGACAAGGAACGCGTCACAGTTTGCCGCTGCCACGCTTGGAAGCGCGAAGGCATCCGGAGGATACCAATCAACTGCCCAAACGGAATAGCCGACAGCGAGAAAACACCGGAGCTTTGCAACAACACGAAATGCCGGTGGTGCATATGGAAGGAGGTCGGAAGACCCAAGGTCCTCGTTCAATGCTTCGAGATTAAGGTGACGAAGGCGGACTTCAGGAGCAAGAACGGTCACAATTTCGTAGGGAACCTGAACTACTACGTCATACCGGCGGAGCTTTACGAAGGAATCAAAGACGAGGTCCCGGAAGGCGTCGGCATTATCCTATACAAGACCGGCAGCCTCCGGAGGAAGAAGGACGCGACATTCAAGAAGATGACCGAGGAAGACCAGAAGTGGATGATCCTGAACGTGCTAAAGAGAATCAGGAGAGAATAAGGAGGTCACCATGAGCAAGAAGAACCTGCGGCGAATAAGCGTCCTTGTGACAGCACAGACCGCATTCAACCTGAAGAAGCTGGCCGACATGGACGGCCAGAGGAACGAAGGCCGCGTCATTGACAAGCTGGTGCGCGACCGGATAATGCAAATAAACAGCAGCCTGCAGAGAGGAGAAAGGTCATGATGAACAAAACGAAAATAGAGTGGTGCGACTTCACGTGGAATCCCATCACAGGATGCCGCCACGCTTGCGAATACTGCTACGCACGGAGACAAGCGCAGCGCTTCTGCGGAGACATAAGGCTCAACAAGAGCAGCGAGCAGCTGAAGAAGATAGACGAAACCGGGCTCTGGGTATTGGAGGAGCCATTCAAGAACAACCAAGGGAAGGTCATCCCCCTGCCGGTAGGTTTCGAGCCGACCCTTCACAGGTACCGCCTGCCGATGCCGGAGCAAAAGAAGAAACCGGCGAATATTTTCGTCTGCAGCATGGCGGACCTTTTCGGAGAATGGGTACCGGACGAGTGGATCAGAGAAGTGCTGGCAGCAGGCGCAGCAGCACCATGGCACAATTACCTATTCCTAACCAAGAACCCGGAGAGATACAAGCGCATCATGGACGTCCTGCCGGAAGCATACGGCACCGGAGAACTGGAATTCTGGTGGGGAACTTCCGCCACCGACAGAGGCTGGATGAACATGGCCTCCGAGATCATGGAGGACGCAGGAAGCAGAACCGCGAAAATGTTCGTCAGCGTAGAACCCCTGCTGGACGACCTCGCCCCCGAGATAAACACCGACGTCTTCAAGTGGGTAATCGCCGGAGCACAGACCGGACCCGGAGCCAAGCAGAACAAACCCAAGCGCGAATGGATACAGAATATCGTCGACAAATGCCGCAGGACGAATACCCCACTTTTCATGAAGGACAGCCTGCTGGAGATATGGGAAGACCCACTCATTCAGCAATACCCGGAGCCGCTGCAGCCAAAAGAAGTCATCATCCCCCACTGCGACGAATGCGAGTACCTGAAGACCACAGAGAGACACTACGACCCCAGCAAGGACGTAACCGCCATGAACCACTTCTGCACAGCTGAGAGGCTCCACAGGCGCATAGAAGGGAGATACGCAAGGACAAGCCCTCCGTGGTGCCACAAGAGAGGAGGGATAAGAAAATGCCGTGCGATCCAATCATAAACAACGGGAAAGCGGTCGGCTTCATTTGCTCACGAGGCAGAGGAAAACCCAAGGTCCAACCATGCTACAAGTGCGGGAAGCCACCGACAAAGCTCTGCGACTTCCGAGATTACGGAACCAGAACCACAACAGACGAGTACGGCAGAAAGCAGACTCACGAATACGCCGCGATCGGCACCTGCGACAAGCCGATGTGCGACGAATGCGCCAACCACACCGGAGAAGACACGGACTACTGCGATGAGCATTATAACCAGATAGCAATGTACCGAACCGAACAAGGCGACCGTGTATACAAGGAACAGCTGCAGAGGCTCGGCATTACAGGAGAGGAGGAAAAGGAATGACCACCCTTATAATTGGGCTTTTTGCCGGAGGATTTATCGGAGTGACATTCATGGCATTGTTCATAGCGGGATCACGAGAGCAGCCAGCGCCAAAACCGGCACGCTCCCCTGTTGTTTACATAGCAAGCCCATACAAGGGAGACATGAAAAGAAACCTCCGCAAGGCGGCGAAATACACCGCAAAAGCGATTAAAAAAGGAGCGGTACCAATCACCCCTCACCTTTTCTACAGCGCCGTGTTGGACGACACAGACCCGCAGGAGAGACAAACGGGCATGAGGATAGGAATAGACCTGCTGACAATTTGTGACGAGCTGTGGGCCTTTGGAACACCCAGCGAGGGCATGGCAAGAGAGATAGAGATAGCAACGAAGCTAAACATACCAGTCATATACCATTCCGAGGCTGGCGGAAGAAGGGAGGCACAATGAACAAAGCAATTTTTATGGGGAGGCTCGGCAACACGCCCGAGCTTCGGTACACCCAAAACGGAGTCGCGGTCTGCACATTCACCATCGCCGTGAACAGGCCAAGGCAGAAGGACAAAGAGGATGAGGCTGACTGGCCAACCATAGTGGCGTGGAGGACAAAGGCGGAGTTTGCAGCAAAGTACCTGACCAAGGGCAGACAGGTGCTCATAACCGCCACGGTGCGAACCAGATCATACGAGGACAAAGACGGAAACAAGCGGAAGGTTACGGAATTCTACGCAGAGGACATCGAATTTTGTGACAAAAAACCACAGAACGAGGCTGCAGGAGCATACGCACCGCCGCCATCGCAGGAGCTCCCGGACGGCTTCGAGGAAATCGAGGGACCAGACGAGGACCTCCCATTTTAACAGAGAGGAGGACGAAAGCATATGAACAGCAAAGAAATGGGCATAGGAGCCGCGAGTTACGTCGCCATGGGAAGCAGGATCATGGAGATCGCCGTCCAGCGCGGAACGGAAGCAGGTATAAAAGCAGCGATGGACTACATAGTGGAGGAACGCCAGCAGCTGAAAAAAGGCCGATGCGACCGGAGGCTGCGGAACACCCGACTGCTGCTCAAGAACTACCGGTCTTTCAACAACTACGCCAAGAATGCAGTTTATAGGGCAAGCCAAGTCAAGGAGAACGCCGTCGACATACTGGATGGCCTCGATGATTACTCCTTTGACGACAGTTTATACATCGAGAGCATAAAAAAGAGCCAGCAAAGAACCCTGATCATTTTGAAGCACATCGACGAAATGCTGAGGTATTACCGAATAGACTGCGAGCAATCAGGCAAGGACGAGGAACTGCGCCGGTACCGAATCATCACGGCATATTACCTTGAGGAGAAGCGCAGGAGCGCCGAGGAGATAGCTGAATCAGAGCACATCGAGAGGCGGACCCTATACAAGGACATCAACATAGCACTGAAACCCCTATCGGCTTTGATTTTCGGCATAGACAGCATGAAACTTTTCTAAGACAGGAACGAGGCATGCCTGATACAAGCACCGGAAAGTACCATGCAAGCACCAGACATGCATAGGACAAATACGGGACAAGTACCAGAAGACAAAAAGTGGGCACTGACAGGGCATTATGAAAGTGCTAAAATGATAACGTGGAGGAGTGAAGAAATGGCAAAGAAGAAGCCGAAGAATACCTTCATCGAGATTGACTACACAACAGAGGCGACCCCTCGCGAGACAACACCGGACGGAGTACCGGTATTCTGCTCTCACGACGAAATAGCCAACATTGAGAAAGCGATCCCGAACCCGAAGAACCCGAACCAACACAGCACAGACCAGATCGCACGACTGGCGCAGATAATCGAGGCCACCGGATGGAGGGCACCGATAACCATCAGTAAGCGTTCTGGCTTCATCGTTAAAGGACACGGACGGAGGATGGCCGCCATAGAGCGCGGCTGGGAGTACGTACCGGTCGACTACCAAGAATACGCCAACGAAGCGGAGGAATGGGCAGACCTTATCGCCGACAACCGCCTCGCGGAGCTTTCGACCATCGACACAGGACTGCTGATAGATTTAATCGGAGACATGGACAGCGGAATAGCACCGGTAGAGCTTACCGGTTACAGCGCAGAAGACCTCGCCGACATCATAGCAGCCATGGAAGGCGCAGACGACACACAGGACGACCAAGCGGACGCAGTAGCCATGCCGGACAACATACCCATGAGCAAGGCCGGGGACGTTTGGAACCTCGGGCAACACAAGCTGCTATGCGGCAGCGCCACAGACAAAGCAGCCGTCGCCCGTTTAATGAACGGAGAGAAGGCACAGATGGTCAACACGGACCCGCCATACGGCGTAAGCTACGAAACCCAGAGCGGCAAGTTTGACATGATCAAGAACGACGACCTCACCGGAGACGACCTGATGGCCACCCTTCTTATTCCGGCTTTCAAGAATTACGTGGAGCACACGGAAGACGAAGCGGCGTTTTATATCTGGCACGCCAGCAGCACAAGGCGAGACTTTGAAGACGCCATGACAGCTGCAGGCATCGTCGAGAAGCAATACATCATCTGGGTAAAGACAGCGCCGGTGCTGGGACATGCAGACTACCAATGGGCACACGAGCCGTGCTTTTATGCAGAGAAGGCTGGCTACAGCGCACACTTCTACGGAGACAGAGCGCAGCGTACAACATGGAAAGCCGTGCTCAGAGGACCAGAAGGAACCGCAACCGTCCTGACCGGAGGCGTCGTACTTACCGACGGAGCCGGAGGGAAAGTATTTCTTTCAGAGAAGCCGCCGAAGGGAAAGAAGATCAGGTACATACGGCTGAGCGAGGGCCGCAGCGTCTGCCTTTACCCGGAGAGCAAAGCAAACACCGTCTGGGAATTAAGCAGAGAAACCGGCACAGAGCACCCGACCCAGAAGCCGGTAGAGCTTGCCGTCAGAGCAATAGACAACAGCACGCAGCCGGGCGACCTTGTTCTGGACTTCTTCGCAGGGAGCGGCAGCACCCTGATAGGAGCGGAAATGACCGGGCGCAGGGCTTACGTGATAGAACTTGACCCGCGCTACTGCGACGTGATCGTGAACAGGTACGTCCGCTTCACGAACAACATAGGAGTAACATGCACAAGGAACGGAGAGGAGCACCAATACACTACGCTCAAGTCAGAGAACGACTACGTCAACGGAAACGTGTGACAATAAAGACCACCCAATAGAGGCAGGCAACCGCAACCACGGAGCCTGCCTTTTTCGTATTTCAGAGGAAAGGAGGCAATCACAATGGCGAAAACAAAGAGCAGCCAGCATAGGGAGATATGGGATAGACTCCCGGGAGAGAACGCCGCCCAGTATGATAAGTTTTGTCGGTACCGCGACATGAGATACACGGGCGCAGACGGCAGGAAGCTCGACGGCATTCAGGCACCATTCAGGAGGCGGAACCTTCGAGGATTGGCCGAGGAAATGGGAATCAAACGGCACATGACGCTGGGAGACGCGTCCGTAAAGTACAACTGGGTAGAACG
>CAYIZA010000038.1:0-7358 GCA_964367965.1 uncultured Christensenella sp. | reverse complement strand
CTTTAAATATACTGACAATTTATATATGGCTGCTACTACAAAAACTAATTATGGTATTTTAACATTTACTTACGGAACAGAGGGAAAAGTAGTTTCATTTAAACTCGCTAGAGAAAGTGGAACTAATCTATTCGTCTTCACTGAAAGTTTTGAATATAATTCATCAAGTTCAACTAACTACAACGAACCACTATTAAAAGATCTCGGCAGTTATGTCATTTCATATAAGTACAAGCTTTATACTGCAAATGGTTTTGTAACTGAGAATAAAACTAATGGTAATATTAGTATTAAGAGTGATTTGCTTACAATATTTGGCTATGTAGCAACTTATGCAAAAAATGGTAGCGGCTCAGCAGAATTTAATAAATACACCAAAAATGGACTTTACTATGAACTCTCTGATGTTACACGTTTTAGTGCAGATCTAACACAAATTCCACTATTTGTCAGCACTAACCAAGCTCCAGTTTGGCTTAGCTACTATGGAACACTAGTTGAAGGTAAATATTGGTTTAGCGTTTCAGGGGCCCCCGATGCAAGTGATGAAGCAAATGCTTTGCCATATATTAAGGCACAGTATTTTGAGCAGGCAGGTTATTACATTATAAAAGTTGTTTATAACCTTGAAAACTATACTGGAAGTTTATCGCCTACATATGAGCAATATATTGCTTTCCAAATTAAAAATATAGCGCCATCTGCTTACGCACAAGTTTCACTTACTGGAACTTTTGAAGATGCTGTTAATATTGACAGTAATACATTTACAAGCGGAAGTGTGCGTTTCATCATTGAAGAAAAGAGCACATTTGATTCAGATATAACTCTTTTATATACCTACGCTGCTGATTTCGTCAATAATGGAGGAATTAGACGTGAGTTTATTCCTTACTATGGAGATAACGAGTCTACTTACACTAAGTTTGTTAATCCCGGAGCATATACAGTAGAAGTCCACTTTGGTGGAGATTCTTACTCTGTATATAGCTTCACGATTGATAAACAACAGTTGAAAGACGTTATTGGTGTAAATGGCGTTACATATGAGCAAAGCGCTAACAACACAACAATTTTCAAGATAGATGAATCCAAGGATTTAAAAAATAATGATTACACCAATGATTCATTTACTGTTTATGCAAATAAAAAACAGAGTGGGGCACCAATATCTGCAACACTAAGAACTATACAAGTTAACTCTTACGACAACTCTGCAATTAAAAGCATTAGCTTAGTTAATAATGATTATTGGATGCCAATCGCTTACAGAGCGTCTGATTTGTCAAGTCCACAAACTTATAATTTTATCCGTACAACCGCTGCAACTAGCGTTTTAGGTGAAAATGTATTTTCTGCTCAAAAGATTTACATTTTTGAGTTTAGCGATAAAGCAGGTTATACTGCACGAATAATTATGTTCCTTGATAGAACGCCTGCTGAAGTTATCCAAAAGGACAAAAATGGTTTAGCCGTTATTCCAGATTCATTCAATGTTGTCTCAGGCAATACAGAAGTTTCTTGGGGAACTCATAAGGTTATTACGATGCAAGAAAGTGCATATAAAGATGGATATAGAGATGTCTTATCAAAATACGCACCAAATGTTTATGTTGAAAACAACGGACTTAACATCATAATTCCACTAAATCAAGTTAAAATTGAGCAAACTGCTCTTGATATGGGAAACACTGCTCCAGAGTATAATAGGACAGTAACCTTAAATCAGTTAGATTACAGCACATATAAGACAAATGTTTTACCAGCCGATGACGAGGACTATAGAAATGCAGGGCTACTCTATTTCTTTAACCAAGGTTTTTATTTGTTTACAATAACAGACGCTAGCGGAAACGTTTTAAAATATAGCCTTGAAATGAATTTAGATAAATCACAAGTTATGTGCCTTTCAACTAGTGAAATGACAAATAACGAAGTTGATCTTCCTAATTTTCATGCAACAAACAGAGTCGTTCAAAGTCAAGCAACAAATAGGTACGGTGTATTCATTTCCTTTGTTAACTCAAATAGTACTGGGGAGGACATCTTTGCAATTGAGAGTTTGACATATAACTTCTACCCATATGACTTATCAGAGGCAAACCAAAATTCACCTTACTATCCATATACTGCTACTCCAACTATTGATGCATTTGACATTTTGTCAACTGCAACTTCATATGGAACATCAGAAAACCAAATGTTGACCCCTATGTTAAAAGAAGAATCTTTGTCAGTACAAATGACAGAGGGTAATAACACAGTATCTACCACGATCGGTGCAACCGCTGCTGGTAAATACGTTGTAACAAGAGTTTACAAGGGAACAGAAGCAGAGATAGGCGCTGAAGGTGACGAAAAGGTAAAGACATACACTTTCTTTGTAGATAGAAATGCGATTATTCAAACACCAAACTTCTTAAATGAAGATGAACCATATATCGGTAGTAACATCAAGTTGCTTTTAGGTAGCGAGCAAAAGTCATTTACTGAGTTTTATCGTGGCGTATACATCAAACAGCAAATTGTTGCTTACCAGTATATCATTGGTGAAGATGGAGAATTATTATCAAATAAAATAATTTATAAAAATATTTCATTAAAAACAAACCTCGTTCCACTACAAATTGAAGTTCCAGGTAACAAATATTCAATTAAGGCGGGACAAATTGCAACAATAAATCCTTCACTAAAAACATTTAATTTATCTGTTACTGTTACTAGATATGAAGATTTTGTACTTAAATCAAAAGATGTATATAGTACAATAAACTCTTCTGGATACATTCAAATTCCAGCATTCACTAAGTCAGGTTATTATATGATTGAGATCCACGACCAAGCCGTTGATCCTAACAATCAAATAACTCCAAACTCAGGCTCAGTTGAATATTTTGCACTTCAAATTTCACTTGATAACCCAAATGGTTCATACATGACATCAAAAGAGGATAAACCTATATATGAAGCCGGACTTATGAATCAATCAATATCAAGCGATGGAAACATTTACTTTGAATGGGAAAATAAAGCTGCCGAAGAGAGTGAGAACGTTGATAATACTAGCGTTTTAGTTTATAGAATGGCAAAAACTACTGGATCATATTCATCACCAGTATTACTAACTAGTGATGACTATCAAATAAACACAGTTGTCAGTCTTAAAAAGATTTCATCTATAAAATTACCTGGTTTTGGCTACAATAATGGCGTTCTTGAAACTTATCAATATAAGATCGACTATTTGGATTACGCATCAAAGGCGTACTCACAAAAATCGCTTGTTATGGAAGATTTTGACGAGTTTTCTGAGGTAACAAAGACATCAACAAAAGATGGAATTATTGAATTTACATTTACTGACCCAGTTGATGAATATTACGCAAGTATTGACACAACAGAGGGAAAAATTGTTGTTCAAAAATATGCAGTAGTTAATGGCAATGCAACCCTTGTTGAAACGATTACTCCAATTATGGAAACGCGTTTAATCTCAGAAAACAGGAGATTCTACTCAATAAAAATAGATGCACCTCAAAGTGCAACTAGTGCGGGACAAGTATTTATCTACAAGATCACGATTTGCTATCTTGGAGATAGTAATGCATACAAAGATGAACAAGGTAACTCTTTCTATTCTAGCGATATTTCACTAGTTGTGGATAGAAATCCACCAAGTTACTTCTTAGATAAGCTAGCGCAAAGCAATATTATTCAATCAACTGCAAGTGGAGTTACTTCTACTTCTTCAATAAAATCTTATAAGACAGAAGATGATGTGTACTACTATGCTAGGGTTGGTTCTTATGATTTCTCAATTAAAGCTGATTTCTCTTTTGTAAGAGATGCAGCAAAGGTAATGAGAACACAAGACCAAGAGACTCAATATTTCTATATGCGCCAATACAACAAGTACGATACTTCTATAAGTGAAGATCAGTACTACTTAACATATCAAAGTCTTGTACCAGGAGATTCTGCCTATTACGATGTAAGTTACCTTAATTTAAGGTTTGACAGTACAAATTCAATTTGGACAGAATTTGAGTATACCGGTGCAACTTTTGGACAGATAGTAGATAAGTATTTCACAGATAGAAACAACGGTGGTAATGACAAACCAACTGCAAGTGAAAGAAGTGGTTACTATGAAATTATTGAAATTGATGAAGCGGGAAACCACACTATTTACACAGTTTACTATTACGCAGAAGAGCCAACAATTTCAATTTCATATTTAGAACAAGGTTCAGCATATCCAAAAGCACTACTTAGTGGAAGTGAAATAACTGCAAGTAACAGTTTTGAAATGGTAGATGTTCACTTTAAAGTTGGTCAAACTTTCATGGGCGAAAGAGCAGATAAAATGTTCACTATTAGCCTAGATAATATAACATATAGAGTTAGTCCAACTACAGATATGACCGCGCTATTATCAGAAATAAATTCTTCCTTTGTAATTGGAAAATCATATCACTTAACAATTTCTACTCGCAGTGGAACGGTGTATAACGCTAACATTAGCGTTGCTAGTGATGATGCTTTCCTTGCTGATCCTTACTTTGTTAAATTGACAGAAGATGAATATAAAGTCATCTTCCCTAATGATATTGACACGGTTAAGTTAAAGACAGTAAAAGTTTATAGATATGATGTTCAGTTTAATGAATGGACAATTTTACCTATTAGAGAATATCTATCAGATACTCAATTTGAAGATTATAGTAATACACATCAAAACGCAAATAGCGCTACTACGTATGAGTTTACTTCTCAATATGATGAAAATGGAGTTAAACTTGAAGTAACTCTTTTAAGAGAATTTTATTTAACAAAAGATGTTTATAAATTTGAACTAACCGATTCATTAAGAAATGAAGATAAGGATGTTAAATTCTATGTATTTAACATGAAGCTAGGCGTTGATGATAGGGTTGAATGGGCATATACTGGTCATACTGCTAATGATCCAAATAATAGCAGTGTAATAGTAACTGATGGCGTTGTAAGTTTAAGTTTAAATGATGACATTTACAGTGTTGTAAGTTACTTAAATGATGAATTATATGTTCCAACAGTTGATGTTACAACTGAAGCATTAACATATTCACCACCTAAAAATATTTCAGAAATTGTTGTTAGGTCTGGTAGTTCTTACACTTACAGGGTCCTAGTAACAGATAGAATCACAACAGAAGTTAGAGAGTTTGTGTTTGTAATTTATAATATATTCCCAGCAGTACAAGTAACAGATAGTACTGGGTCAAGTATGCTTGGAATTATAACGCTAAAAACAAGTAGCGATCAAAATAATGAATTATCATCATTTACTTCAAAGAGTGTTTATTTTGACTGGGAAACTGGGCTTGATTATGTTTACACAGTAACATTGAAGAGATATGAAAATAATTACAATAATCTTGTTTCTACTGAGGAAGTGACAGTAAACACGCTGACAGTTTCACAAGAAGGTGTTTATGAACTAACCTTCACAAATTCATTCTTACTAAGCAGTAGAACACTATGCTTTATAATTAAAGATAGTACAATTTCAATGTACGCTGTTTACGAGAATGTGCCAAATGTTGGATACAAACTACTAACTCCATCTGACGACTTGATAGATATAACAAACGCTGGAAGTGGTGATTGGGATAGAGTTATTAGAGAATTTACTGGTTCAACTAAGGAATATCCTAAGACAAGCGTTGATGGACTTAAGAGATTTATGGTTAAGAGTTATTTCTCACAATACACAATGAATGTTGAAGTTGAGGGAGATAAAAAATTAATCACAAACTATACTGACATCATAAGCGCTGAAAACAACGATACTAACATATATTTAATTTCAAGAGAAGATGACCCTAACTTTAAGAGTTATGTTGTAATTATATACGGAAGCACACCATATAGTTATCTTGATGTGTTTGTAGTAACTAGAGTTACAACAAGCAGTAATATAGTTCAAACTTTGGGCTATGAGTATGAAAATGAAGAGGGAATAAAAGAATCTTTCCAAGTTAACTATGCGTCAACTGATTATATTCAAGTTTATGTTTCTCCCGTTAGTCTTGTATGGAAAGCGTTCTATGGAATGGAACAAAACACGATTTCAATCAAGTACTACTTTAACGGTAGGTATATTACATCTACAAAAGGTACGCTAGATGGAACGAACAGATATTTCAATATGGTGGTTCCAGGTGAATACACATTCGTATTTAGTGATCTTGCACGCAACTCACAGAAATTTGGAACAAGTTCTGCAAATTCACTAACAGTGCTTGTTTTAAGTGAAGTTGTTTACAAAGTAAATGATGATCAGCCTATTTATGGCGCCGTTTACAACGATACTGTAACTCTTGCGATAGAAAATGCAAACAGATACAAAGACCTAAAAGTTGAAGTGTTTAAAAACGGTGAAGCATTTACGCCAGTAGCAGATAAGTACAATTACACCTTCTCAGAAGTTGGTGTCTATAAAGTTCTAATCAACGCTGATGTAACTTACGGATCAAGCAAAACTTCACTCGCTGAAGCAGTTTACGTATTCAGCATTATCAATAAAGATGAGGCACGATTTGCTTACGAGTTTACAGACCTAAACGGTTATGAAATTGTGAAAGTAACAAAAGGTGGATTCCTTGATTCTGTTGAAGATTACCTTGATATTACCGATACGATAAAATCTATAAATAATGTTGTATCAATTTACAACTTAGTTATCAGCGAAGACCTATTTGGTACGGGAAAATATGAAATCTTTGTTGAAGGAAATCAAGCAAACGAGTTAATGAATGGGCAAGGCTTCTCATTCGGAGTTTGGATTAACAATGAAATTCCTGTAATAAATTCTTCGGTTCCTATTGGAACATCAACTCTTGATGAAATCAAGATTACTTACAATGGACAGTCAATTTACGAACAAATTGGTGAAAGTAAAATTGTAATTTATCAAAAAGTTGGTTCATCTGTAATGGGGTACGTTTACTTAACGTTTGATATTACTGAAAGCACGCTAGAAGTTTACGATGCGATTATTAAGGCGAATGGTGAATTCTATGTAACGCTTATAACAAATGCTGGGAATGTTGTCAGCATGTTTAAAGTAATTAAGCAAGAACCTCTCAACACTGTTGCAATTATTATAATTGTTATCTCAGTGTTAGTCGTGATTGTTGGAACGATTGTATTCGTTAAATTCCGTTTGAGAATGACAGTTAAGTAAAATAAAACTTTATAAAAAAAAGGCGAGTTGACTCGCCTTTTTTTATGTCGTTTTTTGTATAAATAAGCGACTTAAAACAAATGCTAAATTATATCAAAAAGGGGGAAAGTATGAAAGAATATAGTTG
>CAYIZA010000037.1:2753-7488 GCA_964367965.1 uncultured Christensenella sp. | reverse complement strand
AGCATCATCAGCAGTAAAGAAAGAAACTTTTTCATCCCCACTCCTATTTTTCCCAAGGGTTAACTAAACCTGCCTACCTGTCTAGTTTTTACAAAGTCCTGATTTTTATTTGTCATTTCAGCAAAATTCTACATTTTATATTGTATTAAATATGAGCCGTTAAGTCAAACAAAATCAGTGCTTATTCGCATTTTTTTTCTGCCGCACTGCTATTTGAGAAAAAGGTAAAAAAGTTCTGAATTTTAGTTGTGAAAAAAAATAATTAAAGTTATAATATAATCAAAATAAAAAAAATGGAGAGGGATATGGTAAAAGATAAAATTTTGTTCGACCTGGACAACGACTTCGGTGATTGGTTTGAGGGGAAGTTTGAGATTCCTCAGATGAGCAGGAAACTGTACCCTTATAAGCGGTTGTTTTCCCCTATTGTAGTAAACCGTACCGTGATTAAAAACCGTATTGTTATGGGTCCGATGGGCAATATCAATATGGCGGAGGAGACTGGCAGACCTAATCAGAAGATGATTTCCTACTTTGAGGAGCGTGCCAAAGGCGGAGCCGGCTTGATTACCACCGGTTTGGTTCCGGTGAGTTTCGGCATTGACCCTACTGTGAAAGAGGTCGGCAACTTGTCCTACTTCCCTCGGATTGACCGCTCCCGAACTGTCTATGCAGGCTGGCGTGAGGTGGCTTCTGCCGTCCACACCCACAACGCACATATCCTCGTCCAGTTGACCGCCGGACTTGGACGGGTGGGAAATCCACAGTGTCTACTAACCCAACTGAAATTGCCTGTCTCAGCATCTTGGAACCCGAACTTTTACATACCTCAGATTCCGTCCCGCCGACTGGGCGACGGCAAGCTGAAAAAACTGGTAAAGAATTTCGGGCAGGCTGCCGCTGATGCTAAGGCGTCCACAATAGACGGCGTATACCTGCACGGGCACGAGGGCTATTTTATGGAGCAGATGACCAACCCTGCCTTTAACCGTCGTCATCTGGGGCGCTACTCCGACTGGCAACGCTTTGGAATTGATGTAGTGGAAAATATCCGTAAACGGGTAGGCCCAAACTTCCCTATAATGTATCGAATTGACCTCTCTCTAGCACTTAATGCAACCTACCGTGACAAGATGGACAAGGTGAAGGCTCTCAAGAAATTCAAGTATGAACGCACTATTGAACAGAGCCTGGAATATATGGAAAACCTGGTTAAAGCCGGCGTCGACCTGTTTGATGTCGACTTGGGCTGCTATGATAACTGGTGGCTACCTCATCCGCCGGCAACTATGCCGAGTGGCTGTTTTCTGGATATCGCCAAACTGGTGAAAGACTGGTTCAAAGAGCGCGGAATCCGCTCCAATGCCGGAGTGGAAGTTCCTATTGTAGGAGTTGGAAAACTCGGTTACCCCGACCTGGCTGAACAAGCGCTCCGTGATGAAAAGTGCGATATGATTATGCTGGCTCGCCCACTGCTGGCTGATCCCGAGTGGCCAAACAAGGCATATGCAGGCAAAGTGTCAGACATTATACCATGTATCGGCTGTCAGGAGGCATGTATCCGTGAATTTGTAGAGGGTGGGCATCCGCAGTGTGCGGTCAACCCACGAACTGCTTTTGAACACTTGTTCTCTAAGGAATTAGAACTTGCAAAAGAGCCTAAAAAGGTGGCAGTGGTAGGAGCCGGCCCTGCCGGAATCTGTGCTGCCCAGGTACTTATAGAACGAGGGCACAGGGTAGAGTTGTTTGAGAAAAACAAGGCTCTGGGCGGTGCACTTATTGCAGCCGGAGTACCAAAGATAAAGTACGAACTCAAAAACTATGCAACCTATCTCGAGGGAGTGGTAGAAAAACTTAAAAAACATCCAAACTTTACTCTAAATCTGGGAAAGACGGCAACCCTTCCCGAACTGAAAAAGGGCAAATATCAAGCCATAATCACCGCAACCGGTGCACAGCAACACTTCGCTAAAATACCGGGAATTGAACTTAAAAATGTAATCACTGTGACCGAGGCGCTGAAAAATCCAAAGATTTTCAAAGATGTCAGCAAAGTAGTTATCATAGGCGGCGGAGACAGCGGATGCGAGACGGCATATTGGCTGCGCTATGAATTAAAAAAAGAGGTGGCACTGGTGGAGATGCTGCCAACCCTGATGACTCATACCTGTACCGCCAACCGTGGACATATCCTCCACTATCTGGAAAAAGGCGGCGTTCGTGTGCTCAATATGACCAAAGTACTGGAAATCACCCACAATTCGGTAATTGTTTCCCGAAACACTCATAAAAAGGTGCCAAACCCATACAACACCTGGCAGCCGGTGCTGCCGGAGAATATCCATAACCCGTTTGCTCCTAAGATAAAAGACAAGGGCGAGACTGAGGCTCTGGATGCCGATTTGGTTATCTTTGCAGCAGGCACTAAACCAGACAACAGCCTATATTTTGATTTAGTGGCAGACAACGCTGCGCCTGAAATACACAATATTGGCGATTCTTTCCAGCCAGGCAAGGTTTTTGGAGCCATCAAATCCGCATATCGTACCGCAAAAGATATTTAGGAGAATACTATGGAATACAAAATGAAACTCACTAAAGAAGAGCAGAACATTTTAAAGGGTAAGTCCGGCGAAGTCAACGCTAAGATGATGCAGACTTTGGTTATGTATGGCGATATCCTGGGTGCAAAACGCCTGGTGCCTATCTCCCACGATGGGCATATCGTTACCTCTATGGGTATAGGGCTGCTGAAGCCGCTCTACCGTACTATGGAGGAGATTATTCAGTCCGATATTCAGGCAGTCCGCAAGTTTACCGCCGACCCTCGCCCTATAGACTATAAAAATGTGAAGTGTGGAATTCTCGACCGGCTTATCTTCTCTAAAATTATGTACGGACAGCAGAAAAAATATGAAAAACAACTTAACAAGGTAGGTCTGCGAAGCGAAAACTCCTTCAGTTGTACCTGCTATCTGCCTGAGGTGGGCAACACCCCAAAGTTTGGGGATATCCTGTCCTGGGCTGAGAGTTCGGCTGTGGTGTTCGCCAACTCAGTGCTGGGCGCCCGGTGCAACCGAAACAGCGGGATGATTGATTTGTTCGGCTGTATTCTGGGCAAAGTGCCGGAATTTGGATTGCTGCTGGACGAAAACCGCAGGGCTAACTGGGTAATAGAGGTCAAGACCAAAAAACTGCCTGAGGCTCAGATTCTGGGCAGTGCTATCGGACTCAAGGTGGGCGACGGAGTCCCTTATATCAAGGGGCTGAGCCAGTTTTTGGGCACCGATATAAACAGTCCGCAGGTGATTTCCTATCTCAAGGATATGGGAGCGGCAAGTGCCAGCAACGGCGCTGTCGGGCTTTTCCATATAGAGGGGCTTACCCCGGAGGCAGTGCGCTCCGGTGATAAACTTGTGCTGCCAAAAGCGAAGAGTTTTACAATAACCGAGCAAGTGCTGAAGAAGACCTATGATAGTTACCCTGTTCTGTGGAAAAATAAGGATGCAACTCCAAAGCAATGCTTTATCGGCTGCCCTCACCTGTCTCTAGAGCAACTGGACAGGTGGACTGACAATATCACCCAGAGGCTGGCTGCAAAAGGGCGTAAAAAAGTGGTGATTCCGACTGTTATGACAGCGGCGCCTGCAGTGCTTGATAAGTTTAAAGAAGGGGCAAATTATAAAAAACTATTGACAACCGGCATAAAACTTAGTAGTATATGTCCGTTGATGTATATGAACAACCCACTTGCAAGCAAGCGCCCGGTGCTGACCTGCTCCAACAAATTGCGCACCTACTCCACTGCCCGGTTCCGAACAGAGGCTGAGGTAGCGGACATAATTACCGGTAAGGAGGTCAGAAAATGAAACAGCAAACTTTTCAGGGACGAGTGATTGCCGGAGGCGAACTTACAGGCGAGGCGGTTGTTACTCATCAAGGTATGAATACATTGGCGACCTTTCAGAAGAGCGCCTTAAAAAATGCTAAGCAAATCATTGGAAGTGACCAGAACAATCCCGACCTTTTCGGGCAAAACCTGACCGGCAAGATTCTGTGTCTGCCAACCACTATTGGTTCTACCACTGCAGGATTGGTTATCCAGACTATCTGTGCCGCCGGCATAAACCCAAGTGCTTTCCTCTTCTCCCAGCCGATAGATTCGCTGGCAGCCAGCGGAATTGTGCTTGCCAAAATCTGGGAGAACAGTTCTGTTATCGCTATAGATAACCTGGGCGAGAAATTCCTGAAGGCAGTCAAGACTGGCGATTTGGTGCAGATAAGCGCAGACGGCAAAGTTACAGTTAAAAATTAAAGAGGTGATACTATGGCTAAAAGAGACTTCGGACAAGGAACTACAATAATTTGGAAAGACCGTAAAAGATGGTGCGGCCTGCCCTGGTCCTTTACCCGTTACTATATAGTGCAAAAATCCAACCGCTGGACTAAACTCATCATTGATAAGGGTTTACTTCACACAAACATTGAAGAAATCAACCTTTTCCGTGTGCATGACATATCCGTTATGCAGACCTTTACCAATAAGTTTTGGGGTACCGGCTCGCTAACTATCTACGCTGAGGATGAATCCAGCCGTACTACTGACAATAACCGTGAGGGCATGACCCAAATCATCCGAGTTAAAAATCCAAGACAACTCCGCAATCTTATAAACGAGTTACTGGAAGACGACCGAAGATCCCGCAATGTTGCAGTCGGCGAAATGCACCTTTAA
>CAYIZA010000037.1:0-2653 GCA_964367965.1 uncultured Christensenella sp. | reverse complement strand
GATTTTAAAGTCCGGTTTGTTTACTGAGGGATTTCTCTATACCCAACAGAAAAACTTGCTTTAGTCGGTAATCTCTAAAACTTTCATCTTAATTTTGCCTGAGTTAATCGATTCGTAGGACACAATATCCCCCACCTTAGCGCCTAAAAGCGCTCGTCCGGCAGGCGAGTCATTGCTGAGCAGTCCGTTGAGTGGATCGCTCTCGGTAGAGCCTACAATCCTATATTCAATGTCCTCATCAAAACTCATATCGTGAACTCTCACAGTGGCGCCAACTGAAACTTTAGTGGTGTCAACTCTGCTGCTAATCATCTTAACTTTGCGGAGTTTTTCCTCAATTTCCATAACTTCGCCCTCGATAATGCTCTGCTCTTCCTTTGCGGCGGAGTATTCGCTGTTTTCGCTCAGGTCACCCAGACTACGCGCAAAGGAAATCTTCTCAGTGCATGCAGGACGGGCTACATTTTTTAAATATTCCAAACGGTCTTGCAATTTTTTTAATCCATTTTTTGTTAATAATACTTCATCATTACTCATTCTAGTAACTCTCCTTTATGAAAACTAACACACACCCAGCGGTTGGGTGCGTTTATGCCGTACATTATAAATCAAAACAGAAAATAATGCAAGCATTTTTGACTAAGTTTTTTTTATTATATTCGTGGAGGGACTACTTTTGTTCGTCCGCACTATTCTTTTTGCTTTTTTTCAACTTTATAAAGCGATAAAGCCAGCCAGATTTGATTTTCACAACGCCAAAAGGGCATAGTTCCTGGCAACAATAGCAGCGTATACACTTTTCCAAATCGATTTTGGCATAGCGCTTTTTGTCCTTGCCGTCTTTCATCTCAATTGCCTTTACCGGACAGTGATCCGCACACTTGGTGCAACCCTTGCATTGCTTTCGCTTTATGCTCGGGCGCTGAGTTGTCCAACGGTTTATTGGCGCCTGCAAAAACTTAGGAACATTGCTGGCAAAAGGTCGGTAATTATCCGGCATAATTGTCTTAAAACCCTTTACAGCAAGGCTTTCCAGACTCTCTCCCAAAAGCACAAAGTCATTCTCGCTCTCGGCATAGCCTGCCAAAATCCCCCGCTGTATGGTCGGCATCTTGCACGGGTCGACATTGATGAGGCGGCAGCCCACAGAGTCTGCGCTTATCGGGTTAGAACTTAGGATGAGCGCCCCTATCTCACGAGGGGTGCCATGTGTGGGTCCCGGGCCCTCCATACCAACGATTGCATCGGTTATATGCAGTGCAAGTTTGGCTCCGTAATAGTCGTGAATATCAAGCAGGAAGTCGTTAAAGACATCCAGAGTCCGGAATTTTCCGTGCATTTCAACCTTGGCGAGCCCGGGAATGGCACCGAACATATTTTTGACTGCGTTCGAATATCCGGTAAAACCATGCGTCTTCAGTTTGGATAGGTTGAAGATTACATCCGCTTTCTCCAGAGCATCCAATAGCATAAGTTTTTTGCCCACTCTTCCCTTTGGAAAATCCCTCTCCACAAATTGATAGTTATCATTCAGTTTCAGTCCATTTTTGTCTGCCAACTCCTGCATTCCACAGGCACGGTAGATAGCCCCCATAAATCCAGCGGTAAACACGCCGCCGGCACTGTCCACCACAAAGCAGTCCGCGCCGGCCTTTTTGAGGATATTCGCCACAGCCTGCACCACGGCAGGATGGGTGGTCACCGCCTGCTCCGGAGCAGCCTTGCCCAGCAAATTTGCCTTAAGGGCAACGGTCTGACCTTTCTTTACGAACTTTTTTACTCCGCCCAATAGTTCAAAACCACGCAAAAGCGCCTTTTCGATTTGTTCTACATCATATTGTCTGCATGCCACTAAGGCAACTTCTTTTGTCATAATTCACTCCTTAACATCCATAATACAAAAAAATGCGCAAAAAATCAATTCGATTGCAGTAATTTGTTGGAAATTTTACAGAAAAATGCTATAATAACGAACATGAGGTGAAAAAATGAAACTTTGGGCAAGAACCACACTGGGGGAAAAAATTACCCGCAACTTTCTTTTTCCGCTGCCCGGGCGCCTGGACATATTACAGTTGCCGGACTATCTAACCGCTATCTGCGGTGAGTTAGACATCCCCCGTCCGATGATTTTAAACAAGCATTTCAGGCAATTGAATAAATTCAACCATGTCGTTTTTAAACCGGATTGTTTTATCGAAAGTGTGGACTTTGACCGCTTCACGGTAGAAATCGCCGTAGATAGCACCAAAAAAACCACCGATTTTTACGGCAATCTTTAGAAAAATCCATCATTTTTTGTATAAAAAACTCACCTTGCCACAAAATAAACACTGGATATGGAGGTAAACTTATGTTTAACTATGCAGTGTTTTTTGTTTTGGTTTTCGGTGCCATAAACTGGTTTTGTATCGGCATATTTCAGTTTGATATAATTGCCGGCATCTTTGGCAGCCAGGCAACTTTTATCAGCCGTTTTCTATACTCTATAATAGGGCTTTCCGGAATCTGGCTACTGATTTACTCGCTGTTCAAAAAGGGAGATTTGCAACTTGCACCTCAGAAGGCTCCAAAGCCCCCAAAAGAAAAGAAAGGCGCTAAAATTGATAAGGAAAAGGGTAAAAAATCAGATAAAATCGCCGAGGTAAAATAG
>CAYIZA010000036.1:0-7942 GCA_964367965.1 uncultured Christensenella sp. | reverse complement strand
AATTAGTATCTATTTGTAGTATAACACCATACTTGTTTTAAAACAAGATACAAAACAAAAAAAGTAAGCATTAACTTACTTTTCATATAGATTTACGTTGAAATTAGCATCTAGACTTGTTATGAATTTTAGCTCTTTATTTGACACTGTTATTTCTGGCATTGTGTCGTTATCAAGCTCAATCACCACCTTGACTGAAACATAACCATTGTTCTGCTGCTTCAATTTATTGATTAAATCAACTTTGCCTTCAAACATTCTGTTTAGTGCTTCAACTGCACCCTCAGTGCTTTGAGTTTCCATTTCATTTGTACGATATGCACAGTATCCATCGTTCTTTTCATTAGTTAAAGGGTTAACCTTAGCATTAACTTTAGATAAAACTCTGTGCGTTTTTACTCCAATATTGCTAGCAATCTCTTCACAATCACATTCATCTTTAAAATAAATAGTCAAAGCTGCATATATATTACTCATTGTTATATCTCCCTTCTTTTACTTTTCTCAATAAACACATCACCAGTGCGGATAGTACTTCTTCCAGTTTTATTAATTAATATAATCTCTCCACTCTTTTTATCAAGATACATATCATAACTGCCACCGCTACTACCAACAAAGTCTTCTTTATAATCTTCAGCATCATAGCCATTTGATTTAAGGTAACTGTTACTTAATTTGGAATAATTTCTTGCTCCATCTTTTGCCATAATTTACTCCTTTAATTACCTTTAAGTTTATCATTATTGTAACTAGTAGTCAATACAAAATAGGAAGTAATAAACATTGACAATTTCACCGTAATATGCTATAATATATAAATCCTAAGAAGTAAAGCAGTTGCTTAACAAGTCATAGAAATATGTATAAGTGAATAGGTCTATTAGGATACTTCGGTAGTGAATTTTCACTTAGGACTCTTCACACGTGCCACAATATAAGTTGTGGTTTTTTTATCTCTTTTAATTGTTAGAAATATAATTATATGTTACACTATCATTGATTTGGAGGATATATGGAAACACTTGAAGAACTATTAGAGCAAAACAGATATAATGAATTTATTTCCGCATTTGACGCTTTACATGATAATGACAAGGTTGCTGATGTTAGTCTTTACTCTTACGCAGGCTTTTTGTACCTCTCTAATTCTGTTAAACCAGCAAATCTTAATAGAGGCATTTTATATACAGAGATTGCCGCAAAAAATAATGATCCAACCGCACTATCAAATGTAGCACAGTTTTATATGAAACAGATTGGTCATTCTTATGATGAAAAGAAATTCTTTTTATACAATGACCTTGCTAGACTAAATGGAGATATGGATGCTATAATTTACTTAGGCTACTGCTACTTAGATGGATTTGGAACAGACATTGACTATAAAAAAGCAATAGAGTGCTTTGAAAATTGCTTAAAAAATAAATACTATGGTTATCAGCAAGCTGAGATCATTCTTCGCGGATTTCAAATTGATGACTTAGAAGAAAACCACTTTGACGCTCCAATTGAAAGACTTTTAAAAAGAGGTCACGATGGCGACAAATCTGTTTATTTTAAACTTGCAGAATTATTTTTCTCTGGTAATGTTATTGGAGTGATAACTGGGTCTTACGCAAGCGTAGAAAAAGTTGGAAGTCAATACTTTTGTAGAGGCAATATTCCAAAGGACTGTATAAGGGGCGAAATGTGGTTTTACCGTGCAATTGCAAATGATAACGCAGACAAAAAAGGTGAAATAGATAGGTTAGTAAGCCTATATAAACAAAATACGATTTTTGGAAATGATTAAACCTTTAATTACTACTAAATGAAACACTCTATGATATAAAATACATACGGACAAATAAAAAAATCACGAATAATCGTGATTTTTTTATTTTGTTAAATATGTTTCAATTACTTGTTAAAAAATTCAGTAATTACAGTAATTGGGTTAACGCCTGGAATACCTGAAACATATAATTCCATAAATTTTGAGCCATTTACGAAACTTGTTGCCATAACTTGCTGACCAGCAGCAGCTATTGCTTGTTCTTGAGTCATTCCCTGTCCCATAAGTCCTGGCACTAGTGCAGTTACTGCATTTACGAAGTCAGATGTTGCAGAGTAAACTCCAACTGGAGCAGCGAACATATTTCCTTGCTTTCTTTGCTCTGTTGCAAACTCTGCATTTGTTCTACGAACAGTTACGCCATCAATTTCAAAGCCTGCTTTCAAGGCTGGAGTATCCGCTTCCGCACTAAAACAATCAGCAATTACTATAGCAAAGTTAAATACTTCAAAAGTATCTCCCGTTGTTTGATTAGTCTCTGTCCTTATCATAATTTTAATTCCACCTGAGTAACCACTAACAAGAGCCTCTAATTGTGCCCTAAATGAGCCAATCATAGTTAATTTATGAGCATTGAACCAACATTCAGTTCCTGAAACATAGTTTTCAACCAAACTATCATTAGATACTTTGATGAATGGGTCAAACACATCACCATTTCTTGCATCTTGATCTTCAATCCAAATTGCAGAGCCTCCTGCATTGCGTACAATAGTATGATTTAATTCAAAGTATGAACCAAAGTAACCATAAATATTATTTGCCCATGACTCTTCAATAAGAGAATCATTTACAATACAATCTGCTCCACCATCAGTAATAAACAAACCAATACAGTTATATCTTACTACACAGTTGTTTACTATTGTATCAGCAGTGCCAGCACGTAATGCTGAATAACTACCTGAATTTCTGTTTACAATTGCAATATTTTCTTCACTGTTAGGGTCGCCAGTAGGAACACCAGAATTTCCAATTACAGTCAAATTATTATAGGTAACTGAATTGCCTTCAAGTGCGTTGAACTGTGCCCTAGTTGTGCTAGCAGTTGCTGCTGCAAGATTAGCACTATAATTAGAGCTATTAACTTCGTATAAGAATATTGCAGATTGTGAATTTACAACTTTACTTGTACCATCACCTGATACATCCAAATAACCCGGCTGATTTGGATATCCACTTTCGTTTCCACTAACAAATGGAAGGTTATTTCCTAAAATGGTAAAGTAGTTTCCGTTGACAATCAAATTGTCGTTTGCCTTATTATCAGAAACTCTGACATAGACACATGATGTAGGGTTTGAAGTCATTTGTCCCTGTTCATTGTAAACAACATGAGCTTCTGGATTGTCCATATTTTTTACAGTTCCATCTGCGTTGTACTGCTCAGCATTTAAAACAGTAGTTATCATTCTATGAACGTTAATTGTCTGAACATTAAGATCTGAGTAAATCGCTTTCATTTGAGCATCAGTCATTACATTGTGTCCGTTGTTAAGAACAAACTCATATATAACTGCTGGTAAATTCTGATATCTTGATCTAACTTCAGTTTTAATTGTCTTACCAGTAAGTGAAGAATCAAAACTAACTGAATCGTCATTAATTGTAACAAGATTTTCTAATAGTTCTACATAATTTTCACCGACTTTCTCATAGAAAGTATAGGTAATAACATCTGAACTAACTGGAATTGCTATTGGTAATTCATTTGAATCAACCATATCACTTGAAAGTTTTAAATCATAAGCAAATGGGCTTCCTGTACCAACTGAATATGCATCAACTGTATTTCTTACGTATTCATTGTTTTCAGTTCCAATCTTACTTACAACGGTTTGCCTATCAGTATAATCAACACCTTCTTCCATTTGTTCAAGGAAGTAAACTATCCTCATATTTTGAGTTACTGGTACTAAATCTTTATTATAATTTAAAACATAATCTCCAATTGGATAGTTGTTAGTATATAACTTATAACTGCTACCCTCTACTGGAAGAGTAATTGGTTCCCCACCAACTGGAGTCAACACTACGTTAGAATACTTTGACATTGAGTAACTATAAGCTGCTTCTTTAACAAATAAAATCATTGTTGAACCTTCGTAAGCAACCTTTCTAAGTGAATCGTTATAGTTTTCAACTACAATGGTAAAGGTTTGATCTGTGAATGTAGAATACCTAACTGTAATAGTGTAAGTAGCTGGTACTTCGTTATTAAATGTTTCATTCATTAGAGTATATTCACTTGCAGAAATTAGTGTTTCTAAACCATCTTCTGTTTGTTTGTATACGACTAGTGCTGTCCAATCAATAGTACTTCCATAAATAACTATTGCTGGAATTGCACTACTATCAACTCTAAAACCAGTTTCCTCAGGTTCACTAATAACAATATTAAATAAACTAGTTAATAATGAATTTGATACTAGTGAAACAGGAATATCATACGATCCTGCAACATTTTTACTAAAACCTGTCATATCAACATTAACTTTGCTTGCATTAAGTCCATTAACGGTTTCAGTTGTTCCGTCTTGCATTGTAATGATAAACTTAATGTTAGTTAAATCTGGATCAGCGTTCCAAGGTAATGTAGTTTCAACATTTGTTACATCAACTGAGATAGCACTTGGAACAACTGTAACAACAATTGTAAATGTCTGCTGAACATACTCCTTATAGTCAACTTTGATAGTATACGTTCCACCAAGTGCTTTGTTATATGCACTATAATCTACTGTGTAACCAGTTGTTAAAAGTTCTTCGCTATTATCTTCTTTTGTTGAATATACTTTTACTTTTGTAAAGTCAATGTCTGTGTTATAAGTAACTGTTTCTGGGATTTCACTTCTATCAACTCTAAATCCTGTTTCTAATGGTTCAGCAACAGCAACATCAAATGATGCACGAATTACTTCACTATTATTATAGATTACAGTAATTGTATAAGTGCCTGCAACAGTAGCATCAAAACCACCAAGATCTACTGATATTAGCTCTATGTTAATATTTGTAGATTCACTACTATCTTGATAAATAGCAGTTATTACAAGATTTGTTAGGCTAATTTCTTCACCCCATGCTAAATCTTTATCAACATTTGTCGTATCTAATTCAATAGAAACAACTTCAACAGTAACTGTTACGTTAAATGATTGCTCTTCGTAGGCATTATAGTTAACTTTTACTACATAAGTTCCACCGTGTGCTTTATTGTATGCATCAGAATCTACTAAGTAGTCTGTCGTTAAGTCAACCTCGCTCTCATCTTCAAATATTGCAATTACTTTTACTTTTGTAAAGTCAATTTCTGTGTTATAAGTAACTGATTCTGGAATTTCACTTCTATCAACTCTAAAACCTATTTCTAATGGTTCAGCAACAGTGACATCAAATGATGCACTAATTAGTTCACTATTATCATACTTCACAGTAATTGTATAAGTGCCTGCAACAGTAGCATCAAAACCACCATCATTAAGAGTAATTAAAGCGTCATCTAATGTAGTTTGAACTTCTTCACCATCTTGATATACTTTTCTAATTACAAGATTAGTAAAATCATACTCTTCATTCCATGATAAGTCTTTCTTAACATTAGTTGTATCAAGTTCAAGAGAATTAATCTCAGTTTCTACAATAATTGAGAAAGCAGTTGATGCGTATGATTTATAAGATACCTCAATGTTGTACGTTCCACCAAGTATTTTATTATAAGCAGTAGTATTAATTGAATATGCACTTGCTGGAAGTTCAGACTCAGCTCCATCTTCAAATACTGCAAGTACTTTAACTAGTGAAAAATCAACTGTTGTATTATAAGCTACTGATTCTGGAATAGCACTTCTATCAACCCTAAAACCAGTTTCAAGTGGCTCAGCCACAGTTACATTAAACGTATCACGGATAGTTTCACTGCTATTGAAAATAACAACGACAGTGTAAAGTCCCGCTTTCCTTGTGTTAACAGCAGAATCATCAACTGTTATCATTGGATCTGCTATGGAAACTGAACCAGGAAGAACATCATCCTGATAATTAGTTGTAATAACTAAATTATCGTATCTAAGAGCTTCTCCCCATGCAATATCGCAATCAACTCCACTTGAATCAACAACAATAGAAACAACTTGCGCAGTTACACTAACGCTGAAAAAGCAATCTTCAAAATCGCCATACTCTACTTTAAATTGATATGTACCGCGAAGATTTTTATTATATTCAGGAGATTGAGTTATTAAGTAATCTGCTTGATTAAGGAGCACTCTACTGCCATCTTCCCTATTAGCATATACTTTTAGGTCAGATAAGTCTAAATCTGTTCCATATGCTACAGTCTCAGGAATTAAACTACGGTCAATACTAAAACCTGTAACATCTGGCTCTGCAACAGTAACTTCAAATGAACCACTGCAACCCCTATAAGAGTATGTAATAATATAAGTTCCTGGTACTTCCTTATTGAAGCCACCCATATCAAGATTGAGTTCGGCATCATCAAGGGAAACAACCACTTCTGTACCATCTTTTTGTTTTGCAGTGATTAAGAGGCTTGACATATTTAAATCTTCACTAAAGTCAAGTTCATCTACCACTTGAGTTGTGTCAAGCGTAATATCAACAATAGTTGTATCTGTACAGCCCGCTAACATAAATGTAAAGGCCGACATCATAAATATACTTAACAACAATCCACTAATTTTTTTCATTCTTTCCTCCAAAAATAATCTATCTTCATCACATTTCAACCTCAACATCAACTTTTTTAAAACTGATGTCAACTGACACTGACAGATTTGAACCATCTGTAGTTCTAATAATAATTGTTACCATCTTCTTTTCAAGGAAGGTTACAAGACCACTTTCATCAATTGTGATATAGTTTCGTAAAATACCCTGAGAAGAAAAGGTTACTTCTTTGACTGTTACATCTTCTGGACCAATTTTCCATACTAGTTGATAACTATCAGCATCTGCCTCTAGCCTAACTGATGGAACCTCAACTGAAATCTCGCTTGCTTGCTTAAAATCTCTCCAAGTCTCAGGATTGTTACCAAACACACTTACAATAACAACTGCAAGTACGCAGACAACAAATTCAATGAGAACGATTATCTTTTTACTCATTCTTCCCTCCTAATACTCTATTCTCTTAAAGTAAACTCTAAGATTTAAAGCAAATAGAATTAACCTAACGGCAAAGAAGACGCAAGCGAGTATAATTAGCCTTACCCAACCACCGAGATAACTGTCAAGGAAGAAGAATAACGCGATAAAAAAGAAAATAAAAGAAACTAATAATCCAATTAACATACTCTGTGCAACATTTTTATTATTATTAGTGTTCCCCGTTGCAGCAAAATCTTTCAATTTTGGATTTAAAATATCAAGTTGGAAAGACCAAAGAATATGTCCAACATCAATCAGTATAAATGACACTGTTAATAGTATCGTCTCTCCTACATCTAAAGTTGTCATAAATCCTATAACTACTCCACCAAGAATAATTGCTAAAACTGACAAGACTATATTGAACAGTATTTTTGCCCATGCAATCTTATATGTTTTGCTTGGTGCAGTTTTAAGTACTGTAAACTCTGCTCCTTCACTTGTGATTGCAGTTGCGGCGGCTGTATTACTTGCCGTGGCAAATATTAGTGCTACTAAAATATTAAAGCATATAATTAAACTGTTGCCAAGCGGATTTGTATTTATTGCTCCAAAAATGTAATTCATGACAAAAAGTAAACAAGGAAATACGACAACAAAGTAAAGATTGTTAAACAATTTTCCCGGCGTACGAATAATTGATTTGCTTTCTTTTATTATATAACTCATGAATGTACTACGCTTTACTGCTGGCTTATTAGAGTGCTTTCTGTTGCCTACTCTTTCTGAGAAATGACTTACTACTCTAAAGAACAAAGGCATAGCTAAGAAATAGCACACTAAACAAAGAACAATAATAACCGCGATTAGAATTAGGTAATCAATAAATGCTCTATTACTGAATAGAATGTTTACAGAATTTTTATAGAATAAGAAATAATCATTTACTTTTAATATAAATTCAGTTATTGAATTAATAAATGAATTATAAAG
>CAYIZA010000035.1:0-8781 GCA_964367965.1 uncultured Christensenella sp. | reverse complement strand
TATAGAGGGTTACGTTATTGAACTTGCAAGTAGCAGTGATTATGATAGTGCGAAGTTAAAAGAGATAAGTGAAAAATGTGATGATAAGACTCTTATCAATGAAGAACTAATTGAGCTAATGCACTACATGACTAAAAAATATCATTTAAGAAAAGTTGATGTACTTCGTTTATTCTTGCCAGCAGGTTTAAGAACAGGAAGTGTTAAAGAATTAGTTAAAAAGCAAGCAACGCTTGTTATTGATTTTGAAAAGGCGTTACCGCTAATTAGAAAGAGCGCTAAAAATCAAATTGCAGCACTAAACTATTTAAATGAGAAAGGTGTTGCCTTTACTTCTGAACTAAACAACCTATTTGGTGCATCTTCTATAAATAAATTAAACGAACTTAAAATAATTGAAGTTAAAGATAGTACTGTTTATAGAGAGCCTATTTTTGATAAGCAAGAAGAAAAGAACATCAATCTAACTGAAAATCAAAAAACTGCAATTAAAACAATCACTTCTAGCACAGGCACAATACTTCTTCATGGAGTAACGGGCAGTGGTAAGACTGAGATTTATATGCACGTTATTTCTAAGGTGCTTAGCGAAAAGAAGAATGCTATAATGCTTGTGCCAGAAATTTCACTTACTCCGCAAGTACTCGCATCTTTCAAAGCAAGGTTTGGTGATGATGTTGCCATACTACATAGCGGACTTAGTGCGGGGGAGCGCTTTGATGAGTGGTACAAATTACTTTCAGGCAAGGCACATATTGCTGTTGGTGCTCGTTCAGCTGTTTTTGCTCCACTAACCAACCTTGGAGTTATCGTTATTGACGAAGAGCATGATAGCAGTTATATAAGTGATAGCAATCCAAGATACAGTACAATTGAAGTTGCGCAGTTTAGATCAAAACTTTGTAATTGTCCGTTAATTCTTGGTAGCGCAACGCCTAGCATTGAGAGTTTTCATAATGCTATAACAGGCGAGTATAAACTTATATCCTTGCCAAATAGAGTGAATAACAAGAGTTTACCAGATGTCACAATCGTAGACATGTATGAAGGGTTACGGCGCGGTGAATATGGCACATTTTCAAACTACTTTATATCTAGACTTGCTAACTGTATAAATGAGAAAAAGCAAGCAATAGTTTTCATAAATAGAAGAGGCTTTGTTTCGTTTCTAAGATGTGCAGATTGTGGATATATCCCTATGTGTAGCGATTGCGATGTTTCACTAGTTTATCATAAAGAAGACAATATGCTAAAATGTCACTACTGTGATAAAAGGTATAAGGTAATAAACAAGTGTCCAAATTGCGGCGGAACTAATTTTAGGCAAGGTGCAATTGGAACGCAGAAAGTATGTGAAGAACTTAAAAAACTTTTTCCTAATGTCAGCATTTTTAGAATGGATAATGACACAACAAAGACAAAAGATGCCCATCACAAGATACTATCTCAATTTGGTTCAACTTATCCTTCCATTCTTGTTGGAACACAGATGATTGCAAAAGGGCATGATTTTCCGCTTGTAACACTTGTCGGCATTGTAGATGCGGACATAAGTTTGTATCAAGCAGACTATCGCTCAGCGGAAAGGTGTTTTCAACTTGTAACGCAAGTTAGTGGTAGAGCGGGAAGAAGTGAGTTTACAGGCGAAGTTGTACTTCAAACATATTCACCTAAAAAGTATGTTTATAAAATGGCGGCAAATTATGATTATAAGGGTTTTTACGAAAAGGAGATAGACCTTAGAAAAACCACTAAATATCCACCTTTTGCCTCTATTGCAAGAGTGCTTGTTTCGGGAGAAGATAATAGTGGCACACTTGCCGTTGTAAAAGATATATTTGTTAAGATAGATGATTACAGATCTAAAAACAAGGAAGCGTTTATCTTTTGCAAAGCAGTAACTTGCCCAGTAAAGAAGATAAAGACTAAGTATAGATATCAAATTCTAATGAGAATTATTCCTAAGAAAGAACAAGAAGTATTAGAAGAAGTTTACAAAATAATTGATGAGACAAAGAGTAAGAAAACAAGTATTTTCATTGAACTAAACCCACAAAATTTAGGCTAGAGAATATAAAAATTTGCAAAAAGTTTACGTTTGCGGTATATTAAGATAATATTAAGAGGAAATATAATGGCTATAAGAAATATTGTAAAAGAGGGAGATGAACTCCTAAGAAAAAAAAGTAAAGATGTGTTAGCGTTTAATGATAAACTAGCGGAACTTCTAGATGATTTAAATGAAACTATGCACAAAAATGATGGAATGGGTATTGCTGCACCTCAAGTAGGTGTACTTCGTAAAGTATTCATTGTTGAAGTTAATAACATCCACCTTGAATGTGTTAACCCTGAAATCATAAGTGTTGAAGGAGAAGAAATCAATCTTGAAGGTTGTCTTTCATGTCCAAATAAAAGCGGCTATGTAAAGCGCCCCGCAACTGTAACATTAAAAGCATATGACAGAGAGGGTTTTCCTTTTACAATTACTGCAACTGATTATTTAGCAAGAGCAATCTGTCATGAAAATGACCACTTATATGGAGTTCTATTTGTTGACAAATTAGAAAAAGACTATAAAGGGGATAAGAATAAATGAAAGTAATTTTTCTTGGAACACCAGCATTTTCTGTTCCTGTACTTGATGCAATACTTAAATCTAAGCATGAGGTAGTAGCAGTTGTAACTCAAAATGATAAGCCAAACGCAAGAGGAAATAAGATTGAGTTTTCACCTGTAAAAGTGTTTGCACTTAAAAATAATATACCTGTTTTGCAATATAAAAAAATTCGTTTAGATGGCGTGGAGGATTTAAAAAATCTAAACGCAGATATAATGATAACATGCGCTTACGGTCAACTATTAAGCGAAGAAGTTTTAAACATTTGCCCTAAGGGAGTTATCAACGTTCATGGTTCATTACTTCCTAAGTACCGTGGTGCTTCCCCTATTACTCAAGCAATTCTTGATGGAGAGAAAGAAACTGGCATTACTATGATGCACACTGCTGTCGGCATGGATGATGGTGATATAATGTTTTACGAAAAACTAGACATTGGTGAAAATGAAAACTATGGCTCATTAAGTGAAAGAATAAGTAGTCTTGCTAGCCTTTGCGCAGTAAGAGCGCTTGATGACATTGAAAACGGAAGAGATGTTAGAATTAAGCAAAATAATGATTTAGCTACATTTTGTAAAAAGGTTAAAAAAGAGCAAACTCAGTTAGCTTTTACTTTAAAAGCAGAGCATATTAAAAACACTGTTCGTGCATTTAGCCCAACACCTGCTTGCTACTTTTACTATGATAACAAACTAATAAAAGTCTTTGAAGTAGAAGTAAGTGAGGGTGAAGGTAAGTGCGGTGAGATACTTTGTTCAACAGCAAAGCAAGGTCTTAAAATTATGGCGGCGGATAAGGCGGTTAGCATTTTAAAACTGCAAAATGCAGGTGGAAAAGTTCTTGCGATTAAGGATTATTTAAACGGTAATAAACTTGAAACAGGCAAAATAATAGAATTTAAAAGTGAGATATAATGGAATTAATTTTAAATAACAGTTTAGAAGAGTTAAAGGCTAAATTTGAAAGCGATAATTTGCCAAAATTTCGTGCTGATCAACTTTACACTGCGCTTCTTCAAGGTAAGACAGAGCAGGAAATTTCTACTTTGCCAAAGGATTTACTAAGTAAATTATCTGAAAAATATATTTTATCTCCTTTAACGCTTATCAAAACGCAAGTTAGCAGTGATGGCACAGTCAAGTTTGCCTTTGGTCTACATGATAAAAATATAATTGAAGCGGTTCTCATGAGTTATAAGTATGGGCATACGCTTTGCATTTCAACGCAAGTTGGTTGCAGAATGGGATGCGAATTTTGCGCATCTGGAATGAACGGACTTGTTAGGAACCTTGAAGTTGGTGAATTGCTTGCTGAAGTGATTTTTGCAAACAAATACCTTGAGGGCGAGATTAAAGATAGGAAAGTTACTAATCTCGTACTTATGGGCTGCGGTGAGCCACTTGATAATTACGATAATGTAACGAAGTTTATTAGAGTCTTAAATAACGCATTTAATTTTTCTGAGCGTAACATATCACTCAGCACTTGCGGACTTGTTAAAAACATATATAGGCTTGCGGATGATGGCTTTAAATTGACTTTAACAATATCTCTTCATGCACCAACTGATGAAATAAGAAAGAAAATTATGAAAGTTGCAAATTCCTACACAATTGCGGAGATTATGGAAGCAACTAAATATTACAATAAAATCACTGGAAGAAGAATCGTTTATGAATACATCCTTATTTCTGGAATAAACTCTTCATTTGGCTGCGCGGATATGCTAGTAAACCTCATGAAAGGTAAAAACGTTCATATCAATGTAATCAACTTAAATAAAGTTGAAGGCAAACAGTATAGTGGAGTAAGTAAAAAAGAGGCTTACGCGTTTGTAAATAAGTTGAACGAAGCTGGAATCAGTGCTACGCTTAGAAGAACACTTGGCGAAGACATTGATGGTGCTTGCGGACAGCTTAGAAGAAAACTAATGGAATAGGAGAAAGAATGCACGGAAAAGTAATAAAAATACTTGCAGATTTGTTTACTGTGTATACAGGAGAAGCTACATATAGTTGTAGTTCACGCGGTAAGCTAAAAAGAGAGGGAATCATCGTGGGTGATGGCGTTACTTTTTTTGGCGGACCAAGATATACCATTGAAAAAGTAGATGTAAGAAAAAATCAACTTGAAAGGCCACCAGTTGCAAATATTGACCAAATGCTGATTGTACTTGCGAGCATACCTGAGCCAGATTTTATTCTTGTAGATAAACTTATAATTAAGTGCTTTGAAAATAAAATTACCCCAATTGTAATAATAAATAAATGTGATTTAAATACTTCTGATTTTACAAAGCAAGTTCACGACGAGTATGACAGCGTAGTAAACAACGTTCTTGAAGTGTCTGCTATTACTGGTGAAGGTAAAAAACCAATACTAGAATTATTAAAGGGTAAAGTAACTTGCTTTGCGGGTCAATCTGCAGTGGGTAAAAGTCAACTAACACTCCTTCTCGGTGGAAGCGCAGTCGTTGGCGAATTATCAACGAGAATAAATCGCGGTAAGAACACTACAAGACATAATGAAATTTTCTTACTGGATGATGGTATTATGCTTGCAGACACACCCTGCTTTTCTCGACTTGAACTTAATGAGATTAAATACACAGACTTAACTCAATTTTATCCAGATTTTAGTGAGTTCGAGGTTGATTGTAAGTTCAAACCTTGCTACCATATTTTTGAAAAAGATGAATATTGTGGCGTTAAAAAGGCCGTAAATGTTTGTAAAATGAACAAAAATAGATATAATAGATATATACAGATATATAACGAGCTTAAAACTTATTGGGAGAAGATGTATGATTGATTATAATAAAAGACTAATTTCACCTTCAACTGATCCTGTTCCACTTAATGAACTTAATGATTACGTTAAAGACATTAAGTTTGGGGGAGCAGACCTTTTACATTGCGATGTTATGGATGGCGAGTTTGTCACAAGAAAAACATATGACCAAAAAGTTGTAAGCGTTATTAGAAGGTCAAGCCCTCTTCCACTTGATGTACATCTAATGGTTGAAAAACCTCATAAAAAAATTAAAAAATATGCAGAATTAAAACCAGAGTTTTTGACAATAGAGTATGAAGCTTTCTATAAGGCAAGACATCTTGTAAAAGCACTTAAAATACTTAGAAGATATAAAGTTAAGGGTGGGCTTGCCATCGGACCTAGAACTTCTGTTGCTGTACTCGTGCCATTTCTAGGACTTATTGATGTAGCTCTAGTTATGGGCGTTGAACCAGGGATGAGTGGTCAAGCAATGGATCCAATGACTGTACATAAAGTTGCAGAACTAGACCTTGTTAGAAGAAAATATAAGGCAAATCTATTTATTGAAGTTGATGGTGGAGTAAATCCTCAAAACTCAAATGAACTCTATGAAGCGGGTGCAAATTCGCTTGTTTCAGGTAGTTATGTTTACAATTCACTTTCAAGAAGAAGTGCAATAAATAGAATTAAGGGTGAAGATTTAGGCACAATATATAACTAGTTTTCATATAATTTTATAAGCACTATTTACATACTAGATGCTTTGGAGGCGAGTTTGAAAATTATATGTATTAAACCACCCAAGTTTATCAGAGCGATACTGCGGTTTTTTGTTAGAACAAAAGAAGAATAAAACACCATCAGGTGTTTTTTTTATTGTAATTTATTATAGGTTATGGTAATATATTAGTTAAGTTTACGCCTATTTGCGTTAAAGGAAAAAAAATGAAAAGTAAAATAAGCAAAAAACAAATAGAAGTTGTGCTAGCAGATGAAAAAGTTGGGCTAACTTACGAGCAGGTAATTGAGCGAGTAAATAATGGGTATGACAACCCAATTATGAAGGGTGGAAGTCGCTCAATCGGTGGCATTATTCTATCAGAATTGCTAACCTATTTCAACCTCATTTATTTTGTGATTGCTATTGTGTTAATCTCAATTGGCGCATTTAAGCAATTAAGCTTTCTTGTTATTATTTTAGCAAACCTTGCTATTGGTGTTGTTCAAAAAATCAAGTCAAAACTTACTGTTGATAAACTATCACTTCTTATAGCAGCTAAGACAAAAGTTATTCGTGATGGAAGCAAAAAAGAAGTATTAACGACAGAACTAGTTAGAGATGATATTATAGAAATTGGTCTTGGCGACCAAATAGGAGCGGATAGCGAAGTATTAAGTGGCGAGATTAAGGTTAATGAAGCGCTACTTACTGGTGAGTCAGTTCCCGTTCTAAAATTGAAAGGGGACAAACTACTTGCGGGTAGTTACATAGTTAGCGGAAGTTGCGTCGCTAGAGTTATAAATGTTGGAGCAGATAATTATGTTCAGCAGTTAACAATAAACGCAAAGAAATACAAAAAACCAAACTCTATAATTTTAAATTCACTTAATACAATTATTAAATGCATAGGTGTCATTTTAATTCCAGTTGCAATGTTGTTGCTTTTAAGGACGGGGGATAGCTCCGCTGAAAACATTACTGCAATTTGTGGAAGTGTGCTTGGAATGATTCCATCAGGACTTTTCCTTCTAACTTCAACAACACTAGCTGTAAGTGTAATCCGCTTATCAAAACATAACACCCTTGTTCAAGAACTATATTGCATAGAAATGCTCGCGAGAGTAGATTTAGTGTGTATGGATAAAACTGGAACAATAACTGATGGTAGCATGGTAATAAAAGATGTTAAGAGTTTAACTAAAACTGAGCGACCAGTACCAGATATTATTGGAAATATGCTAGCATATGTTAAAGATAATAATGCGACAGGCATTGCATTAAAAAAATATTTTAAACAAAACACTTTGTATGAACTAAAACACTATGAACCTTTCTCTAGCGAAACAAAGTTTTTCAGCATTGATTTTGGAGAGAACGGCGAGTACCTAATGGGCGCGCCCGAGTATGTTCTTAAAAGTACTTCAAAGAAACTATTAAACGAAGCAAATGAATATGCGAAGTTGGGTTACAGAGTGCTTGTTCTAGCAAAAAATGAAAACGGAGTTAGGGTTCCAGTTGCTTTTGTTACACTTGAAGATAATGTAAGAGCAGATGCAATTGAAACAATCTCATACTTCAAGAAAAATGGCGTTGGTGTTAAAGTTATTTCTGGTGATAATCCTCTAACAGTAGCAGAAGTTGCAAAGAGGGCTGGCATTGAAAATAGCGATAAGTGCATAAGTCTTCAAGATATGAGTGATGAAGATGTTGCAAAAATTGCGAATGAGTATACTGTGTTTGGAAGAGTATCACCAAAGCAAAAAGAGATACTTATTAAAACATTTAAACAAATTAACACTGTTGCGATGATAGGCGATGGTGTAAATGATATACTTGCTCTTCGAGAAGCAGATTGTTCAATTAGTGTTGGAGATGGAAGTGAGGCGGCAAGAAATGTTTCTCACTTAATCTTGCTTGATAACAATTTCAGTTCTATGATGCAAGTTGTAGGCGAGGGCAGAAGAGCAACAAATAATATCAAATCTGCTGCTTCAATGTTCTTAACTAAGACAATGTTTGCAGTAGTACTTTCACTAACTTGTGTAATTTTTGGCTTGCAGTACTTCTTTGAGCCAACTCAAATGCTAGTGCTTGAGTTCTTCTGTATTGGTATTCCATCATTCGTATTTGCCCTTCAACCTAACACTGATCTAATTAAGGGTAAATTCTTAAGTTCGGTATTAAAGAAATCTTGGGATGCCGCACTTATTGTCATTCTATCAGCACTAATTATGCTAATATTTAAAAATGACACAACTTTTACCTATGAACACATTTCAACTATTCTTACAGTTATTGCAACAATGAATGCTTTGTTTGTAATGATTAGAGTAAGCAGACCGCTCACAAAACTAAAACTTGGTGTTGATATTTTGATGAGCGCTTGTTCTATCCTTGCAATTATACTTTTCTCTAACATAGTTGGTCTTGATATCTTTGCTGGAACTATACTAGCAAACTATTTATCACTATCAGCATTGTCATTAGTGCATGTAATTATCATAGTTGTAATTTGTGCGTTGATACCCGTCCTATACTATGCGTTTAGCGTATTTAACAACTTTTTATGTGCTAAACATGATAAGATAAAAAATAATCTTAAAACAAAAAAAGAAAGTTTATAAACTTTCTTTTTTTAATAACTTAATTTAAGAAACCTTGAATG
>CAYIZA010000034.1:0-10141 GCA_964367965.1 uncultured Christensenella sp. | reverse complement strand
ATATTTTGGCATTGATTTTAGATAAATAGGAGTAAAAAATTATGGCAAAACTTATTAAGACGGGCGACGAGGCTCGCAAAGCGCTGGAAAGAGGAGTGGACATTCTGGCGAACACTGTAAAGGTAACTTTGGGGCCTAAAGGCCGCAATGTGGTACTGGACCGAAAATTCCAGAGTCCGCTCATCACTAACGACGGCGTCACTATAGCAAAAGAGATTGAACTTGCCGATGCCTTTGAAAATATAGGCGCTCAAATTATCAAAGAGGTGTCTGTAAAGACCAACGAGGTTGCCGGCGACGGTACCACTACCGCTGCCGTGCTGGCACAGGCTATAATCCGTGAGGGTATGCGCAACTTTGCCGCCGGGGCTAACCCTATTATTCTGAAAAAGGGTATCAAAAAAGCGGTCGATGTAGTGGTAGAACAGTTGGCTGCACAGAGCAAACCGGTAGACAGTGAAAAGGCAATTCAACAGGTTGCCAGCATATCTGCCGGCGACGAAGACATAGGCAAACTCATCAGCGTTGCTATGAAAAAAGTGGGCAAGGATGGCGTCATCACTGTAGAGGAAAGCAAGACTATGGAAACTGAACTGGATGTAGTTGAGGGTATGAAATTCGACCGTGGCTATGCATCTAGTTATATGAGCACCAATATGGAAAAAATGGAGGCGGTACTGGATAATCCGCTGATTTTAATCACCGATAAAAAGATTACAAACACCCAGGAAATCCTGCCGCTGCTGGAGCAGGTGGTGAAGTTGGGGCAGAAGATGCTTATCATCGCCGATGAGGTAGAGGGCGAGGCACTGGCTACCTTGATTATCAACAAATTGCGGGGAACTTTTACCTGTGTAGCAGTAAAAGCACCGGCTTTTGGCGACCGCCGCAAGGCAGCGCTGGAGGATATTGCTATCCTCACCGGAGGTAAGGTCATAACTGAGGAACTGGGGCGTACACTCAGTACTGCAACTCTGGAGGATTTAGGAAAAGCGCACCAGGTGGTTATAACTAAGGACAGCACCACCATTGTGGAGGGCGGCGGCGAGTCTAAGGCAATCAAGGAAAGAGTGGCTGCTATCCGTGCGCAGGTACAGAGTTGCACCAGCGACTACGACCGTGAAAAACTGGAAGAACGACTGGCAAAACTCAGTGGTGGCGTGGCGGTCATCAAGGTGGGCAGCGCTACTGAAATAGAGATGCGTGAAAAGAAATTGCGCATTGAGGATGCGCTAGCAGCCACCCGTGCCGCTGTGGAAGAGGGCATTGTGGCAGGAGGAGGCGTGGCACTGCTGCGCTGCGCACCGGCAGTGGCAAAGTTGGTAGAAAAACTGAGCGGAGATGAGAAAATCGGGGCAGGTATCATACTGTCTTCGCTGCAATCCCCCGTTCGCCAGATTGCTGAAAATGCAGGAGTGGACAGCGGTGTGGTAGCGGATAAGATATTGTCTTCCACCAGCCCGAACTTTGGCTATGATGCTATGTATGACCGCTATGCTGATATGATTGAGTTAGGCATAATTGACCCTACAAAGGTCACCCGCTGTGCTATGCAAAATGCGGCAAGCGTTTCGTCTACCCTGCTGACCACCGAGAGTGTTATTGTCAGCGAGCCGGATAAGAACAGCGGCAACCCAACTGAAATGCCTATGTAGTGGTGGCTGGATTGCAAGCCGAGATAAAATGCTTTGTAATGTTTCAATTTGTCTTGTATTTTCACCCGTTCTCTTTTAGGGGAATATTAGATAAAAAGAGAATTGAGGGTTTAATTTGTTTACTGCTTGAATGACAAGGGCAAGGGGCTTGTGCACTGCGTGCACTGAAAAAAGGGCGACGCCGCCAACCGCAAAGGTACAACACGGCAGCGCCCTTTTTCTTATCCCGAGGCTGCGCATCGGGATAAGCCCCTTGCCCCGCCCTAACCAACCACCAAAAAAGAGGTCAATACAACCCCTTTTAATTTTTTCTGCACAAAATAAACTCACACCTTAGGCGGTGATACTTTTTATTTTTTCACATAGATAATGCGGTGGCAGTTTTCGCACTCCAGCATACCCTTTTCGAACAGTTTGTTGATTTGGGCGGTCGGCAGTTCCATAGAGCATCCCCCGCAAGAGGTATTCCCTAGCAGTGGCACAAAAACCGGAAACTGCTTGTCTTCACGCATCTTTTTGTACTTCTCCAGCAGTTTAGGCTCTACCTTTTTTTCCAGCACGCTGAGTTCTCTCTTTAACCGGTCAATTTCGCCCTGTCTGTCTGCCAGCAACTTATTATACGCCTGCAGTCCCTGGTCGTGGCGTTTTTTCGCCTGCACCCCGTGATTTTTATTCCTCTCAAACTCGCCCAGCGCCTCTGTGATAGATTTACTCAGCCTGCTAATCTCTTTTTCCAGAAAGAGCAGGGTGGAGTTAGCCTCGCTTGCTCTCTTATCGCAAGCCTCCAAATCCTCCTCGCTAAGTCCGTCAAATTTCTGTTTACTCAAGCGCTCCACCTCTTTGAGGCTTTCCTCAAACTTGAGTGAAAGTTTGTTAAACTGTTCTATAAGTCCGGCAGAATTTCTCTCCACCGTCACCATCTTCTGTTTGGCATCACGAACCACATCCACCATCTGATTGACTACTTTTTTGGCATTGCTATCTGCAATTTCCCTTTCAATCCCCACCAATTTGGCATCCTTTTCCTGATAATCTAAAATTTGTTCTAACATTTTATTTTCCTTTTAATTTTTTCAATATTTTTCAGGCAATTTTCAAAAAAATCAAGTTTTTTATTTCTTTTTGGCATATTTTTAATGATTTTTTGTATTTTTTTCTGCTTTTCGCTCAGCCACCTGGCATAATCCTGTGTCCCGCGCCCAGCGCTTTCCGCTCCGAACAGAGCCTCCAACTCGCTATATTTTCGGGTACCCGGCACCGCAGTGATGATATGATAAAACTTTTTATCCTCCACCACAGTATCGTGTATTATCCGCAGCCCGACCTGACTCAGAAATTTCCGCAGAGCAACAATTTCCTTCATAGGCTGAAAGACATAATGACCAACCTGTTGTATGCGGGCAAACCTCTGCAGAATACCTATAATTTCAGCGCCGCCCATACCGGCAATGATAATCTGGTCTATCGGCTCATCGGGTTTCAGAATATCCAGACCATCCCCCACCCGGGTAGAGGCATCCAGCCCCTTGCTCTTTAACAACTCGGCGGTCTTCGCCAGAGAGGGTGCACTTATATCGCTGGCAATCAGTTTTGTTGAAAGTTTGCGCTCCAGCACCGCTGCGGCAATATAGCCGTGGTCTGAGCCGACATCCACTGTGTTTTCCACCGTTCGGACAAAACTCAGAATTGCATCCTGTCTCTTGCTCAGTCTAGGAGTCATTGACAAAGTCCTTCAGTCTTTTGCTGCGGTTTGGGTTGCGTAACTTGCGCAACGCCTTGGACTCAATCTGTCGGATTCTCTCACGCGTTACATTGAACTCCTTGCCCACCTCTTCCAGCGTTCTCGGATGCCCGTCGTCCAGTCCATAGCGCAACCGCACCACTTTCTGCTCACGAGGGGTAAGGGTATCTATAACCGACAAAAGTTGTTCTTTCAATATGGTCTGCACCACTGAATCCACCGGACTGCGGGCATTTTCATCCACCACAAAATCATACACTTCACTATCGCCCTCTTCGCCCGCCGGACTCTCCAGCGAGGTCGGCTCCAGAGCAATCCGCTTGATTTCACAGACCTTGTCTTCCGATATGCCCATTTTATCGGCAATCTCAAAATCGCTTGGTTCCCGTCCCAATTCCTGCCAGAGTTGACGACTCACCCTGCCCAGTTTATTGATAGTTTCCACCATATGCACCGGAATTCTTATAGTGCGAGCCTGGTCTGCAATGGCACGGGAGATCGCCTGTTTAATCCACCAGGTTCCATAGGTACTGAAATGGAAGCCACGGCGGTAGTCGAAACGGTCGACCGCTTTGATAAGCCCCATATTGCCCTCCTGAATCAGGTCACTGAAACTCATACTGGTCTTGCCTACATAGCGCTTGGCTATATGGACTACCAGTCGGAGGTTCGCCTCTACCAACTGGCGCTTTGCCTCCATATCTCCAGCCTCCATACGCTTGCCGAGGGAGACCTCTTCATCCGGAGTCAGTAGGTTTACTTTGCCAATATCTTTAAAGTACATCTTGACCGGGTCGTTAATATTCGCCTGGTTCATAAGAGCCTCTATCATTGCGCCGTCGTCCGCTTTTTCTTCCTCTTCCTCTTTCTTAATAACCACTCCGGCATCCTTCAGTTTGCTCATAACGGTATCTATCTGTTGAGCGGTCGCCTCATACTTCAACAGACGAAGATAGATATCTTCCTCATTGATAAAGCCCTTAACCGTTGCAATATCTTTAATCTTTTCGACTTCGTTTTCAATAAAATCCATAATTTCTCCTAACCCCTCTGCCCGGGTGATTTAATTTTCTTTTTAAGTTTTGCAATTTCCCGATCCAACTCGAATATCTCTTTGGCAAACTGTTTGCGTTTTTCCAGATCGGAGGTTGCAAACGCTCTTTCCAGTTCATCCTTGCGATTATACAACTTGCGCTCCATATTTTTTCCCAGGCAGTGCTGCCAGGTCAATTCGTTGTCTTCTTTATTAGAAGAAAAGTTGTAGTTTATAATTTCGCTGACCGACGGACTTTGGTCTACCGCTATGCGGTCGAACACTCCGCTGACCAGTGCCGGTTTTTCCGGCGTTCCTGTCTTGATATATTCAAACAACAGTTTGAAGTCGGGCGCTATAAATTCCACCCCGTCGCACTCCGCTATATTTGCCCACGGCTTGCGGTGCAGCAGGCTTGCGAGCACAAACAAATCCGCCTGTATAAAGGCGTCAGGGCCTTGATTTTTGCTTTCCGGAGTTGCCTCGGTACGAGTTGTCTCCACCTGTGTTTTGTTTAAATCCTGGCGCAGTACATCGACCGGAACGGAGGTGAGTTTTTTCACTGTCTCCAAATATATATTCTTCTCTGCTTCGCTGTCCAGCGCACCGATGATGACCAGTGCTGCCTTGATGAATTTAGCCCGCTGCTCGTTGCTGCCGAGGTCGAACCCGGCTGCCAGCGTCCTGAGTTGGAAATCCACTGCCTCAATTGCACTGTCCAACAATGCCTGCAGCACCTCTTTTCCCTGGGTCTTCAGCAGGTCGTCCGGGTCGCTTTTCTCCGGCAGGGTGGCAACTTTGACTGAAAGCCCAACCGGCTTGAGAATTTCTATACTTCGCAGTGCCGCTTTTTGTCCGGCGGAATCGCCATCAAAGAGCAGGATTACATTATCGGTCATCCGCTTAAGTTCCTTGGCGTGCATCGGTGTGACCGCAGTGCCCAGACAGGCAACTGTGTTGTTAAATCCGGACTGGTGCATACTGATTACATCGAGTTGTCCCTCCACCAAAATCACATTTGGCACATCGCCCTTGAGGTCAGTTCTAAGTTTTTTAATCAGATTTATGCCAAATATAACACGGCTCTTGTCAAAAACCATAGTCTGTGCGGTGTTCTTATACTTAGCAAAGGGCTTGTCCTCAATGAGTCGTGCTGAGAAACCTACCACATCGCCATAGGTGTTGATAAGTGGAAAAACCAGCCGCTCGCCATAGGCATCAAATGGTCCACGCGCGGAGATATCCACCACACCGGCTTTTTTCATAATTTCGGTACTAAAACCCCGCTTGCTGAGTTCGGTCACCACCAGAGAAAAGTCTGGGCTGTATCCTATTCCAAACACAGTTATGCTGCGAGCATCCACTCCCCGGCGCTCCAGATAGTCCCGGCCGGGCTTGCCCCGGGGCCCGTTCAGGCACTCCCGATAGAAGATTGCCGCCTGGCGGAGCACCTGCAGAATCTGGTCTTTTTCCGCTTTCTGTTTTGCTATATCGCTGTTTTTCTCGAACTCGGGCATTTCCATACCGGCATTTTTAGCCAAAATCTTGCACGCTTCCATAAAGTCCACGCCCTCGTATTTCTCTACAAAAGAGATTACATCGCCTGACTCTCCGCATCCGAAACACTTATAGTACTGGTCGTTATCGTTTACACTAAAACTAGGAGTTTTCTCATAGTGAAAGGGGCAAAGACCCCAAAAAGTCTTGCCCTTGCGTTCCAGTTTTATGTATCGTGAAATAGTGGAAACAATATCGCTGCGACTCTTGAGTTCTTCTTTCCACTCTGGCGAAATGCCAAAATTTGCCATGCTATCCCCATCTTCTTTCGTTGTTTAGTTTCTTTATTCGCAAAAAAAATAAAAATTACTTTAATTTTATCAAACTTTTTAAACTTTTTAGGCTGTGGTTAAACCGAGCCAGGAAATTAGCCCCGAAAAGTATCAAAATTTCAGATATCACCTGGTCTTTCAGGGTGATACTCCCCAGCCGGGCATAGTCGGTTTGAGCGACTAACTTCAACCCAGCCAGAGCAGCCTGGCTCATTTCAAGGTTGTTGAGTCCACGGCAGAGCCCACAGACCAGCGAGCCGGAATTGAGATCCAGTAGCACATGGGTGGAAAAGTGTCCGCCACAGTTTTTGCAGCGGTCCAACCCCAGTCTATATCCGGTGACCGAAAAGAGTTCTAGAAAGAACTTAATCAGCACCAGTCTGGGGCTGAGTTCGCTGAAGCAGAGCGACTTCAATGCCTTGAGTGTCTCCACAAACAGAGTAGGTGCCGGCTCAGGCTGAGTAACGGCATCACAACTCTCCAGCACAACACTGCCTGCCAGCATCTTCTGATAGTCCAGCGAGAGGTCGAAAAAACTCTCCATTTCGCTGGCGTTAGTCACCTTAAATAACTCGCCGGTCTTAATCAGTTCAAACTCCGCCAGACAAAAAGGCTGCCCGGCAAATTTTAACTTTGCAGTCGGCTTGTTGCAGCCGGTCAGCCTAGCGCCAACTTTGCCCAGTTCCAGCGAAAAAAGGGTGATGATTTTATCGCTTTCCAGATAATTCGTCGCCCGGAGAACCAGCGCTTTTGTCAGCAGTTTTTGTGCCATTTTCTCTCACCTTTTTGTATAGCATATAATGACCGATTTCCCCTGTTTCACAAAAGTTATTCCAGCACAAGTCGGTCAACTGCTCATTCCAGATTCTTTTTCTTTTCCGCATATTCACCTCCCAACTAGATTGTGATTAGCGGAGTTTTTTATACCTAATTAGATTTCTTCAATAGCATAGCCAATTTCGCCCAGTGCACCCTCACGGTTGCGCCAGTCAGGCTTGACCTTTACCCAGAGCGACAGTTGAACCTGACTGCCCAGCATCTTCTCAATTGCCTGGCGGCTCGCCTGCCCAATCTCTTTCATCTTAGAACCCTCCGCTCCGACCAGTATCCGTTTATGCGACTGCTTTTCGCAAAATATCGTTGCTGTGATATGTTTAATTTTGCCCTCTTCCCGACATTCATCTATCACCACACCTACACCGTGCGGAATCTCATCGTTCAGTAGCCACAATATCTTTTCCCGTATGGTTTCAGCAATCATAAAACCAAAGGGCTTATCCGAAAGTTCATCCTCCAGAAAAAATTTGGTGGTATCGCTGAGTTTTTCCACCAACTTTTGGATTAATCCGTCCAAATTCTTCTTTGCAAGGGCAGACACGCAGAAAACTTCGGCCAGCCTCTCCACTTCATTGAGTTGAGTCAACTGCGGAAACAACTTTTCATAGTTTGTTAAATCAACCTTGTTGACCACGGCAAATACCGGGGTTTCCAGGTTGCAAAACTTCTTCAGTGTTGCCAAATCATCTTTGGCAAACGGCTTGCTGCCGTCCATTACATAGAGAATAACATCGACCCCCACAGTAGCGGACTCCACACTCTTTTGCATATATTTATCCAGCACGGTGACCTGTTTATGTATGCCTGGAGTATCCACAAAAACCATCTGGAACTCCGGTTTGTTTAGCACTCCCAAAATCTTGTTTCGTGTAGTCTGCGGCTTGGGTGACACTATGGATACCTTTTTACCAATCAAGGCATTTATAAGAGTTGATTTTCCCACATTTGGCTTGCCTATAACGGCAACAAACCCGGATTTAAAACTCATAATCTTTCCCCCTATACTATCTTCTTCTTGTTTAGAAAAGCGTTCATAGCCACTTCCTTCTGCTCCATATCAGCACTCTCCTCAGCGCTGTGGTGGTCATATCCCAGCAGATGCAACAGTCCGTGGATATACAGTTCCAGCACCTCACGAAAAGTGGTGTGCCCGAACTCCTCAGCGGAGGCGGCGGCGATTTCGCTGCAGATGAAGATTTCACCGAGATAAATTACCTTTTCGCCACGGTCAAAATCGGCACTGAAATGCCGAGCGGTCAGCGGCAGCCGCTGCGCATTCTCCACCAAACGAAAGGAGATAACATCGGTCGGGCTGTCCTTTGCCCGATGCTCCCGGTTGATTTTCTGTATCTGCCCCTGGTCGACATAGAAGACGGTGAGCGCCACCCGGGCTGCTCGCTGTTTCTCTAGTTTCAAAACCTGACGGGTCACCTTTCTCAAAAGTTTGATGCCTGGCAAATTTGCCAGTACATTGTTCTCAAGTGCTATTTTTACTTTCAATTTATTTTTTCCTTTACTTTAATATAATGTGAAACAAACCATATATTGCCTACTAAGTTCTGCGTTATTTTTTCTTCAATTACATTTTGATAGTTCACCTGTTCCCACGCCAACAATTTGGCTTGAGCCCGTAGTTTTTCTACATTCTCTTCAAAGTTTTGGTTTATGGTAACAGCCTCTAACTCAAAGACGGTGGTGTAGGTAATCTTCAGCGGCAGAGCGGAAGAACTTACCAAATTCTGAGTGATAGTTTCGGTCTCAAATTTAGTGAACTGGTGTTCCGGCTGCCGTGTAAACAGTGTGCTTCCCAAAAAGGATAGCGAACTTCCGCTTACACTGTTTCCGGTTCTCACCCACATAATTTTTTCCAGTGGGAACTCCACAGTAGCGCTCTTCCAGAGGTAGAGGAAAATCTGCCCGTCAGCGCTGCTCTCCACCTTTTCTCCGTCCACCATAGTATAGCCGGCAATAAGAACCTGCCCCTCAGTGACGACATCTCCCACCTTTACCAGCGCCGTGCCTTCCGCTACCGTTATGCTTGCCACAATGCCACGGCTGGTCGCCAGTATGTTTTTGCGGCCGCCATTTTCCTGAGGTGTGGTGCGCTCAGTGTAGTTTATAATCATACTGGTGCCACGAAAACTCACACTGACCAGGCTGAGTTCATCCACCTGGCTGTACAGTGTCTGCTCGATATTGTGCGGATCCATCGCTGCCTTAAAACTGCCCCTGCCTATGCCATTATCTCTAAGTGCCGCTACAATCTGCTCCGAGCAGTTACCTGTGCCCACCACAACGATATCCCAGACAAACAGGCTGGCAAGTATGCTGGATATCAAACCCACAACAAGACCAATAATAATTCCGATACGGGCGAGCGCCAGTTGTCCCAGATTGTTGGGTACCGATGCTTTCTGGTTGGTTATAGTATAGCCTTTTTCTTGTAATATAGCAAGCAATTGCGATAAAAAACGGGATGCGCAGGTTATTTTCAATGTGGTGGTGGCAACCCTTTCCGCTTTTTTGATGACAATATTCCGGCGGACGCACTCGTTTAAAAGCAAACTGAAGTTCACACCCTCGACCGTTACCGTTGTGGTTCCGAATACCAATCTAGCCAAGGCTCACCTCACGGGAAGAAAGACACAGCAAATCGCCCAGCACCACCAACTCGCTCTTGTCTATGCTCTGCAGGCTGAGATTCCTACCATATATATAGACCTTCTGGCTGGCAACGCTCAGAATTATCTTTACACTGGAAAAATAGTCTATCTTAAACTTGCCTTGCAGACTCAGCCCTTTGAACCCCAGATTATAGGCTAAAAAAGACGCCAGAGAGGCATCGGCTCCCAGTTTTTCTGTCAGCTCGTCATAAAACATAGCCACCTCATACCATTTTTATGCTGCAGCAGGGTTTGATATGAAAAACCAGGAAAGGTTTTGCCTTTATCTTTTAAATATGGCAGAGGGAGCAAAAAGTGGCAAGGGGTTATTTTGTTTTTTAATTCACTTCTTATAGAGGCGGTTAAGTGGGGCTTTTGGGGGT
>CAYIZA010000033.1:2137-10302 GCA_964367965.1 uncultured Christensenella sp. | reverse complement strand
GCACTTGACTTTTAATCAAGTTGTCCCGCGTTCGAGTCGCGGATGGGTCACCAAATAAATCAGAAAAAACCCCCATAATAAAAAAAGTTTTAGTGAAAACACTAAAACCTTTTTTAATTACTATCTAGAAAACTATGGAAAAAATCACAAAAATTGTATCAGATTCTATAAAATACCACAGGCAATTCATTCAACTGGTGACCCCAGCGGGACTCGAACCCGCGTTACCACCGTGAAAGGGTGGTGTCTTAACCGCTTGACCATGGGGCCAGGTAATTTTGGTAGCGGCGGAGGGATTCGAACCTTCGACCTATCGGGTATGAACCGATCGCTATAACCAACTAAGCTACGCCGCCAAAATTATGCCCTCATAGTTTATACGAAAAAAACACAAAAGTCAAGGTTTTATTGCACAAAACTTTCCAAAAACAGAATAATTACTGTACGCTGCACGAATTCTAAAATACATCCTATTCGCTCATGCCGTTAAACAAATCTAGCAAAGAGAATAAACCAGCAAAAAAGCCCCCTGATAACAGGGTATAAAATAAATATTATAGCACGCCGCATCACCTGCACAACACACAAAGTTATCCAAACAACTGCACCAAATAAACCCTATGTCCCATCCCCCTGCACAATGCACAAAAGCATCTAAACCAATAAAAATCCGCTGCAGCATCGGCAACACTATAAAATATAATAAAAAAAGACTTTATTAAAAGTCTTTTTTCTTCCACTTGAAGAATCTTTGCAGGATTGCTGGATAACTTCTTAAATCAATAGAGCCTTTTTATTATTTAAAAGCATTATAAATCTGTTCCAGCACCGACTGGTACAGTTTAACTTCGCCATTGATTTTCAGTTTGGTAAGCAGGGCGGTTTCGTGTTTGCTATAGTTATCTACTGTGATTTGTTCCAGAATGTAGTCCAGCATACTCTTATTATTCAGCGGGTTTAGCAGGTAACTGTCCAGGGCTGCCATTGTCACCTTGCCGTCGCTCGGCAGGGTCTTAGTTTCGCCCAGATACATAATAATGTGATAGCCGTATTCAGTCTCCACTGCACTGCTGATATTTCCTACGCTGCCCTTGCGAATTTCCCGTGCAGCATTGGCAAATGGCGTTACCATAGAATCGTTTGCTGAGTCGGTTGGAATACGGTATGCCAGTTCAGCGTTATTTGCGCCATCATCCATACCATAGGTGTAGATATATTCATTAAATATCGCCAACTTAGTAGCACTGCTCTTGCCTGTGAGGTCTTCCTGCAACTGCTTCAGCAACTTGTCTACAGTAATCTTCTCGCCGGTCTTGCGGTTTTCTGCCATAGTGTTCGCCTTGATTTGCTCTACCCGGGTGTCATAGTAACTCTGCGAAATCTTACCGTTTGCAAGGTCGGTTTTCAACTGTGTTAATTCGGCTGTCTGCTCATCTGAGAACTTCACTAGCACATGGGATACATTAAACCAGTCGCCGGCGTTAATGTGGTATAACACCTTGGTGGTTGTCGTTTTCATAGCGGTAGTATACTCATTAGGTGCTGCGAGATAGTTTTCCCTTTGCTGAGCCATAAGATTGTTAAACTTCTGTAGCACTAGGTCAGAAGTGATGACATCGGCTGTCTTTTTGTAGTTCTCTTGATAGACCGTTAGCAGTTGGTCCTCATAGTATGCATTAAATAATCTGTCCATTTCACGATAGAAAATCTCTTCGCTGACCGTGCTCAGGTTCTTGCCCTTTTCGATGCTGCGGAGATTTTTAATATACTTAATAAGCGCCTGGTTGCTATAACTGTCTGCTGAATTATCGGTATAGTTCCAGCGGGTGGCAATGAAGTTCTGGTATGCCAGTTTTGCCTTCTCAGCAGTGGTCATATCATCCAGTTCGGACTGACTAAGTTGAAATATGTCTTTGGAGAAGTTCTCCACCTTGATATTTTCCTCTACCTGTTTGAGTTCGCCGCCTTCCCAGACATAACTCTTCTCGTAGGCAGCATATGCTTTTTTATAGCCATCAGCCTCGGTGCTGTCCTCAGTTGTGTCAGCATCCGGTCGAGGCTCCTTAGCATCTTTACGAATCTGGTCTTCTAGCGTTAGTATGGAACTGTTTATGGAGTCATACACATTTTGCCAAACTTCATTGAGTTGCGCTGTAGTGAGGGTGATTTTGCCCTCGCCCTCCTTGAGGTAATCCAGCACAATTTCACGGTTTATAAGTTGAGTAGCGGTGAGGGTAATTCCGTTCAGAGTCGGGGTGCCCTGCCCGTCATAGTAATAGTTTCCGTAGTTATAATAGGCGTTGTAGGTCTTCTCCAGGTCGACCGATAGATTGTTGAAAGTGGCTACTGTTTGGCTCAGATACTTGGTGGTATTGAGCGACCAGAGGTTACAGCCGGAAAAAGTGAAAATAGCCATAAAACAAGTTAGTGCTACAAACATAAATCTTTTTATTTTTTTCACCAAAGCCCCCCGGGATAAAACTGATATCTTTCATTATACAACAAAACCAGCAATATTGCAAATATTTTCACACTTTTTTCTTTGATATTTAAAACGGTGATTTTTTCCACCCTGCCCCAGCCCTCATCTGTATTAGTTGAATTGTTGCCCTTTGCCACTTTGTTAAACTATTTTTTCCGGACAATCTCCAGAATTTGTGCCACCGCTTTTTGTTCGCCCTCAGCAACTTGTTGTTGCAGCAACTCCGGCATCGGCATTAGCACAAAATCGGCTAAATCCATACTCAGGGGCGGCTGTCCCACCCCCACTCTCAGGCGGGGCACATCCAGCCTGCCCAACAACGCCAGAATATTGCGCATACCGTTGTGAGTGCCGGCACTTCCGGTAAGTTTAAGGCGGGTATCGCCGGCTTTCAGATCGATATCGTCAAAGACAATCAGCATGTCCTCAGGCTGAACCTTAAACTTCTTCACAAACTTTTTAACGCTCTCGCCGCTGTTGTTCATATAGGTCTGCGGCTTCAGTAAAAGGACTTTTTCGCCCTCCACGCTGACTTCTGAATAGAGCGCCTCCATCTTCTTTTTTCCAAAGGAGACCCCTAACTCGGCTGCCAACTTGTCCAACACCCGAAAGCCTGTGTTGTGCGGAGTCCGCTCAAACTTCTTTTCTGGATTGCCCAGTCCAAATATCAACTTCATCTCTACCTCTTTTTTGTAACCCCACTGATAACAGTAGTGAAGGGTTTTACCTGTGCCTTTTCGGCAATTTCGCTGTTCTCAATATAACAACTCGCCAGAGTGGCGCCATTGCCAATTTTGCTGGATTTAATGGTACAGAACGGCTCTATAGTGACATTGTCACCAATCTCGCACTGCCCCATAAGCACAGTGTTGGGAAAAAGTTTCACATTTGCCCCGATTGTTACATCGGCATCTATAAATGTGGTCGCAGCATCCACAATCTGAACCCCGCTCTGCTGGTGAAAGTTTATAATCCGGTTGCGCAGAATCTGCCCGGCACCGTGCAACTGTTCTAGATTAAAAACGGTTAAAAAGTCCTCTTTGCCAAAGTCATGCGGCTCGGTGGTGGCATAGATTCGCTCCGCCGTCCGGATATATTCGGTCACAAAGACAAAGCCCCGTTCCAGTTTGCACACATTGATTTTTTTGGTCTGCACCCAGTCCAGTATATTGAGAAAGGTCTTGCGCTGCAGCAGTGGCGAGTCGCAGTAGAACACTGCAGTGTATTTTTTCTCCCCCAGATACGGTCTTATGGTAGAGAGGATATCGGCGCCCATATCGCAGACTATTTCGGTCACCGGACAACTGCCAAAAGCAAGTTTCATCCACTGAGTTAGGGTCTTGCCCCAAAGCATTAAATCATAACTTTTCTTGTCGGTCATAATTGCGGGATTGTGTATCTTCAGTATAATTACTGCGGCATCTCCGTCCACTGGGTCACGCTGTATCCGCTCCCAAAGGCTCTCCACACTACCGGGGATATCCCGGTCTATTGTTCTAATCTCCAACTTTCCCTCCCTGTATATTTTTTTTACGCTTTTCTTTGAAATACTCGGTCAGTATGGCACCGCACTCGGCACCCAGTATCCCGCTCTCTATCAGCGGTCGGTGATTGAATTTCTTTTCTTCAGCGAAGTTGTATACACTGCCAAAACAGCCGGCTTTGGGGTCGTGCGCCCCGAATACCACCTTGCCCACTCGTGCGTTTATTATGGCGCCGGCACACATAGGGCACGGCTCCAGGGTAACATACATAGTACACTCGTTCAGATGCCAGTCGCCCAACTTTTTCATAGCCTTTTGCAGCACCAACATTTCGGCATGAAGAATACTGTTTTTTTGGGCATTTTTTTCGTTGTGCGCCCGGGCGATTATCTTATCCCCACAGACTATAACGGCACCCACCGGAACTTCATCCATCACCCTCGCCTTTTGCGCCTCTGCCAGTGCCACCTGCATAAACTTTGTGTCCATAGGTCACCTCTGAGGTGATTATACAATAAAATCATACATTAAATCAAGCGATTTTGCAACCACCTCGCTGTTTTTGCTCCAGATTTCAGGCAGACTCTCCACCCCGATAGGATGACTCAGCCGGTCGCTACCCACCTCTATGGTCAGACTGGGAATCCCCAGACGCTGGATGCAAAAATCCTTAAAGCCGCCCACGCTGCCCGGGGCATTGCTGAGCGGATATCCGGTAACTTCACTTATAGCAGAGGAGATTTGTCTGTCCCGTGCCAGCCGGCGCCGGGGCTGCCCGAAGCGCCAGAAGATGACCTCGCCCTTACTGTGAAAACTCAGGGTGAAGTGCGGACGGACGGCGAGAGTGAGGTTTACAAGTGCTCTGGTTTCGCTTTCACTCTCCGGCTCGGTGCCGATATAGTTTGCGCTGCCGGGGCGGAAGATATTATTTACCCCTTTACCCCACTCAGCGTCGAAGTTCACATTTAAATCCACTGCTCGCCCATTGGCTTTCCACAGACTGAAATCCTCGCTGCCATTGACCGTCCGCAAGAAATCACGGGCAGGTGCCGGCACCGAACTCAGCCCCTCCAGCGCTAATAAAACACCATCCGGATTGGCGACTGGCACAAAGAAGACAGTGCCTGGCTGTCTTTCTCTCAACAACTTTTTAGCCAGCATCATCCCCAGGTGGGCGGTGATATGCTCTCGTGCGTGGATGCTGCACTGAACCAGTATTTTGGGGTTGCCGCTGCCTGCACGGACACACCAGATTTCCCGTCCGAACGCACTTTTACCTATGGAGAAGAGAGATGCGCCCAACCCCTCCAGTTCTTTTAATCCGCTCTGGTAATGCTCCCAAAAACTCATAGAAATGTATATGAAAAAATACACTGAATAGTGTATTTTGCCGTTAGAGTATGTTCAGGATAAATTCTGCCAAAGTGCCTGCGATTCCCACAACTATGGCGATATAGTAGAAGATATAATCCAGCCGCTTACGCTTTTGGGGCAAGGAAAAGTCGTCTGAGAGCACCACATCCAACGCCTTGCGGTTGCTGAATCCGTTCAGGTCTTCCATGGTGAAATTACCCTCCGCCAACTTTTTCTGCGCATTCAGCATACTTACCTGCTGGTAGAGGCCCAGCACCTCCTGCGGATTGTTTAAATCCACGCTCGGCACCGATTCTGCCGCCATATCCCTCCGCAACTGTTGGTGGAACTTCTGGAACTTTCGCTTTTTGGCTTCAGCGAACATTTTCATCAACAACCAGGAACCCAGTGAGCAAACTAGGATGAGGACAAGCAGATTTACCAGCATAACCACCACCACATTGGACTCCGCCAAAAAGGCACTGGATGCGTTAAAAGCCGCTCCCAGAAACCAGTCGTTTACCGAGGCAAAGGTGATATAAGTACCTATGAAATTGTTCATAAAATGCATAATTATAGCCGGCCATATACTGCGGGTCAGCACGGTAACCAGACAGAGGAATACCCCCACAATCCAGGCATAACCGAACTGTGCCGCATTAAAGTGCAGCAACCCGAACAGCAGTCCGCAGAGCAGACATGCCCGGATTATGCCGTTTTTCCGAGTACTTCCCAACACCATACCCCTGTGCATAAACTCCTCAAAAAAGCCCGGCAGTACCGCTACAAACAGCACAGTCAAAAAGAATTTTAGAGTAGAATAATCAGTGGAGGAACTGCTGTGTTGGTAGCCAAACCAGGAGAGCATAGCGCTCCAGAATGAGGATATATAGACAACCAGCACATACATACAGATGCCAAGTAGCGCCGAAAACAAAACCGTCTTCCAGGAAATAGTGCGAAAGGAGAAAGACTGAAAAGTCTGTTTAAAGGTCTTCTTATTAAACAGTTTATACAGCAGTAGTGGTAGTATTCCCATAAGCCCAACCTGAACCAGTATGGTGAAGAAATAGCCAGCCCACTGACCCATAGGAGCAAAGACCCCGAAATATGCGAGCCCCTTTAAAAGCAAAAATAAAAGCATAGCGGCCAGGTAGATTAAACCGGACCAAAACACTACCTTGTCTTCAATTAAAAATCTTTTCTCTTTCATAAAACCTCAGTCAGACAATGCTAATTATTGTTATAAATATGGCAAGGCATATGCCGGTTAGAAGTAATAACAGGTTTTTGTTCTTGTTTTCAGCCACAGTTTCCGCTTCCTCGGGCAACTGTGAGACTGATTGAACAACTGTCTGCTCAGACTTGCCCGTGCTACTGATAACAGCATCCGTTTCCTTGCTCTTTAGCCGTTTTATAAGTATAAATACCGCTATCACCAGTGCTACCGCTACCAGCATCATACCCACGGCATACAGAATATCCGCCGTGCTCAGAGCGGTTGGCAACACATTTGGAATCCCCTGCTGCTCGGTAATGAACATAGCGGTAATCACCACAGCGTTATTGATAAAGTGCATCAGAATAGTCAGCCAAAGCGCCCGGGTTTCCCACATAACCCAACCCAGTACTACCCCTAGAATGAGGGTGTAGGTAAACTGTACCACACTGCCGTGCATTAGGCAGAACATCAGGGCGCTGATAAGTATAGCGGGCCACTTGCCCCATTTCCTTAGTCCGTTCAAAATAACGCCACGGAAGATGAACTCCTCAACCACCGCCGGAATTATACCCACCAGAACTATTGCCAGAATATACCACCAACCGTTAGTGAGAGGCAAATCCAGCCCGGTTTTCACAGTAACTCCAATTTGAGATAACCCCACTGAAATCATCTCGATAAAAGGCGAAGAAAACCAGACCAGTCCGCCGGCGAGTATAAGACATAATACTACTTTAAGCGGCGACGACTTGTTCTTTATGCCCGTTGCCGTCCAGCCGGAAATCCGGTTCACTCTGTTATATACAAAGAATAACGCTATCAGCAACCCGGCGCTCGCCAGTCTCATCATCACCACGAACCACGGCTGCGATGCTATAAGAAAATTTTCGTCCCCGTCCCTCTCCGCTCCCTGAAGGAAAAGCGCCAGCACCATGCTCAGCAATAATGGCAAAATCAATGCCCAAACATACATTTTGGTGGAATCATCTGGCCGATAACTCAATCTCTTCATAGAATTTCTCCTAAAGTCTTTCTACTATTCTATCTAAAATTGAGAAAAAATGCAAGGAAAACACCGTTTTAGATTTTTTTATTTCAGAATTGTATCCTGCTTTAGGGTTTTTGCAAGGCACTTAGTACTCCGCCGTTCTCTGAAAATTGCTGTTTGGTTTTCGCATGGAATCAGAGGTTGTTTTTGAATGAATGGTGGCTTTAGGGATGCTTTTTTTCTGTGGGATATGGAGTTGGTGCTTTTGTGTTTGCCTGAATGTTTCCCCCATAAACCTTTTTTCTGAAGAATATTGAGTTATGATACTTTTGTTTTTGCATCTTTAGCGCTGTTTTTTATCCTTGCTTTTTGCACGGCATCATAGATTATATTTATTACACTCCAGAGCAACACCAGCGCCGCCACAATCAAAACGCAGGTCAGAAATAATTCTATAAATTCGGTGAAAAGCACACATAACAGAACTATTAAAAGGCAGGAAATTAAATTTCCGCTCAGCACGCTCAGCATATTCTGCCACCACTTCAGCCCCATAAAAACGCCTATGCCGGCGCCGCTATACACCCCCAGCAAAGGAACTGGCGCAGCGACCAGAAGGGAAAGGAAGACTCCCTT
>CAYIZA010000033.1:0-2037 GCA_964367965.1 uncultured Christensenella sp. | reverse complement strand
ATTTTTGCCTGCAGAACCTGTTTTGTCCCAATTTTTCCCAGACAGAACCCTGTTTCCGTCAACGCAATACTCCCTGTTTGCTGCACTTATATTTTTGCTCGGCGGATTTCCAACTGCCAGACTGGTGCCACTTGCCCCTTCGCCAGGTGGCTTTTTCGCCGAACCCAGTTTTACCCTTTGTCTGGATTTCTTAACAAAAAGTTGGTCGACTTTCCGGGCAAAAAAGTTATCCAGAATCCGGGCAAAAGCACCCAGTTTAGGTCTTTTCCGCAACCACTTCAGAACTGGCGGCAACAGCAGTATGACAGTTGCCCCGGCAACCGAACTTGCCACAAACGCCACCGCTGCAGCCACCCACGGGCTCATAGCGCCGGCACCCCAAACACCCACGGCACAGCCCAGCGGAATGGCACTGCGAGCCTCAATCAACGGCAGCATAGCCGCCACAATCACCACCACCCAGACCCCGAAACTGCCAAATACACTCACAACCTGCTCTTCCAACATATCCAAAGTCTATGCGAGCCAACACCAAAAAATGAAAAGAGACGGACAACAGCCCTGTTTTCGTTTACTTGCAAAAGTTTCCGTATTCATCTCGCTTGGCGGAGCGAAGCGACAGCAATTGTATCAACACAAGCGCACGCCAAAATCGCACTCAATTAAAAGATGAGTCATCACAACACATTCAAATCCACCACAAACACAAAACTAAGTACTCTGTAGATTATACGATTTTTCTATCAAAACAATCAAACAAAAACGCTTTACTTTACCTGTATAAAAAGATATACTCATTCAAAGTCTACCAAAAAACACTCTTTAAAAAATCTCTTAATACACGCCGGAGAAACCTATGATAAAAAAAATAAAAACACTAAAAAATGAGACGCCCCCCCAATCACACACTACCTATGCTGCTATAGATATTCTTAAGTTTATATCCGCAATGCTGGTTGTTATTATCCATTTTGTGAACTATTCTTTAGGGCATATGGCGACCAGCGGTATACCGCCAAGCGGTGCCGATGCCGGCTGGCTGATTCTATATCTACTGCCTGCGAGTTCAGTCCTGTTAAGAATAGCGGTGCCTTTTTTCTTTATATCTTCCGCCTTCTTCTTGTTCAAAAAAATTAAAGAACAGCCGGAAAATGCCCGACAGATTATAATAAAATATGTGCAGCGTATAGGGTTGTTGCTTTTGCTATGGTTCGTTTTAGCTTTGCCGATTGTGATAGACCAATACATTATAGTATCAGATGCCCCTTGGTATGAAAAATTAGGCTTGCTTATAACAAAAATTTTCTTCAGGGGTGGCATTGGTGCTTACTGGTACCTTATTGCTCTTGCTATTTCAGTTGTTTTGGTATATGCCCTGTCTAAAAAATTATCCAGCCGCACTATATTCTTAATAGCAGCCGCACTATATTTAATATCCTGCCTAAGTAGCACCTACATAAACGCTCTCGAAGGCACCTTCATACACAGCATTTTAGATGTGGTTAGTCAGATAAACTCACCCGCTTATTCCTTTTTCTCTGGTATGATTTTTGTATCCATGGGTAAATATTTCGCTGAGAGAGAATTTGCTCATAGACAAAACCCTCCTAAATGTAGCGTCGGGTGGAAAATGACGCTGGCTATTCTGCCGATATTTATGTGGCTGGAATTATTTGTCTTGAACTATATGGGCGTGCTCGGGATTACTGATAGTTTTATAACGCTAGCAATATTTTCATTTTTCTTGTTCGGCTTTCTACTATCTTTGAAAACAAAGCCGCGAAAAATACATATCTATATGAGAAAGAGTTCCGTTTTCATCTATATGTCGCACGATATTATTTTATATGTCCTGTATCGGTTTGTTAATGCATATGGCTGGAGCGCTTTCTCAGACAACTATCTGGTAATTATTCTTACATACTTTGGAACGATAGCAGCAAGCATCGGATGGTTCGCCCTCACTCACTACCTAAGCAAAAAGAAACGCCTCCACTGGCTACAATATGCCTATTAGCGCATTGCATCAACCGCGGC
>CAYIZA010000032.1:5602-10546 GCA_964367965.1 uncultured Christensenella sp. | reverse complement strand
CCCGGAAATAAAATTCACTTGTCTGAGCGGCGGATTTATCTCGGTCGGCTTCCATAGATTAACATAAAATTTAGGCGTTGTCAATAAAAGTTTGTTAGTTTGGTGGGCCTATGTGTGATTTTTTGCAGCCTCAATTTATACCACTTTTTCTTCTTTTTGAGTGATTTTTTTGGGGTATGCAAAAAAACTTTTATTTTATTGAAAAATATGTTGAAAAACAGTTGCTTTTTTGTGAAAAATGAGTATGATAGTGAATAGGAAGAATAGAATCGTTTTGTGCGATTTCTTTGTGGGGGCAATTTATTCTTTTAATAAGTACGGAGGTGAAAGGGTATGGCATGTGCTGTAAAGAAACCAGCTGCTAAACCAGCTGCTAAACCAGCTGCTAAACCAGCAGCTAAAGCTCCTGCAAAGAAGGGTAAATAGTCCTTTTTTGAAGAGGACTACCTGATTATCAGGTAGCCTTTTTTTTATTTAACAGAGGAGCAACATAAAACTTAAGGATTTTCTATTTTATCCTCCCTCTATTCATTCAGCGGACTGGCAGAAAAAAGCTCTGCTCTGATAGCGGCACACCGGCTAAGCACGGTGGTGAGGTGTGACTACATACTTGTGCCGGATAAGCCCAGAGTGGCAACGGCTGAAACACACTCCGAACTGAGGGGGAGATCGCTCCGGGCGCTGAGCCGCTCGGTCTAACGCTGTGACTTATTTTCATACATTATTGCACCGACCTGATTCTCCTCATTGCCCACATCGAACGCTGCGACTTATTTTTTCATATATTATTTTTATGGTTAAGAATTTTATAGATAAAAGTGTAGCAGTTGTGGGGAACTGTCGGATAGCCGATAGCAGGATAGTCGCTGATTGTGAGTTGGAGAATTCCAGTGTGCTGAGGTGCCGGCTAGGCAAGGGTGTTCGGATTATAAACAGTTGTTTGGAGGACTGCGAGGTAGCCGCGGGTTGTGTGATTGGCCCTTTTTCTAATCTTAAAAATGTCCGGCTCGGGTGCGGTGTTCGTGTGCAGCAAAGTTCGGTAGAGGACAGCCGAATAGGTCGCTCCAGTACCGTTGGGCCCTTTGCCTGCTTGCGGAAAAATGCCCGTGTGGGCGCTGATTGCCGTGTGGGCGATTTTGTGGAAATAAAAAACTCCGCCCTGGGCGACGGCACTAAGTGTGCGCACCTTGCATATGTGGGTGATGCTCTGGTGGGCAAGGGTTGCAACATCGGTTGTGGCTCTGTTTTTGCCAACTTTAATGGCAGCGGGAAGTCACGGATAACGGTCGGCGACCATACATTTATCGGGGCAAATGTCAACCTTGTGGCTCCGCTGAAAGTTGGCACTCAGTGCTACATAGCAGCCGGCGTAACTGTTCGCCAGAATATCCCCGACCGGCAGTTTGTCTGCGAAAAAGATGAGATAATAACCAAGCCAAACCGACTGGTGAAGTGAGGGTGTCTCAAAAACTTTTGACTGGGATGAAACTGTTGAGCGAACTCCGATTAAAAATCGACATAGATTTTCCATGCTTTTTATTAGTAGCAGGATAAAAAATCTCTCCCGGTTTTTTAAAAACAAACAGGGTTGACAATGCCTGAACCTACCCACCAGCCAATGCTCACCCTGTCGATTACCGGCAGGGCTCGCAAAAAACTCTAACCCACTGACCAGTGAAAACTCCGGATTTCTAAGAAAAGATAAAAGAGCCCAGCGGCTCTTTTTTAAATCTTCAAAATTTGTAAGTAAAACTCTCGAATCATAAAAACTAAAATCTTTTAATTTTTAAATCATCAAAGTCCAGTCAGGCAAAATCAATCATCGGGCATGGCAATATCGAGGAGTTTTTCGATAGCCTTCTGATATTTCGGGCGATCGTAGCAACTGCTCATGGCGTGACCAGCGCCCTGAATTTTTAGCAGTTTTTTCGGCCCGGCGTAGTTTTCATAGAGTTTATCCACCATCCAGGTTGGCACAAATTTATCGTTGGTGCCATGGATAAACAGGGCAGGAATGGTCGCTTTGCGTACGCTATAGATTGGACCGTCCCGGTAGAGCGAGAATTTACCAAAACATCTGGCAAAACCCTCACCAAGCCCTATGACAAGCCAGCCGGGCATTAGTGCGTAGCGACGGAATAGGTGGTGAGCAACATCCCGCATAGTAGTGTATCCACAGTCTGCCACCACTCCTACCACATTGGGCGGAAGTTTCATCGCAGTGGCGTTCAGCACAGTAGCGGCGCCCATGGAAGTGCCGTCCAAAATAATTCGGGAACCTCCGGTATAGCGGCTCAACCACTGAGTCCATTTTACTAAATCCTTTGCCTCCCAGATTCCCATGGTAACATATTTCCCGCTGCTCTTGCCGTGCGTTCGCAAATCAATCAACAGCACATTGAATCCCTTGTTATACCAAAAAGGTGCATCCAGCAGGCGATATCTGAGTTCGGCGGCATAGCCATGGACAATGATCACGCTGCGGTCGCTCTTCTGGTTCAGAAATACGCCGTGGAGCCTGATCTTGCCGTTAGTTATAGTTATTTCTTCAGACTTTACTGTGCTGAGCCATTCTTCCGCTTTCAGGGTCGCATCCATAAACAGTTTTTTATCGTGTTTTGAGAGCGGCGACCGGTTAAAGGTGAAGCGCGGCTTGATTGCCAGTATACCAAAAAGCGAAGAGGCAGCCAGAAAAGTTGTAAAAGCCAAAAAAGCAAGCACTCCAAGCAATATCCATAACCAGAGCATAATTTTCTCCTCTTAATACTTTTTTAAATAGTATAACCTAGCAACATGGGGCTGGCATAGCCCGTTAGAGTGGGTGAATTAAATCCGCTCTCATTTTTTCCGTTACAGCACAAAGTGGGCGGTGACCTTTCAGCCAGTGTTATTTCAGTAAAGTGGGCGGTTAGTGTTCAGTCTGAGTGTGATTTCAGCAGAATTTAATCTGTATGCCGATTCAATTTTACCGCAAGCGAGATTGTTTTTCCGGCAACACTTTTTTCCTTCATATATAGTATATTCTATATATGCGTACAGGGTTTGTCAATTGCCTGCAGCAAGCCGTACCCTCTTAATATAAGATTACCAATTTTAAGAGGATTTGTCAAAAGATAAGTGGCAATTAAATCAAATTATGTTGACTTTCCCCGATATTAGAAATATACTAATCTTATCTTGAGGGGTGTAAAGTGTTTAAGTTGATGAAATATCTGGGTTTCAAGCAGTGGTTGAATGTTCTGCTTATTTTGGCTTTGGTGGTGGCAACAGTTGCCCTTGACCTGGCGTTGCCCGAATATATGTCCCAGATTATGACCATGGTGGGCGCAAGTACTGCCGCTTCTGACATAATTGAGGTGGGGCTGGTTATGCTTGCTATCGCTCTACTGAGCGCTATTTGCAGTATTTGTGTGGGCTGGCTGGCATCCAGGCTGAGCGCAGGACTGTGTAAGACAGTGCGGGCTAATCTGTTTGACAAAGTGGGACATTTTTCAATGGAGGAGATGAACCGATTCTCCACTGCCAGCCTGATTACTCGGTCTACCAACGATATTACTCAACTGCAGATGAACTATGGCATAGGGCTGAGGCTCATCTTTACCGCTCCGATTATGGCGGTTTGGGCAGTTCTAAAGATAGTGAACCAGAGCGCCGACCTGTCGGTGGTTACCGCTATTGCCCTGGTTATTATGATGGCGGGGATGATTACGCTGTTTCTGTTTGTGGTACCGAAGTTTAAAATACTGCAGCGCCGAACCGACCGGCTCAATCTGGTAACTCGTGAAAATCTGACCGGGCTCCGGGTGGTGCGAGCCTACAACGCCGAGGGTTTGCAGGATTCAAAATTCAGCGAGGCGAACGAAAAACTGAGCAAGACCAACCTGTTTATCAACCGCACTATGGCACTGCTCAGCCCTTTTATGACTCTTATAATGAGCGGACTTAGCCTGGCACTGGTGTGGTTGGGCTCCTATCTAATAGGCGATGGGCTGCTCAATGTGCCTGATCTTATGGCATTTACCCAGTACTCCTCCCTGGTGATGATGAGTTTTATTATGCTATCTATGCTGTTTGTTATTCTGCCACGGGGTACTGTCAGCGCGCGCAGGGTGCGGGAAGTGTTGGATTGTAAAACCAAAATCCAGGACGGTACCGAGGTTCCGGATCCAGCCCAGAGTGGCACAGTGGAATTCCGGGGCGTAAGTTTTAGTTATCCGAATGCCGAAGATAAAGTGCTTTCCGACCTTTCTTTTGAAGTTAAAAAGGGGCAGACCGTCGCTATAATAGGCTCTACTGGCAGCGGCAAGAGCACTCTGTTCAACCTTATCCTGCGTTTTTATGACGCTACCGCCGGACAGGTGTTGGTGGGCGGTGTCGATGTCCGGATGCTCAAACTGGAAAAGTTGTATGATACTATAGGATATATTCCGCAGCACGCCACCCTTTTTGCCGGCAGCGTGGGAGAGAATGTTTCCTATGGTCAACTAAAGACCGATAAAAAGTTGGTCAAAAAGGCGCTCCGTGTGAGCCAGTCGGAGGAGTTTGTATCCAAACTTGCCGGCAGACAAAAATACCAGATAAGCCAGGGCGGCACTAATGTATCCGGAGGACAGCGTCAGCGTTTGAGTATTGCCCGGGCACTTGCTAAGAATCCGTCTATCCTTTTATTTGACGACAGTTTTTCAGCACTGGACTTTGCCACAGACAAAAAACTGAGGGATGCCCTCAATGCTGAGACCAGCGATATCACCAAGATTATTATAGCGCAGCGTATCGGCACCGTTATGGATGCAGATAATATCCTTGTGCTCGACCAGGGCAAACTGATTGCCCAGGGCACTCATCGCCAACTTATGAAGAACTGCACGGTATACCGTGATCTTGCCTACTCTCAACTTAGTAAGGAGGATCTAAAATGAAAAATACAAAATCCTCTCCGGCAGT
>CAYIZA010000032.1:3674-5502 GCA_964367965.1 uncultured Christensenella sp. | reverse complement strand
CCGGCAATGCCGGGCAAAGGTCTAAAACTGGGAGCAGCCGGTATGACTAAGCCAAAGAATTTCAAAAAGAGCATGGGGCAGTTTGTGCGATATCTGTCACCATTTTATGTGGCAATTATTGTGGGTATTATACTAGCCATAGCCGGCACAGTGTGCTCCATTATGGGTCCTGACCTCATCGGAAAGATGACCAATGTGGCATACACCCCTATTTTTGGCATACCGATTGACTTCGGCAAAATACTCTACTATGGCGTGTGGCTGGCAGTGCTGTACTCGCTGAGTTTTTTATTCTCCTACGCCGAGGGATTTATACTATCCAAAATAGCGGTGAGGGTGGCGCAAAAGATGCGCGGTGAGATCAGCGCTAAAATCAACCGCTTGCCGCTCCGATACTTCGACCGCAACAGTTACGGCGACACTCTTAGCAGGGTGACCAACGATGTGGATACCATATCTCAAACCCTCAACCAGAGCCTGAGTAACCTCATTGTGGCTGTAACTATGTTTGTGGGAGTGTTCATAATGATGCTGACCATAAGTTGGCAACTCACTTTGGTGGCAGTGGTAACTATCCCAATCGGGATGATAATAGTAATGCTGGTAGTTAAACGCTCTCAGAAATACTACCGCCAGCAGCAACAGAGCCTGGGTGAGATCAACGGTCATGTGGAGGAGGTCTATTCCAATCACAATGTGGTCAAGGCATTTAACGGTCAGCAAAAAGAGATGCAGAAATTTGCCGAAACCAACAACAAACTGTTTGTAAGCGGCTATAAAAGCCAGTTCTACAGCGCCCTGATGATGCCGATTATGAGTTTTATAGGGAACTTGTCCTTTGTGGGAGTGTCGGTAGTGGGTGGAATCCTTGCCCTCAACGGACAGATTGAAGTGGGCTCCATTTTGTCTTTCTTTATATATATAAGGCTGTTCAACCAGCCGCTGGTACAACTCGCTTCAGTAGCGACAGTGTTCCAGTCTACAGCGGCGGCATCGGAGCGAGTGTTCGAATTCCTTGCCGAGCCGGAGATAGAGCCAGAAACTGCCAATCCAAAAACTCTCAAAACAGTTCGGGGCGAAGTGGAATTCAAAAATGTCCGCTTTGGATACCAGCCTGGACAGCCGGTTATCCCGAACTTCAGTGCTAAAATTAAGGCAGGGCAAAAGGTAGCCATAGTGGGTCCGACGGGGGCAGGTAAAACCACCTTAGTCAATCTGCTTGAGCGCTTTTACGAACTGGACGACGGTGACATTGAGATTGACGGTATCTCTATCAAAGATATGACCCGGGCGCAGGTACGGAGTCTCTTCGGAATGGTGCTGCAGGATGCCTGGTTATTTGAGGGAACGGTGCTGGAAAACCTTATATTTGGTAATCCGAAAGCCACTCAGGAGGAGGTAGAACTCGCCTGCAAGAGTGCTAATGTCCACCACTTTATAACCACACTTTCGGGCGGATATCAGCACAAGATAGGGGAAGAGAGTAGCATCAGCCAGGGACAGCGCCAACTCCTGACCATTGCTCGGGCTATGGTTCAAAATGCCCCTATGCTGATTTTGGACGAGGCGACCTCTTCGGTTGATACCCGTACCGAGGAACTCATCCAGAAGGCAATGGACAAATTGAGCGAAAACCGCACCAGTTTTGTGATTGCGCACCGACTGTCCACTATCAAAAATGCCAATGTGATACTGGTAGTTGACCAGGGCAATATAGTGGAAAGGGGTACTCACAGCGAATTGTTGAAACTTAATGGCAAGTACGCAACTCTGTATAACAGCCAGTTTAAGAAAGATGATATGCCTGCTGAGGAATAGCGCTTTGCAG
>CAYIZA010000032.1:0-3574 GCA_964367965.1 uncultured Christensenella sp. | reverse complement strand
AATGTGGCGAAAAGTTTTAATGCGCAGATTTGGTGTGCTTTTTCCAGTAAAAAAGTCAGAACACAATGGCAGTATTTTATGGTTTAAAATCGGCGGTAATTTTAAGATATTGGAACGCTCGGATTAAGATATTAAAACGCTCGCATATTGGGTGATTTTTCGTCTAGAACACAGCGGTAAATTTTAATATGGCGACCGCAAACAGACAGGTGGCTGAGATGATATTTTGCCAGAGCGGAGGCATCCGGATAAAGTGAATTACAAATGCGCCGACGAACAAAAAGAGCAGGTGACCTGCTGTCAGAAGTACCGGTATGAGAAAGGTCTGCACCTGGTCTATGGTTAGCGAAACAGTTGCCACCACAGCATCTATGGACATAATGATTCCCAGCAGAATAGTGGACAACAAGGAAACGCTTTTCTTTTGCCTGTCGCTAGCAAACAGATTCTTAATACCAAGAAAGACGAAAATAGTTCCCACAATCCAACTTAAGTCAAAGGCGATGAAATCTTTCAGTGAGCATGCTACAACATAGGCAACTGAAGAGAAAATCATAATGATAGTGCTGATTACAAACAGGTAGCGCCACCTGAAGCCTTTTTGCAGTTTTAAAGACATACCCACAAAGAGGGCATCCAGCGAAATCAGGGCGGTTATAAACAGAGTAAATATATGCGACATAATAGTTCTTTTATCCGATTTTTTTTAAGATGCCCACAGGCGTTACAGCATGATATGTAAAAAGCAGCGATAAGGTTTCTCCCGTGAGTCCAAACTTCGCCGGCACCGTGCTTTTTGCGGAGCCCAACATGCGCCAGCACCAACGAAAATTAAAAGCAAATGCTTAAGACAAATTCAGGGTGCGTACATTTTTCAACTCACGCCAAAGTCAAAAATTCGGCAATAAGTGCAAACTGTTGACAACTGCGCTGAGGTTTGTTATAATTCCAATACATAAAAGGGAAAAACCATGTTAGACAAAAAGTATGATTTCAGAACGGTGGAAAAAAAGTGGCAGGACTACTGGAGAGCGGAAAAGGTCTTTAGTTTTAGTTTTGACGGCAACGATTCCCGCTACACCATAGACACCCCGCCGCCGACTATAAGCGGCCCCAATCTGCACCTGGGGCATCTTTTCAGTTACTCTCAGATAGATATAATTGCTCGGCACAAGCGGATGCAGGGTTCTGCGGTCTATTTTCCCATAGGTTTTGACAACAACGGTCTGCCGACCGCTCGTTTTGTACAGAAGAAGTACAACCTCAATATGGCTAAAATATCCCGTGCTGAGTTTTCCCAAAAATGCCTGGATGAGATAGTTAATATCCGCCCGATTTATGAAAGTTTTTTCACCAGTCTGGGCTTCTCATTTTCTTCAACTGATAAATCCTATTCCACTATAGACAAAAACAGCCAGCGCATCAGCCAGTTGTCCTTTTTGGATTTGTTTGAACGGGGGGAACTCTCTCGGCGAGATTCTGCCACTTTGTGGTGTCCGGAATGTAATACCGCTATCGCTCTCAGCGAGATAGATACTGTAGAGAAGCCGAGCGTTATGAGCTACATTTATTTTGGAATCAAGGGCAGCAAGGAAAAACTGGAAATCGCTACCACCCGCCCTGAACTGCTGGGCGCTTGCGTGTGTGTGTTTGTCAATCCGGAGGATAAGAAGAGGCAGAGACTGGTAGGGCAGACTGCAATCAGCCCTATCTATAATCGTGAAGTGCCTATTATGTCCAACCCCGATGTGCTTATGGACAAGGGTACTGGTGTAGTTATGTGTTGTACTTTTGGTGACGAGGCAGATATGGCATGGCAAAAGCAATACAATCTGCCGGTGCTTGAAATTGTGTCTCCGACAGGCGTTCTGACCGAGTTAGCAGGCGATTTTGCCGGGCTTAAAATCAAGGATGCACGGGCACAGATTATTAATGAGTTGGAAAGACGCAAAATCCTCTATAAAAAAGAGGAGATTACTCATATGGTAGCGACGCACGAGCGCTGCAACCACGAAATTGAAATTCTGACCAAGCCGCAGTGGTTTATCAATTTACTGAGCCACCAGCAGGAACTTTACCAGGCAGGGCTGAAGTGTAACTGGTACCCAAGCACTATGCAGAAGCGCTTTTTGAATTGGGTGGATGGACTGAAGTGGGACTGGTGTATTTCCCGCCAAAACTTTTTTGGCGTGCCTTTTCCGGTGTGGTACTGTGCAAAGTGTGGCAAGATGCACCTGGCAACACGGGATGATCTTCCGGTTGACCCGACCGTTACCTCGCCTGAAGTGGAGTGCGAGTGCGGCTGCAAAGAGTGGCTGCCCGAAACCGATGTTATGGACACCTGGGCGACATCTTCGCTCACCCCTCAGATAGGGCTAAATCTGGAAACTGGGGAGGAGTTGAGCGGCGACCGCTTGCCTCTGAGTCTGCGCCCGACGGCACACGATAATATAAGGGTGTGGAACTTTTATACTATTGCAAAGAGTCTTTTGCATTTCGGAAAATTGCCATGGACAGATATTGTAATTGCCGGTTATGCTGTGGACGAAAAGGGCGATAAAATCAGCAAGAGTAAAGGCAATGCCAAGCATACTCCGCAGGAACTGGTTGCTATGTACAGCGCCGATGTAGTGCGTTATTGGGCGGGGAATATTTCGATTGGTATGGATACTATCTTCTCGCTGGAGCAGTTTACCAACGCCAGCAAACTGGTTCAGAAAATATGGAATGCCAGCAAGTTTGTAATCAGTTTTTTAGAGGGTGCACCAACTGTTGAGCCTAAGAAAATGGAGGTTTTAGACCGCTGGATTTTAGACGAACTTAAGATGACCCAGGCTAATTTCAATCGCCATATGGAGCGCTATGAAATGGGCGCCGCCCTTAAAGAGGCGGAAAAATTGTTCTGGAACTTCTGCGATAACTATATCGAACTTGCCAAAAATCGCCTGTATAAGCCGGAGATATTTGGCGACCCAGCCAAGGCGAGCGCACAGTGGGCTGCCAGTACTTTGTTGCAGGCGCTGCTCAAACTGTTTTGTCCATATCTGCCGCATATTACTGAGGAGATATATATGGATACCTTTGCAGCAGCCAGGGGCGAGAAGTCTATTCACCTTTCAGGCTATGCTGTGTTGGAAGGCGAGGCAGACCCCCGACTTTTAAAGTTGGGTGCCGAGGTGGTGGATTTAGTTTCCCGTATCCGTGGATTTAAGTCACAGAGCGGCGTTTCACTGAAATGTGAGATTGAGAAGTTGACTGTGTTCGGCTATGGCGAGGATATTCGCCTTGCAGAGAGAGATATTATGGCTGTGGGGAGTGTTCGGGAAATAGAGTATCGCCCAGCAGATCATCCTTATGCCGAGATTGTTTTGGTTGCGGAGGGTGACTGAGAAGTCGATGCAGAAAAGGCAGTCGGTAGATTGAGGTAAAAAAGGCGTGTGTCTGAGGACATACGCTTTTTTGCTTAAGTGGGCGACAGGCGGCAAGGGGTTTAAGTGGGTGAAATGCTGTGGCAAGGGGCTTAAGTGGGCGACAGGCGGCAAGGGGCTTAACCCAAGGCGTTGCCTTGGGTTAA
>CAYIZA010000031.1:0-10927 GCA_964367965.1 uncultured Christensenella sp. | reverse complement strand
GTACATCAACAGTATCAACACGAATATCGAAACCAGTCCAATGATGGCGTTAATCATTCGGCTCTTTGCCTCCTGACGCTTGTCCGCACTGTCTGCACGAGCCAGGTTCACCCCAAGATAGATTGAGTAGATGATGCCCGCTGCTCCAACTATAATCATAATCGGAATAAGCGCAATCTCTACATAGTCTAAAATCTGGTAGGCGATATTTACTTCGGTACTATCTGCCCCCAGCAATGCTCCAAATCCTGCGGCTAAACTAAATAGATTCATTGATTTTTTACCTCCCAAAATCTGTTGAATTTAAATTATGTTTTGCGATTTCCCTAAAACTATGCAAAAACAATAAAACATACATTTATGAACATACATTATCAAATAAAAACGACAAAGTCAAACATTTTTTGCATATTTATGAATTTTTTTTATTTATGTTTTATTGGCAAATTACTTGATTTTTTTGACTATATAATGTAACATTATGGCATAAACTAAACTTAATGGAGAAATTATGAGTGCATTTGCAAAATATGTCCTGATGTTTATCGGGGCACTGATAGGTTCTTTTGTAGTAGGCGGTATCATCGGGTCAGTAATTGAAACCGGCGGCAGTATTGAAATAGATAGCATGCTCAGCGGAGCGTACTCGCTGACATTTAGTGGTATTTTGTTTCTGTCTTTTGTGCTTCTAGTGCTCTCTAAATTGGGGAACGGCAAGAGTTTTTTTAAGAACAAAAAGAAAAAAGAAGAACCCAAGCAGTTCTTCGACTCCAAATGGCTGACCGAGAATGAAATGAACAAAAAATATCCCCACGCTACTTTTCGCCACCTCAGCGCTATAAAGTCCGGCATACCAATCCGCGCCCAGTTGACCGGCTCCGATATACATATCAACCTGATTCAGCAAGACTGGCACACTATGGTGGTAGGGTCTACCAGCAGTGGTAAGACTGCCGGTTATATATCCCCCTCTATTCAGATTCTGTCCAGCACCAAGGACAAACCCTGTCTAGTGCTCAACGATATGAAGGGCGAACTATATCACTACCACAGTGAAAAGTTAAAAGCATCCGGCTATCGTATCATCTCGTTGGATTTGCGGGAGCCCTTTAAGTCCACCCGCTGGAACCCGATGGAAAAACCATATAACAACTATCAGCGCAGTCTGAATCTGGAAAAAGAGGTCAAGGTACATACAGGCGGTAACCCTGCCGACCTTAAGTTGGAAATACTAGCACCGACCTATAATCACGAATGGTATGAGTTTGAGGGGCGTGCCTACCCGAGCAAGGAAATGCTGAAAAACGACCTAATAGCGCTCCGCAAACAACTCTACGACCTCGCTTTTGAGGATTTGCGGGATATCGCTATCACCATATGCCCGATTGTGGCACAGGGTGACGGCTCCACCTGGGAAAGAGGTGCACAGGACTTCATACTGGGAACTATGCTCGCTATGCTGGAGGACAGCGCATTTCCTGAACTGGAGATGACCAAGGATAAATTTAACTTTTTCAACCTCTATAAAATCTGTACTCTGCGTGAAGATGACGCAGACAACCAGTTTGCCAGCCTTTCTAAGTATTTTGCCGGGCGGCCGAAACTTTCTACCGCCACTCAACTTGCCGGACCTATTATAAACAACGCACCGGTTACCACCCGTGGTTTTATGGGAGTAGTCTCCAGTAAGTTAAGTTGTTTTGCCGATGAGGGGGTATGTTTTGCCACCAGCGGCAATGAGATGGATTTTTCACACTTCCACGAGCAGCCTACTGCACTTTTCATCAAAGTGCCAGACGAAAAAGACTCCCGTCACAGCATTGCCGTTATGTGTATTATCCAACTCTATAAGACTTTGGTAGAAACTGCCAACAACACCAATATGGTATTACCAAGGAAGGTATGCTTTCTGTTGGATGAGTTTGGAAACCTGCCAAGCATACCAAATCTGGGCTCAATGATTACCGTTGCCCGAAGCCGTAAAATTCTGTTCACCTTAGTGGTACAGAGTTACCCACAGATAAACATAAAGTATGGCGACGCTGTAGCGGACACCATCCGCAGCAACTGCAATGTCCATGTGTTTGTGGGAACTACCGACCAGAAGACCAAGGAGGAGTTCAGCGCCCGCTGTGGTACTGTCTCAGTGGAAAGCACCTCCACCACCAAGAGCAAGGGCAAGGAGGGCGGCGGCTCCAGTACAACTACCAACAAAACCAGCGTGCCGCTTATCACAGTGGACGAACTGGGATTGCTCAAGGAGGGCGAATTTATCATCAGTGCTTTCAAAGAGAGTGCTATCCGCAGTACTTTCACTATGGCACACAAGGCAAAAAATGTCTACAGTATGAACCCGCCACAATATGCCTACACCCCTGCCAGATATCTGGATACCGAAAAAGTTTATTACGATATCCGTCTGCGAAACAAGAAAGTTTTCCGAAACCGATACGACGATTAAACATAAAAGGAGCAGTTCGCTCCTTTTTTTGTGGCACACAAGGCAAGGGGCTTAACCACTCAGCGTGCTATTTCTGCCGTTTTTCTCCTTTTTAGGCAGGCTTTTTACAGGTAGGCTTTTTACAGGTCGGTGCTGAATCGCTCCTTTTTTTACCGGAATTTTAGTTTTTGGTTACATAATAATGCCTAAAAAACAAACAATATTTTTGGCGTTTTTTGTAATTTTTAACCTTTTTTAGTTGTGTCAAAAGTTTATTTATGCTAGACTTTAACTAAGTTATTCACGCAGAGTTGGTTACGGGAATGAAAAAATAGCCAAAGGAGTGGACATGCAGGCGAAAACCATAAAAAAGAGTTTATTCTTTTTAAATATGCTTTTATTTGCAATTGCCTTTCTAGTGGTTGGGGTTTCAGCACTTTTGCCTAAACCCTTTTCCGGTTCCGAGCCTATGGCTCTGCAATCTGCCACCACCTCTCCGATAAAGGTGTTTAAGGTCAATGTTACCGACCAGGGCACCGGGGTTACCTATGTCGCAGGCGGTCATCACCTGTCCACCGAAGAAGTGCCGGCAAACGAAATCCAATACAGCAGCACTAATATTCCCTTTGCTGTTTTAAACACTGAAAAGACTGGAAATAAGCGTGAAGCAATCTACATAAGCATCGGAAACCAGGACAACCCCAATGTCTACTACAATATCAGCGAAGTTAAAATAAAATACAACGACACTACTGAGATCAAGGTCAGCACTGTTGGCGGAGAGAGGGACAGTGTGTCAGCGAGCAATACTTTTAAGCAGTACCTTCACGGGCTATCCAGCCCTATTAGCACCGACTTGAACGAAAATTTCGCAACTGTTGACAAATACGGCAATATAATTTCTATGCCAGAGGGTAAATACACCATAACGCTATCCTATCGCCCAATCACAGCAGGAGTCACTGGTAACCTAACTACAGCGGAGTTTTCCTTCTACCTGCTGACCAACGCTACCTACACCCAAGGCGACCAGAAAGTTGGTTTTGATTACACCGAAAAAGCCACTCCTACTGACACCTCGCTTTCCACCCAGCACTATTTTAAGCAGACCAATGTATACACCAGTGACCGAAACGGCGCTGCAGTATCCGATCCAACAAAACTCCACTACCCGGAACTCAGTTATAACCCGGAGAAGTTTCAGGTCTCCTACACCCGCACCCTGTATAACTATAAAGAAACAGTGAACCTAACCTTTGCTACCACCGGTTCGGGCGAGACTGAAAAAGGTATTCTGACCACCAAAGTGCTCAATGGCACAACGGTCATCTCTACCACGACCACCACACTGACCAAAACCGCTGGAATCTATACTGCAAAAATCAAACTCGACCAGTTGGGAGATTATCTCTTTACTAAAAAATTACTGCTGAAGACCGGCACTAACATATATATTATGGCGGGTCAGATTAGCATATCCGACCAATCTCTTCTGAAAAATGAGGCGCTTACTATCAGCGGCTTTAATGCCACCTATGCCGACGGCGGCAGCGGTAGTGCAGTTTTTCGCAACGAGGAGATCACCTCGGATTTCACCTATCTAAACTCCACTCTTATAAGTGACCCCTCATCAATCAGCAAACCTAGTTCGGTCACAATAAGCGCAAACACCCTTACTATGGACAGTAAAACCCTGAATTTCGGCACCCTGCCATCCACCAACCAGGCACCGGTGTGGCTTAACTACTTTGCCAGTCTGAATCCCACCGCAAATAAAAGTTGGTATGTTTACAAACCATTGACCGGAGCGGTTACTATAAAAAACTTCACCTACTCCACCACCTTCTCTCAACCAGGGAGTTATTTTGTCTATCTCTCCTTTAAGAACGGAGCATATGTGAACGGCAATGAATCCGGCACGGCAGGGGGCAACGAATACACCACCCAACTGATTGCCTTTAAAATAACAAACACCGCACCAGCAGTTAATATTCAGACTACAGAGTACCAGCCTGGAGTTACCGGCTCCCTTCTGCTTAACGAAGTGAGCACAACAATTCTGAACTCCTATGACTACACTAAGAAAAATATCTACATAAAATGGGCAAAGCCGGGATTCTTTGATGCAGCAATCTCAGCGACATATTCCCGCTACGACTATGAACAAAATAGTACGCCACAGCAAAATGTCGCTATGTTTGGTCTTGAGTGGAAAAATAGCACTGCCAACGACAATGCCACTATTTTTACAGACAACGGCACCTACACTATTAAGGTCTACCACACCAACTCACCCAACTCTTATATGGTATACAACTTCACCATAGACAACACCGCACTCACTGGAATTCAGGCAGTTGCTATCAATACTTCCACCGGAAAGAAAGACGCCAGCGCTGGAACCAATGGAAACGGAATTATATCAACCCAGAGCAATTTTAATCTGGTAACCAGTAATCCCTTTGCCTGGACATGGAGTTCAAAGAGCAGCGGTGCCGCAGTTACTGCTAAATACACCTATGCCTCGCTGAGCAACATTGCCGGCTACACCAACACTGAAGAGATAGCCACAACTAATGATGAAGTTTGGGTTTCAGCAAACGGTGAATTCGGTTTCCTGAGTGCACTTATGGACTATAAATACACCGATATCAACGGCACTTTTAGCCCTTCGCAGATAATCTCCACCGCACGGGTGGCAATTTTGCTATTGAGTGACGAGGCGGGCAATACCGCAACTTTTGTGACCATACTGGACACTGTAAAGCCTGAGATGATGCAGCAGGTTGAGGGAGAGGGCGACTCCAACCTCACCAGCCTTATTTCCACAACCACTAAATTCACCTGGGGTTCGCATAAAGCAGTGAGCGTAAAGACCGGTGCGGACAACGATATTTCAAAACTGCTCAACAAAGATAGTTGGACTTTCGGCAACAAGGAATATGTTGTTGATAACACTCTCAAAACGGTTATGAATACCGCTTTCCGACCTGACACTGACAACAACCTATATATGACTACTCAAATAGAAGAGTCCACCGTCAACAGCGTTCTACTCAATGACACTACTGGGGATACAAACACCTCAAAAGCATTCTCTTTTAAACCAAGTTTGAATACCACAAACAACAGTTGGCTTAATACCTCCGTCTGGGCAGTAGTTAAAAAGGCAGAAAGTGGCACCTATGCAGGCAAATGGGTCACCTTCCTGAGTTACACTAAAGGGGGCGATGCTATCCAGCAGAGCGGTAACGACAGCACCTATGTAATCTCGGACGGCAACACCTTAAGCAATGTGATACTCACTTTCAACTGCACCGACAAGTCCGGCAGTGCTATGCGTCCGTGGGTGGCACAGATAACTCTCGACCGGGCACAGAGCAGTATGTTCAACCATGCTGGCACCGCTGATAACACTGGTGTAACCGACACCACTCAGGACACTAATAAAAACCGTGCCATTATGTATGGTGGGAATTCCACAAACCGTCAATATCTGACCTTTAGTTTCTTGCAACAGACTAGCGGCATTTTCCGTGTGGAAGAGATAGTACTGGAATTCTATCCGCTTAACTTCGATAAGACATCCCCTAACTTCCCATATGCAAAGGATGCTATCACAGAAAAATTGTATGATATGACCGGAACCAGCAGCGTTGTATGGAACTCAGTTACAAATCCTGATGATGTAAGTTCTATCTATATGCACTCGGCCGCTCTGCGATTGCTCTCTTCAGACGCAAGTATGGGAGGCAAGCAGGCAAGCCAGGAGGGTATGTATGTCTTCAGGCGCACCTACTCCAGCGACTTTGCGAGCGCCAGCGAAGATGATAAACTGGGCGATGTTGCCACTGCCACCTACACGGTATTTGTGGACAGAACGGCAGTGATAAGTTTTGAAACAGATGATGTGATAGTGGGCGAAGACATAAAAATTCAACTTGGTAAAACAACTTCCGGCTATTTAGAATACCCCGTTTATTTCGACAACTGGTCTATGCTGACTCCTAACTCAGGCGAATTCTCTAAAACTTTCTTCATAGGCAATACTCCACCAGCAGGTATATCTCCAAACTCCAGCATTGTGCGTTCAAATATCCTGCCAGTTTTAGTTGCTATGCCAAGTGATAACTACAATAAGTATGCGGGAATTATAGAATCCCTCACCCTTAAAAATTCAACTAACACTAAGGTTGAGGTTATTGTTCAGCAATTTAACAGCATCGGTAATATGCAATCACAGACATTATACAGCCCTTACAGGACTACTACTGACTACAGCGCAGGCAGTTTTGCCCAAATGGCGCCTATGAGTGCCCTGGCAAACGGCTTTAAGACCGCTGGCTGGTATCGTGTTATACTCTTTGACACCAGCAACCTGACCGGGGCTCTGAGCGGAACCTGGAATGAGTTGGCGCTCTACACTAATCTAAACTTTATTCCTAACCACACCATATTCAACTTCAATGTTACTTCCTCTCAACCAAGTGCAGTTGCTCAGCACAAAATTGGCACTAGTGAATTCACTACAACTACCTCAGCACCTAACGCAACGCTGCGTGCCGGGACAACTACCCAAACCCAAATAGACTTCCTTACTGGTGTTGAAAACTCCCGCATCACCTTCACTGACACCACTGATCCATATGCAGCAAAAATTGCCTACAACGATATCAGATTGACCCGTACAATCTATGGCTTAGATCAATCCGGTGTGATTGCAAATGGTGCTACTACTACAATCACCCTCAACAATGTACGAACTTGGACGACAGGCGACCCTGACAATCTCTTCTCTGAATCGGAAAAAGCCCGTATCAATGGCGCAGCCGGCACAGTGTCTGATATGACTATAAGTAGCAAGGCAAGCAACGGCGGTATCCTCTATTACAGGGTACTGTTGGACGGCACTACCGACCGCTATGCCTACTATATCCTACTTCCAGCCATGCCTACAGTGAGCGGCTACCAGAAAGTAGACTGCCAGTACACCCTGAACTACCACTATATCGGTGCTGAGAGTGACTACGGCACGAACTATGCTAACTCCACTACTCTATATGTGGATAAAGTTGCACCTTACCGCAACCTGATGGCGCTGATAGAGGCTGACCAGTATTTAACCACCACTCAGAAGAACAGTCTCAAAAGCAGCCTCAGCAGCCAGGACAATGACTTCCTGAAAAACTATGCTTTCGTGGTAGATTCTAACTTCAACTTTGCCACTGAGGCTAATGATATGTCCGAAAACCGGGATAGCGAGTACTTCTACCGCTACTACGGCGCTGACTTTGATAAATACACTGAGGAGTCCAGCAGCAAGCATCAGACCGCTGTTCCCGGACGCACCGGTATACCTGGAGCGCTACAGTTTAACGAGAGCACCACCAGTTTTACAAAGGCAACTTTTGATAAGAACAAAAAACCAACTTTCCTTCAAAACCCCGGCTACTATGATATAATTGAACGAGACACTGCCGGCAACTATACAGTGTACACTATTCTGGTAATATCGGCAGAAGAAAGTATGACCCTTGCCGCTGACGGCGAGTCAGGTGTTGCGTATTCAATGGAGGCGAAAAGTACACTCACCATTAAATCTACAGTTGGTGAAACAGTTACTACAATCACCGGCAACGAAATCAGCACCACGGCATTTACTATAACTGAGTTGAACACCACCGATGCCTGGTACAAAATCGAATACCGTAATGTAACCAATAACTCAAGTGCAGCCTGGGTTACCCGAGACATCCAGCCAGGCGGCGTTGCTCTAAACACCCACCTGGCAACCCTTAACTCATGGATAGCAAATACCATTGCAGGCGAACTTTATAAAGACGGCGCAAGGCTGGAGATTAAAATCCTCAACCGTGCTGGTTCTGATATTCACTTCTTCCTCCTCAGTCCAGGGCAGCAGATTGCGGTGAGCAGCCTTATCACTAAATTGGGCAACAACTTCGTCCTGACCTTTATGGCAGACACTGCATCAACTAAGTACTCAAACTTTAAGGTGATGAAAGACGGTGCATCTATCAGTGTTGACTCTGACGGCAAACTCTTAAATGTATCCAACCGACAAGTAGCCCACACCTTCACTTTCAGCACCACTAACAACAGTAAATATGTATTCACCTTTACCGACAACTTCGGCAGACAGTATTCCTACACCTATCCGATAAATGAAAGTTTGATAAAAGAGTTATTCTACTCCACCGGAACAAAAACAATAGAGGGAATAACTTACACCTCAGGCGATGCCGGTTTCCGATACACCACTGAGGCGACCAACACTCAAATCTACATAACCATAACAGACCGGGACACCAACAGCACTATACTCTCGCTGAACGGTCTCACCTACGCTGCTATGGCAGAGGCTGCTGGAAGTTCGTCATACTTCAGTGTCAGCCGTAACACCTCGACACGAGTTGCCAGTGTTACCTTTAAGGCAATCTACAACACCAACTATTTATATTCTATACTCCTCAAAGACCAGGACGGCAACTTCACTTCGGCCTACACTTTTGCCATATACACCAAGATGCCAGAGACAAGGCTCACCGACCTTTCCGGCATAGTGCTTTGGGATAATATCTTTACCACCACCGAGAAAAACACCTCAAAGCAGGTAGTTATACGATGGACGAATACTGAAGGCAGTGGCATTGTTCTCCCAGTAAATGCTCAAATCATTTTGGAAAAACAAGGTGTGAGTGATCGAATTATTATAACCTCACCATACACTGTACAACAGCCCGGAACTTATACTGTGCGGGTTGAAAGTGATTTGGGAATCCTCAACACCACGACAGTGAAGCCGGTTACCTTTACCATTAAATCCTACGACATTTCAGTGTATGGCGTGTACTATAACGACACTCTGCTAAGTGCGCACAACGAACTGCTGGATGTGAGTGTAGACTCCGTTACCCGCAAAGTGACACACTATTTCTTCCTCGCTGATGCACCAAGTGCATGGAATAATTTAAAAGTAGTGCCTAACGAAAGCAAGTATCTGCAAGTTCAGTATATTGAAGCGGCAAGCACAGGCGAAACTCGAGTATACCGTATCTATGGAACAGAAACCCATGTGCTGGAAGAATTCATCGCTGTCACCCGAATTCCAAGCACCGGTAACACGCTGACCAACTTCAAGGTTATGAAGTATACCAGCAGCGACTCCACCGAAACTCAGGCAAACCACACTACCGACTATAGTCTGCAACTTTTCCCTACAGCAGATGGGAAAGCCAGTTATGCTCATCTTATTTGGACGCCGAGTTATTACGATACCTTCAGCGGTAAGACCTATGCCAAATTCATATATCTTGACCTATCATATAATGGCGTATTCGTTGGAACTTTCACCAGTGGTAGCATACGGCTCACCGAGTCCGGGCAATACACAATATCTATCAGGGATGCTGTTGGACAGCAACACCGTTTCGGCACAGCGACGGTAACTACAAACTTTACCCTGACACTGTTAAATAATATAATATTCTTTGTCAGCACAGGCGCTAGTTCGAATACCAGCCCGACTCAAAACGCTATCTATAACGATGCTGTTACTATAAGCCTGGTGGACACCTTGCTCTATGACCTGACCACGCTGAAAACCACCGTTCTTCTGGACGGAAAGAGTTACACCGGCTACACATCCACCTCCACCACCTGGACTTTCAGGGAGGTTGGACACTACAAGGTCAGCCTGAGTGTCAAGGCGAAAACAACCGGCTCCCCGACCATAGTTGGAACACTGGACTTCACCATACTGGACAAAGAGGAAAGTCGCCTGATACACGAATTCTCCAAGATTTCCGGATATACTGTGACTAAAATCGAGCGGCTAAACTATGATTCTGCAGGCAATATCGTATACCAGAATATAACCAGCCAATTCCTAAGTGGCGGCTCCACTGTGTTGTATAACTTCACTCTTACCACCACCAATCCGGGCGTGGGTCGCTACCGTATAACGGTACAGACGCAGGCAAGGGAGATGACCCCGAGCCAGCAGTATCAGTACTCAGTATGGCTCAACGATGAAACGCCAGCGATTTCTCCGTCACGGGCATTTGGAACCACTGAAACCAGCGCTGTGACAGTATCCTTCAACCCGGGGCTGCTATATCAGCAGGTCGGCAAGAGTTATATTGCACTCAACGAACAACGGGTAGCAACGGTGGATGCGAGCAGTTCTCTGCAACCAGATAGTTTCTCCTTCAGTACGCCAGGCACCTATCTCGTGCAGATTTACTCAGAGAGCGGCAACCTCCTACTCAGCCAGCGTATAACCATAACAGTACCGCTCAACACCGCCGCAATCCTGCTTATTATACTGGGCTGTCTGGTAGTGATTGGTGTCATCGTGACCTTTGTAATCCTCCGAACCCGCATGCGAATAAAATAGAACAAGCATAATTTAAACAGACCAATTAAGGAAACGGCTTCCAGAAGTTTTTTGCTAACGGAAGCCGTTTC
>CAYIZA010000030.1:10554-11708 GCA_964367965.1 uncultured Christensenella sp. | reverse complement strand
TCCAGGATTCGGCTCAGCATCTCATTCTTGAGGTTCAATGAAATTCACCTCAAGGGAGGGCTTGTAGCCAGTTCTCATCATCTCATTATTCAGGTTCAATCAAATTCACCCTGCCTGTGCCCTTTCGGCGAGTTTGCGCTTGATATCATTATCGTGGATTCGGCTCATCACCTCGTGTTTTAGGTTCCAACATTCGGTATAGAGCACGGCACGGTCCTCGTCGTTGAGCGAGGCGCCGTATATATCATATATACAATTGATGTACTTGCGCCCCAGCAGGTCCTTTTGCAGCATGGCATAGTCTATAAAATAGGCACGGGAGAGGAACTGCAGAATACGATCCAATTTAGTGCTGATTTTGATTCCGTGCAGATTTTCACGGTTATGGAAGCGCATCAAAACCTCCGGGGTCACACCGTCTTTCTGCACCCAAAGCCGCTGAAGTCCGCTGGCGGTATACTGCAGGTTGGCGTAGTTATCTCCATTTTGCAGCACTGGCAGAAAGCGCAATATATCGGGGTTTTTCCCGGTATATGTATCAGCATGCATCGCTACCAGTTTCAGGGCAAGTGCCTGGTCTTTCTTGTGTGGAAAGAATTCCCCAATCCAATAATTAGCCAAAAATTCGGCACCCAGCAGTTCGTGATGCCTGCCTTTGCTATCGGAAAAAGAGGCAAAAAGCCGCCACTGTTCCAGTCTTCCGACATCATGCAACAGTCCGCAGGCGTACATAAATTCCCGCTCTTCACGGTTGAAATACAGCGCACTTGCAATGGCGAAACAGTTCTCCGCCGCAGATAAACCATGCACAAATCTGCGCATAATGTTGGGGTCGTTAAGGTCATAATTTTTCGCCATTCGGTAGAACAGCTGATTTAATTTTGCAATATTCATACTTAAAGTCTATCAAAAACAGTGCGTGGAGTCAAGAGAATTTAGTAGGCTGGAAAAATAGGCGCAGACGGCAAAACGGTGGGGGACACCGGGAAGACAGCCCGGCGTTCAGTGAAATCAAGGAGCATATATCCATGATAAAATATGCCGGAGCGATGGCGGACAAATCACCCGCCAAAAAAATGAGACAGAAGAAATCCCCACCAAAAAAGTTGAGTGAAGATGCAGGGGCATTAGGAGTTTAAGAGTAAAAAGCACTT
>CAYIZA010000030.1:3325-10454 GCA_964367965.1 uncultured Christensenella sp. | reverse complement strand
AGAAGAGTGTTTTTGCACGAGGGGCTGGAGATGAACGGCGAGCCCCAAAACTAGCAGCCCTGTTTTTTCCAGCGCTCACGATGTTGCTGAGATTTCGCTGTCCTGGCGTTTATATATAGAACATTCGATCTGTTCGCCGTTTACCACAATTTTCGCGTTATTTTTGGCACTGGGTGCGGTGAACATAATATCCAGCATACTTTCCTCCAGAATAGTCCGCAGACCCCTGGCGCCTATATTGAGTTCCAGCGCGCGTTTAGCAATTGCATCCAGTGCGCTATCTTCAAAACTCAGTTCAATGCCGTCTATCTTAAATATAGTCTTAAACTGAGAAACCAGCGAATTTTTAGGTGTGTTTAAAATCTGCACCAGTGCTTTTTGGTCGAGTTCATCCAGCCCGATAACCACCGGCAGTCTGCCCACAAATTCTGGAATAAGTCCGAATTCCACCAGGTCGGACGGGCGCACATGTTTGGTGAATTTATAGTTTATATTGCACGCTGTGTTTTCCGGGCTCTCCTGCATAAACCCAACGCTGCGCCGGGTCTTTCGGGCGGTGACAATATCCGCCAACTTGACAAAGGCGCCGCCGCATATAAACAATATATTAGAGGTGTTCAGTTCCACCGTTTCCTGGTGCGGATGCCGGCGTCCTACCGCCTGCGGAACATTTGCTGAGGTGCCTTCCAGGATTTTCAGCAACGCTTGCTGCACTCCCTCGCCGCTGACATCCCGGGTTAGATTCCGGGTGTCCTGGCGCTTGGCAATCTTGTCTATCTCATCGATATAGACAATGCCCATCTCCGCTTTTTTGACATCAAAATCGGCATTTGCCAGAAGTTTGGTCAGCACACTTTCCACATCGTCACCGACATAGCCTGCCTCGGTCAGGGTAGTGGCATCGACACAGGCAAAGGGCACCTTGAGGATGCGTGCCAAAGTCTTGGCGATAAGGGTTTTGCCCACGCCGGTGGGACCAATCAGCAACACATTGCTCTTGTCCAACTCCACCTTGTCTTCCTGGCGGTTACTCAGGTTATAATTCAGTCGTTTATAGTGGTTATAGACCGCCACCGACATAGCCTTTTTGGCACTTTCCTGACCGATAATATACTTATCCAACTCTTCTTTGAGTTGGGCAGGGGTGGGCAGAACAAACTTCGGGCGTATGCCACGGCTTTCCTGCTCTTTAACAATCTCACGGCAGATTTCCACACAGGTATCACAGATAAAAGAGGCCCCGTCCGGACTGGCTACCAGCCGCCTTACCTCACTCTGATTCTTTCCACAAAAGGAGCACACAGCATTATTATTCATAAACACCTCAGCAATTTTTCCATCCGTAGTGATTATCTTAATACTTATATCTATTTATATGCAAGCAAATTACTGTCTGCTCAAAATTTTGTCCACCAGCCCATAGTCTACCGATTCCTGTGCGCTTAGATAGTTGTCTCGCTCTATATCTCCCAACACTCTTTTCTCATCTTTGCCGGAAAACTCAGCCAGCAGCCGGGCATACTTGGTGCGGTCCTTTAATCCCTCTTTAAGATATATCTCAATCTCGGTAATCTGTCCCTTAACCCCACCCCAGGGCTGGTGAATCATCACCTTGCTATTGGGCAGTACAAAACGCCTGCCCTTTTCTCCGCCTGCCAGAATAAGAGCGGCCGCCGAAGCGCACAGCCCTATACCTATGGTGGAGACCGGGCATCTGACTAATTGAATGGTGTCCAGAATAGCGAGCCCGGCAAGAGCCTCTCCGCCTGGCGAATTGATATACAGGTTGATGCCCTTGTCGCTATCCTTGCTTTCCAAAAACAGAATTTGGGCGATGACAGTGTTCGCCGTCTCACTAGTTATCTCGCCGGACAGAAAGACTATGCGGTCGTCCAGTAGGCGAGAGTAGATATCAAAAGCACGCTCCCCGTTGGGGGTCTTATCTACCACGGTTGGAATGAGCATAAAAAAAGCCTCCTCGTTCGACCGAGGAGGCTTTGCCTGGGTCAAACCTATTTTTTAGTTGACTTCGGCGCCGATTTTGTTTTTGGTGCAATTTTTTTGGAAACAACGGTGTTGTTTGCCATTAGGAAGGTTGTCAACTTACCCATAAGTATATCACTGTACAGGTGATCTAGCCTTTTAGCATCAAAGGTTTTCTTGACATCTTCTAGCGATTTATTTTGAATTTTAGCGATTTCTTTAAGTTTAGCATCTATCTCGGCGTCATCTACCATAAGATTCTCCGCCCTTACCAGCGCTTCCAGTACCAGTTTGGTCTTGGTCAGCGCCTCGGCATCCTGCTGTCGGCTCTCACGGATAGCCTCTTCAGTAGTCTTAGTATATTTGGCATAGTCCGCCAAAGAAATACCTTGACATGCCAGACGATACTCCAAATCTTTCATTATGTGGTCGAGGTTGTGTTGAATCAGAGGCTTTGGTAGTTCCACCTTGCTGTTCTTTACAATATTGCCCAGCACGGCATCTTCACGGGCACTCTTGTTGCCTTCTTCCAAACTGTGTTTTACCTGTGCTGCCACATCGTTACGATACTCGGCAAAGTTCTTATAATCCCCCATAAGTTTAGCGAACTTGTCGTCCAGTTCAGGCAGAACTTTGGTGTTGACACTCTTTATTTCACACTTAAAGACTGCAGGTTTGCCAGCCAGTTGCTGTGCTCCATAGTCTTTTGGAAAGGTCACATTAACATCCGCCTTGTCTCCGGCTTTATAGCCCACCAACTGCTCCTCAAAGCCCTCGATAAACTGACCTGAGCCTAACTCCAGCGAATGATTCTTTGCCTTGCCGCCCTCGAATTCCACTCCGTCCACACTGCCCACAAAGTCTATAACAACCACATCGCCTTTCTTTGATGCACGGTCTACCGGCTTGTTTTCAGTCTTGTGAATCTGTGCTTTTTCCAGTTCAGCATTGACCATCTTCTCATCGAAAACGGCGAGGTTTGCCTCTACGGTAAGCCCCTTATATGTTGCCAGTTCTACCGGTGGCACCACTGCCACCTTTATACTGAACTCCAAACCAAGGTCGTCCAGTTTCTCAATGTTTAAATCCGGGTCACCGACCGGGTCGAAAGTTTTATTTTCCTCCAGCACCTTCTGGTAGACCTCGTTAGCAAGGGCAGTGATTGCATCATCATAGAAGACAGCGCTGCCGTGAGTCTGTTCAATAACCCGTCTAGGCACCTTGCCCTTGCGCCAGCCTTGCATATCAAACTGACCTTTTTTCTGCTCGTAAACCTTTTCAACAGCCTCTTCCCACCTCTTTGGCTCGATTTTGGCTTTGATTTCACTCTCAGTATCTGAGATTTTGTTAATTTTGTATTCCATTTTAATTCCTCCGGTTAATATTTTAATTATAGCACAATTTTTTCCGGTGTGCAACGGTAGTTGCCAAAAATTCAGACAATTTCGGCGAAGATCATTATCAGAAAGATAGAAAGGCAGGACAGAAACAGCATAGACAGCGGCAATAGTAATCGTTTGAACTTCTCCGCTTTGAGCCTGCGCTCAGTCTTTCTATCATAGGAGAAGGTTTGGATTAACGTTTCATCCTCCCACTGTTCGGCAAACAGATAGGCATCGCTCAGTCGCTGGTCTTCACGCATCCGTTTGTAGCGGAAGTATTGTGCATAAGTCCAGTAAGTGGCAACCAGAAAAATTGTGGTCAGACCAATACTGCCCACAATTCCAAACGCTGTTGCTACCGGGGTCAGTGCAAAACCAACTATGGATAGCCCCAGAGAACAATACAACACAATCATACTCGGTGATTTAAAATTCCACTTCATAATTACTCCACTAGAAGAAAAGGTTGGAAATCACAACAAATAGTATAATTATAATTGCAATTACCTGGACAATAGCATACCAAACACTGCGTTTGCTGCGCACATAGGCAAAACCTCCGACACAGGCAAGAAAGTATGCAAACACATTCGCTACAAACACCAGCCCTGTCTGAAAGTTGGAAATCTTAAGTCCGTCCAGCCCTGCGCTAAAAGTTCCGACCTGCACCCAGTTGATAATACTGGCAATCAGAATAGAGAGAGCAATCAACACAGTTGCGATGAAGCCCAGCAGGTTCAAAATCTTTCTAAATTCATATTTAGCCATTTTTTACTCCTTCAAATAATCTAATTAAATTATGCCACTAAATCGCCCGAGGTGTCAAGTCGGGAGAGGATGTTTTTAAAATATTTGGGCAGCGGAGCGGAAAAACTCAGCCGCTCCCCGGTGATAGGGTGGGTGAACTCAATATAACAGGAGTGCAGCAACTGTCCTAGTTGTCCCATCTGAGCGCCCTTGCTATATACCGGGTCTCCGACCACCGAAAAGCCCATATGTTTGGCGTGCACCCGAATCTGGTGAGTGCGCCCGGTCTCCAGCCTAAAGCGTACCAAGGTAAACTTATCAAACCTTTTTTCCACCACGAAATTAGTCCTGGCAAGTTTCCCCCCAGGTTTTCTCGGTACACACATCTTCTTGCGGTCTTTTGGGTCCCGGGCAATATATGTTTCGATATGCCCCTCATCCTTGCCCAGTCTGCCGTTCAGCAGCGCCAGGTATTCCCGCACACAACTCTTTTCCTCAATCTGTCTGGCAAGGTTGCGGTGTGCCGTATCATTTTTTGCCACCAGCATCAGCCCGCTGGTGTCCTTGTCCAGTCGGTGCACAATCCCCGGACGCATTATGCCGTTCACTGTGCTGAGTTCCTTTCTGCCCAGTAGGGCATTGACTAAGGTGCCGGAAAAACAGTTGCTGCTGGGGTGAACCACCATACCCTGTGCCTTATTTATAACAAGCAACTGGTCATCCTCAAAGATAATATCAAGCGGCAAAGCCTCCGGCTTTATATCAGTTTCAGGATTAGGCGGAACGGTCAGTTCCACCAAATCATTTTCACGGAGAATAAATCCTGCTTTGACCGCTTTTCCGTTTACAGTAGCCAGTCCGTCTTTAATCAAATTTTTCAGTTGGCTGCGAGACTGTTCCGCTATATTCTGATTCAAAAAAACATCCAGCCGGAGTTTAGCACTGTCCGGGGCTACCTTAAAACTCTTTTTCTCCACCTTTCTTATCCTCTCTTTTGTTATATGCAAAAAACAACAGCCACACCGCCAGGCAGACCACTCCCACACACAGCGCACAGTCGGCGATATTAAATATAGCAAAATCCATAAAGTCCAGCGATATAAAATCACGGACATAGCCAAAGGCTATCCGGTCTATAGCATTGCCTAGAATACCGCCTATAATCAGGCTTGCGCCCAGATAAAACCAGGGGTTAAGGCGTGCCTTTTTAGACAGTACACTATACAGCACCAGCCCGACAGAGCACACAACTCCCAGCACTACAAACATAATCTGTGCGAACTGAGACCCGGAAAACAAAGAGAAACTAGCGCCATAGTTATGTACGCTTTCAATGGAAAAAAGCCCCGGAATTGCCGGAGCATAGATAATTCCATCTGTGGCAGCCTTGGTGCCTAAATCGGCAACAATTATCACAGCGGCAAGTATATACCAAAAATAGTTTTTATTCACCTTTCCTCCGCATTTGTACTTAAAAGCCGGGTGCCCTTTGGGGCAAAGAGATAGAGCCCGGCGCCCACCTTTTCCATAGTTGCACCGAGTGCAGTGGTGGCGCCCACCACGAAGTCCATACCCCGTTGGGCTAGACCTTGGTCTAGTCGGGTGATATTTAGCATAGCGGGCTGGTGGGTGCTTAAAAATTCCACTACTTCCACCAGGTCAGCCATACTGCCAGGGCAGAATATTGCCATATTGCTACCTCTATGCCCGAGCGGCTCCACCCTCTTTTCGGGTATCACTCTCATCGAACTTTCTCTTTTTGTCTTCTGTACCGCAGTTTTGTTTCTCACTCCGTCAACTTTGCGGGGTGCCGGAGTGCTGTCTGCAACCTTCACTCCCAAACCTGCCATAACATAGTCCAGAAAGCCCATAGCGCCCTCCACTCTCATTTTAACAAAAAAAGGAGAGCCAGGCAACTAAAAGTTCCAATAAAAAGAGAAAATAGTTGCCCGAAAAGAGCATAAAAGAAAGTTTTTTGAAAACTATTGCCAAAATTTAAAATTTGTGATATAATAATCATAACAATAAGGTGGTAATCCACCAATACCTAAGTGAGGTGTAAAATGGATAGATCTCCAAACAGCAGGTATCCATACCGAAAGGATTGGGAAATACAAAACTGCCCTGAAATTATAAAAACCAAACAGGAAAACATCATACTCCGTGCGAATGGCGAGGAAGAAATTCCTGTTTTTGAACCTACTTTATACGGCGACCGCCGTATTCTGTGGGGCACAGTCAAGGAACTTTTTGAGGAAAATCACAACGATATAAAAGTGCCAGACAAAGTGCTGGGGGAAGAACGGCTTGAGGCACGCCACAACTGGTTGGACAATATACAATATGAGATTGCCAAAGAGGTTGTCCTAATTGATGAAACCAGAGGCACTTGGGAAGATATGAGAAGTGCAGAGCGAAGAGAATTGTGCCTGGATGTGATAGAGTTGTGCTATATGTCCTCTAGAGATATAGGACCTATAAGAGCCGGACTTTATATGGATTTTAACAGGCTGACCACCTTGTTCGATATGCCCGGTCATCAGGCTAAGAAAATTGTTCAATGCAATCTATGGTTGGGAAATATGGCGACACTCTATGGAGCAGCACATTTTAATATGGACCCGATTGAGCGATGCGGAGCAATCAGAAAGATGTTTATCACAGCAGTAAAAAATCCTAGTATGGATTTGGTGGCACGCAAAGTTTTGTATGAAGATAAAAATAATCCGTCAAAAAAAGAAGAAGTTTACCCTGGTGTCTTTTTGAAGCGGCAAAAACCTACTCCGCAAACCGCTCCAGAAAAGTGGGACTATGAACTCATCTTCAACTCGCACAGAAGGGTATTTAACAGACTGTATGGACTACAAATGGAAAGATAGCACTAAGTGCTATCTTTTTTATGTTACAGAGTGATTTAACAACACACCAATAATGTTTAGTATCCAAAACAGCCAACGGTCTCTTTTTTATAAAAAGCAACTCAAGACCGAATCATCTCACAGGTTAGGGGCTTTTTC
>CAYIZA010000030.1:0-3225 GCA_964367965.1 uncultured Christensenella sp. | reverse complement strand
TTTTTTATAAAAAGCAACTCAAGACCGAATCATCTCACAGGTTAGGGGCTTTTTCCGCTTTTTTCTCTTCCTTTGTTTTATCTAACTTCTCATTGTATATGTTTGCCCAAAATTCCTTTTCAATTGCAATTCCGCTATTACTGTCTGCCTGCTGTTGCGCCTTTTCTGGCATAGATTCTACCAGTTTTTTTGCCTCGGCGGACTTAACTATAGTTTTTGCCACCGATTTCACACTGGGCATACCGGTGTATTGAGCCTTTTTCTCTTCTTTCTTCTTATCTTTTTTGTCCTCTTTCTTGCCGCCATAGGACTTCTCGCCCTTTTTGGAGCCACCATTATTATTTCCATTCTTGCCTGCTCCAGCCGCGGCGGTCTTTGGCTTATTGTGTTTCGGGGTTTCGCCCAAAAGTTTTATGCCCCCGGCAATCTTCACCGCTGGAGTCTCAACAAGCAGTAAATCCAACGCCTGTTTTGCTTGCTGCACTTTGGGCTGTGAATTCAGATTCTCAGCAATCTTAAGGGTGAGAGCGTAGTATTTATTGTTGAGATCGCCCATCATTGTCTTATAGTTTGGATTTGCTGCAATATTAGACTTGGTGTCCAGTTCCAGAATGGATGTCAGCAAATCGTTTAGCGCACGGAATTTGCCGCTCTTGCTGGCTAGAAAATATTTCTCAATAAAAGCACGCCGCTTAGCAAACTCGCTGAGGATGAGTGCACCCTCAGGCAACTCGTTGAGAATCTGTAGACGGCGGTTAAAATATTTCTCCTCTAGTTGCTCATATTGCTCACCTGAAGACTCAGCAACCACTTTTAGATAGTTCAGCCGTGCATCGATAAAAGGACTCGGCTTGAGGGCGGTAGATTCATCGGGGTCATCGGGGTCGTTCTTATTATCTATAACGGTAAAAGCCCTGAAGGCGTTTTCGGTGTAGAGGGCGTTGTTTTTATAGGTGTATACTCCAACCGTGGTGGTCAGGGTATTTATAATATAGCCGTTGGTGCGCTTCACTGTTTCATACAGAAAGAGTATGCTGGTGGCGGTGCCGTCATTGTTTATAACCGGGGTGGAGAGCATAAAGTTGAACACGCTGCCATCCTTATACACTGCACGCAGCAGGATTCCGTCCTCTACTTTCTGCACTTGAGTTTTGGGCATATGCACCAGGTCGGTCAGAATATAGTCCGGAATTTTATAGCGCCCCTCCTGGTCGAAATCCCCCAGCAGATAGTTGGCGAACACATCATATTTACGGCTGGCACGCAGCATAGATATCTCAGCAGCATCCTTAACCAGACCCTTATCCGAATCTTCCCGGCGATACTCATCAACTTGCGGCTCTTTAATATTCTGCGCCGTGCTGATGTCCAGTTCGTCTTTTGGCTCCATAGTATACGCCCCCTTTGAGAAAAAGTATAACACAAAATTCTCGAAACAGCAAGTGTTTAAAACACCTAATTGAATAATCTATTTTTGTAAACCACTTGATTTCCACTCAACTTTATGATATTATAAAAACACCTGTTGAAGAAAAAACATTGCTTTTGAAAAACTATAATTACCCGGAAAGCAAGTTGGCAAAACCCCTAAACAATTTGCGAAACAAACCCAAAACCCCAAAAGGGTTATGGAAAAAGCCAAAAACACCCAAACATTTTGGAAGACAGGACAGAGCAAAAACAACCCCAATAATTTAATAATAAACTACGCTGAAGTGGCGGAATCGGTAGACGCACAAGACTCAAAATCTTGCGAGGGCAACTTCATGAGGGTTCGAGTCCCTCCTTCAGCACCATTTGAATCAAATTTGCTAACTCAAATGATATTCGTCTGACAACGAATGGCGGTGCAGATTTAATATCATTATCTGCCAATACCATTAAAAGGAATTAAAAGTGAAAGAGAAGATTTTTAAAGGTCTGGATAGTTTTAATAAGGAGACTTTTGATAAATATGAAAGCCAGGGGGGACTTTTCAAGTCAAATTGGAGGTGAACCGAAGGTTGATGATATGATTCCCGTTACCAAAGATTATCCTTATATCCCTTCAAATGCACAGGAATCTGAACATGCAAAGAGGCGCACTCAAAATGCGGAGTTAGCAAAGGGATGGCTTAGTTATAATAATGTTGAGGTTCATTTTGAGGGTCTGGAGAACTTGGTTAAATCAAACGGAGGAGTAGTTGTCGCTAATCACAACAACACCTTCGACTGGTATTTAATAAGCCAGCAGATAGGCAAATTAAACGGTAAAAATCTGTGGGTGTTAATGGCTGAATATAATAACCGAACAGGCTGGGAGGGAGAGTTCTTCCGCTCGGAGCACGCCCTTATTATGGGGAATAAGGGTATTTTTGGACAATCTGAAAAAGAAAAAGAGGAAACCAAGGAAGCGCTCACGCACGCAATTGGGCATCACTTAAAAAATGAGGATTATCTGTTCATTGCTCCTGCCGGTTCGCTCTGGCTTACCTATGAGAAACCGCAGGTAATGCGCAGCGGGGCTTTTCATATCGCTATTGAAAACAATAAACCGATAATTCCAGTGTTCACAACTCTAAAGCAAACTGGACCACACGATGCCTCTAACCCTGAGGCAAACAAAGAGTTGACTTTTTATATCGGCGAAGAGATTTGGAATAACCCCGATAAAACCCACGAAGAAAATGTTGAAGAAATGATGAGGAAAGCGTTTTTGTGGCAAAAATCAATCTATGAAAAGACATGCGGCAAAGAACTGGAGTACAACTGTAGCCCTGAAATCAACAATCTGATTCTGGATGGAGCACAGGCAAGAGTTGTAGAAAAAGCTATGAAATCGCAAGGAGAAGCTCAGGCAAAACCAGGTCAGAAGTCGATGGATTTTTGAGAAACACTCTTATAAAGCTCTGCTTAACAATTTTTTGATTTTGCTACAAATAATATTTACAAAATATATTTTTTGTGTTGTAATTACTTTTAATTAGATGAGAGACACTATAGCAACAATATTGGCAATTGATGTTGGGGGAAAGCACTATAAAATTTGCATTAGTGAGTTCAAGCGGACTTCATTTTAAGCACGCCAGCTAGTGTTCCGACTCCGCCTGTGCCTGAAGACGAAAAGGACTATACCAGGGTTTATAAGTAATATTTGAATAAAATTGGTGTTATTCTGAACACCTGGAGTCTGCTTTTAAAGATTTGAAAAAACTAAATTTTGCTTAATCTTTTAAATAATGTTAC
>CAYIZA010000029.1:6389-12172 GCA_964367965.1 uncultured Christensenella sp. | reverse complement strand
GGCACAAAATAGCCCACACAGTCTATCATTTTGAGATTCATCGAGATACCGCCGGGCAGTTGGACTTTCACGCTCTCCGCTGACACGAACTTGGGTTGTGTAGTCATAATCTGTAAGCCGTCAGCACTCTGTGGTAACTCATCTATAGCACACGCCCGGGTATTTTTATTCGCAATGCGGGGCACCACGAACTCCTCCATAAACCTGCAGATAAAGGTCGACTTACCCACTCGGACCGGTCCGACAACCCCGACATATATATCCCCGTTGGTGCGCTCAGCAATATCTTTGTAAATAGTTTGGCTTTCCATAAGTTCTCCTTTTCTAGTTAATATACAGTTAAATCTATGAAATCCTCTTTATAATTATGAATGAAAGGTGAAAATCATCTCCACGCAAGTGGCGATTTTTGGATTATTTTGACTAACGGCGCAAAAATAAATTAATCTTAACGATATTCCAAAAAATCGGTTGACTTTGTAAAATCTTTGTAGTATACATTGATTATAATGGTTGCTTGCCATTAAATAAAAAGGAGGATTATTTATGAAAGCAAAAAACTTATTGATGAGCTTGCTTGTCGCAGTGATGTTCCCAGTAGCATTAGTACTTTCTGCCTGCGGACCTGCAAACATAGGCACAGTGGAGGGGAAAAACCTAGAGCTACACCGTGTTACTCTTAAGTGGGGAGAGACTGCCACTCCTGCCGACAAAGAGGAGGCGTACAGTACAGCACCAGGCGTTACCACCGATGCCGAGATGGAAGAATTTGCTCTTGCACGGGGCTATTATGGAATTGTCGGGCTTAACTTTAAGGCAGATTGCGCTGTAACTGTTACCTTTGTGTCAGAGGCTGAAGAACCTGGAGAAACTACCACAAACACAAACGAAACCACATACACACAGGTAGAGAACGAAGTGACAATCCCTTGGGCAGACGACGAGATCGAGACGGGGTTGACATTCGTTGTACAGGGTGCGTACCTGACCGCAAGCATGGAATTCATTGATGAGGATACCGAGGCTGTAATGGCAACTATGGTTTACTACTTCAAGGTTGCATAAGCAAATTCAAAATCAAAAAAATGTCTTGTAAAATTTATTGATTTTGCTTGTCGGACCGATACCCTACAGCATTAATACTTTCAGCCTGTCTGAACTGTAATAATGTTTAATTAAAAAAAGGAGTTAACTCCTTTTTTTAATGCCGATTGCTTTTTTTCCCAGGCTTTAAGTCGCTTGCTTTTTAGGCTTTAAGCCGCTTGCGTTTTATGCTTTAAAAAGCCTTTCTAATATCTCACTTCTCTGAGCGCCAGCCCACAGGGTTGGGCAGTCTTACCTGCACGGTTGCGGTCGCCGCTGGCAATGATTTCCGGCATATCGCTGGCAGACAACTTGCCGCACCCAACTTCAATGATAGTGCCGGCGATAATCCGTACCATATTATATAAAAAACCGTTGCCGGTAACACTGAGACAAAAGGTAGCATCGCTACCTGCCGAAAGCGCTATCCTGGATATGGTTCGGGTGGTGTCTTTTATCTTACCACCGCTGCTGCAAAAGCCTTTAAAGTCGTGCGTTCCCAGAAAAGCCTGGCAGGCAGCGAGTGCCTGGTCGAAGTCAAAAGCATAGCCCACCCTGGCGTGGGTGGCATCCAAAAGAGGCAGGTTTACAGTGCTGACATAAAAACGATACTCATAAGTCTTTTCCACCGCACTAAAGCGTGCGTGAAAGGTGTCCGCCACCTGTTCAGATGCAAGCACTCTTATATCGCCCGGCAGAAACCGGTTGAGCACAGCATAGATTTTATTTGGATTGATGACCGAGTTGGTGTCAAAGTGCGCACTCGCCGCAAAGGCATGCACTCCGGCATCGGTTCGGCCACTTCCGTGGACTTCGGATGCCTCGCCCAGCCCCTCCTCTATGGCTTTTTCCAGCATACCCTGGACAGTGGGATGCCCCGGCTGAATCTGCCAGCCAGCATAGTTTGTTCCCAAATATTGGATGATAAGTTTAATGCGTTTCATCTTTCACACCTTTTTTGCGATAGCGAGTCGCCGATTTGGTTCCCTCGGTTTTTTGTTGAGTTATTTCATAACAGAATTCACTGTCTTGCCCTGCACTTTGGCAGTAGCGCTAATCCCGCCATATTCTCTAACTTTATTATAATCTCTGAAAAGCCCTCTAGTTGTCAGTTTAACAAACTTTGCACAAACTGTCAAATACATAGGGGTTTTAATTGATTATTTCAACGGTTTAAAGTATAATAAAAACAGAAATTTCAGGAGGAAAGAAATTTGAAAACAGTAACTTTGGACGGAAATACCGCCGCTGCGCTTAGCGCCTATGCCTGCAATGAGATTGCTGTCATATACCCGATTACCCCCAGCACGGGTATGGCAGAACTCTGTGACCAGTGGAGCGGTGAGAATAAACCCACTATATTTGGCGCTCCTATGCGAGTGACACAGATGCAGAGTGAGGCAGGAGCCGCCGGCGCTCTACACGGCAGTCTTTTGAGCGGTGCACTTACCACCACTTTCACAGCGAGCCAGGGGCTACTGCTGATGCTGCCAAATATGTATAAAATTGCAGGCGAACTACTGCCCTGTGTCTTTCATATTTCAGCACGCAGTATAGCCACCCACGCTCTTTCCATATTCGGCGACCACAGCGATGTAATGGCTTGCCGGCAGACCGGTTTTGCGATGCTCTGCTCCAACACGGTGCAGGAGGCGCACGACTTTGCAACCCTCGCTATGATGACCACTCTCAACGCACGGGTGCCTTTCCTCCACTTCTTTGACGGCTTCCGCACCTCGCACGAAATAAACAAAATTCAGGTGCTGGAAACGGAAGAAATAGCCAAACTCATTCCACAGGATAAGGTGCAGGAATTCCGCAGCCGATGCCTTTCTCCCACTCATCCGCACCAGCAGGGTACGGCGCAAAACCCGGATGTCTTCTTTCAAAATCGTGAGGCTGCTAATACACTTTACAGCCAGGTTCTGGGGCATATGCAGAACGCTATGCAAGCGTTCGGCAAGATGACAGGGCGCCACTATTCCCCCTATGAGTATACCGGCAGCCCGGATGCCAGCCAGGTCATCGTTATGATGGGCAGCGGGTGCGAAACCATGCAAAGCGTACTGGAACAGCGCATAGCCAAAGGTGAAAAACTGGGGCTGCTGAAAGTTCGCTTATTCCGTCCATTCTACCCGGAAGCGTTTATGGCAGCACTGCCTAAGACAGTACAGAAAATCACCGTGCTGGATCGCACTAAAGAGAGCGGCAGCGCCGGCGAACCACTGTACCAGGATGTGCTGACCAGTATAGCAGAGTGCGGGAGAAAGATATCAGTGCTGGGCGGACGATACGGGCTAGGCAGTAAGGATTTTACCCCTGCTATGGCAGTTGCCGTTCTGCAAAATATGCAAAAGCAGCAAAAAAACCACTTCACTGTGGGCATCACCGACGACCTCAGTTCTTCCTCACTTGAGGTGCCGGATTTTGAACTCGGATACCACGGTATGCAATGCCTTTTCTATGGATTGGGCAGCGACGGAACGGTCAGCGCCAACAAAAACAGTATTAAACTGATAGGCGACGCCACCGCACTCCACACCCAGGGCTATTTTGTATACGACAGCAAAAAGAGCGGCAGCATAACCATTTCGCACCTGCGATTCGGAAAACAGAAGATTCAAGCGCCATATGAAATTCAGGCGGCGGACTTCATCGCCTGCCACAACGAACGATTTATCGGACGCTACCAGATTCTGGAGCGATTAAAACCAGGCGGCACCTTTCTACTCAATTGCAGTTGGAATCTGGAGCAACTGGAGCAAAAACTTCCAGCAGCGCTGAAGCGGGAAATCTTTGCCAAAAAAGTCCAGTTTTATATCATAGATGCCTTTGAAATCGCCGAAAAGTTAAAATTACACGGAAAAATCAACACTATAATGCAGAGTGCTTTCTTCAAGTTATCAAATATTGTGGAGTTTGAAGAGGCGAAAAAGCAGATGAAAACTATGGCGGAAAAATCCTATAAAAAAGCCGGGCAACAGGTGGTGGAGAGCAATTTCCGGGCAATAGACTTGGGCGCCGAGAGTATACAAAAGGTCAGCGTGCCAAAGTCCTGGGAAAAAGCCCAGTCCGGACTGGAAACTACCGCTGCGCAACAGACCTCCGCTTTCAACGAAGAGGTTATCAAACCAATTCAGAGTATGTGTGGAAACACCCTGCCTTGCAGCGCTTTCAGTCCGGACGGACGGGTTCCAACCAACACCGCCCAGTTTGAAAAACGAGGCGTCGCACCCGAGATTCCCTGCTGGCTCAGCCAGAACTGTGTGCAGTGTAATATGTGCAGTTTTGTCTGTCCGCACGGCGCTATTAAGCCTGTAATCATAGATAAAAAAACTAAACGCCCGACCGATTTCAAGACCATACCGGCACTGGGCGCCGCAAATTATGAGTACCGGATACAGATAAGTCCGATGGACTGCACCGGCTGCGGCAGTTGTGCAAATGTCTGTCCGGCTCTGCAAAAAGCACTGGTTATGTCCAATGCAGAGCAACAGGTCGCTGAGCAGAAAGCCAACTTTGAGTTTGCCAGTTCGCATCAGAACGACCCTGCTCTCTTCGATAAAAACTCACTCAAGGGCAGCCAGTTTGCGCCGTGCTACTTCCAGTTCAGCGGTGCCTGTGCCGGCTGTGGCGAAACGCCTTATATCAAACTCGCCACCTCACTCTTCGGCGACAGTATGGTGATTGCAAACGCCACCGGCTGCTCCAGTATATACGGCGGATCCTACCCGACCTGCCCCTACAGCACAGACAGCAAGGGAGCCGGCCCGGCGTGGGCAAACAGTCTGTTCGAGGATAACGCTGAATTCGGATTCGGTATGAATCTGGCAAACACCACCCAGACAGCAAAACTCAAACTGCTGCTAACTCAGGCATTAGAACAAAAGAGCGGCTGTAGTGCTGAGTTCCAGGAATGGCTGGACAGCCTGACCGACTTCGACCGCAACAAAAAGGCTTCGGCAGCACTTATTAAAGCAGTGGAGAAAGAGCGCAAAAAAGCAACTGCTCCTCTCAGTAAAACACTGCAGGATATCCTCAACCTAAGTGAATTTCTGCCACAGAAGAGCATCTGGATTATCGGCGGTGACGGCTGGGCTTATGATATCGGATACGGCGGACTCGACCATATCCTCGCCAGCAACGAAAATGTGAATATATTAGTTCTGGACACCCAAGTATACAGCAACACGGGCGGACAGTCCTCTAAAGCGACACCGGCAGGTACGGTGGCAAAGTTTGCCGAGTTCGGCAAGACCACTTCCAAGAAAAATCTCGCTATGATTGCGATGAACTACCCCAATGTATATGTTGCTCAGATTGCTATGGGCGCCAATATGATGCAGAGCCTTACCGCCATGCGTGAAGCGTGCCAGCACCAGGGCCCGTCGCTGATTGTGGCATACTCCACCTGTATCAGCCATGGTATAGATATGTCCAACCCGATGCTGGAGATGCGTAAAGCGGTTCAGAGCGGTTTTTGGCATCTATTCCGCCGTGACCCGGCAAATGGCACCGTCAAACTGGACAGCCCGGAGCCTACCCTGGACTACTTTGATTTTCTGAAAGGTGAAAGGCGATTCGCCAACCTGTTGTCCAAAAACCCGGAGATTGCCAACCGCCTCTTTGAAAAATCTAAAAAATACAGCGACCTTATGCTGAAAACACTCAAAAATATGGCAAAGAAAGAAGGATGAGTT
>CAYIZA010000029.1:4701-6289 GCA_964367965.1 uncultured Christensenella sp. | reverse complement strand
GGCTGGAATTTTACTCGTGCTTTCAAAAAGTTTACTGTTTTTTCACCTGAGTGGGGCAACCTCGCCCTACTCGTTGAGGTAATCTATTAAAAAATTATAGATTGGCTTTACTGAGTCAAAATTGGAGACAAAAGTAGTGCTGCAGACCACCAGTCCGCCACATAGGTCACCGTGGGCGCTCACCGGGAAAATTCCCTGAGTGGTTACGCCCTCCAGCGAAAAAGAGTCATCGGTCACCGCTATCAAATGCGGATGCTGCAGTATCTGCACCTCCCTTTTTTGAAAAGCCTCAAACAGTTTGGGGTGTATAGGCGCCTGCAAAAACTTCTTTTTGGGAGCGTTCTCTACGCTCAGAACCTGGTCGTTGTCACAGAGAAACACCCTCAGGTTTACAAACTCCCTCAGGCTGCGGGTGCACATATCGGCAAAATCGCCGATTTTTTTCAGTTTGCTACTCTTGGAAATCACCACATTTTTGTCCGCATCCAGCCGTATCTCGACCACGCTGCCGACAAATATCCTCAACTCCTCCCGAATCTCCTTGGGTAGCACCACACGACCCAACTCGTCCACCCGCCTGATTGCGCTGGTATTTTTCATTATCTCACCCTTAACCGTTCTTTGAATTAGTGTTAGAAAAATACAACTTTTTATTCATATTTTATAACCTTTTTTGCAGGACACAAGGGTTTTTTTATTTTCTATTCGACTGGGCTTGCGGCAGCGAGATATTCCGACAGCATAAAATTCTATTGATGAATCCGCTTTTCGTCAGGGCAATCTCTTTGATCAAAACATATAAAAAAGACGGTAACCCGTCTTTTTATGCACACTAAAAGTTTCAGAAACTTTCCTCTTAGGTCAGATATTTCACCATATCCGGCAATACCTCGGAGCGAACCTTGTTCGCTTCATTGAGAAAGCGCTTGAAGTTGCTGTCTGACTGCAGCGGATCCTCCCGCGCCATAGTCAGCAGATTTATCTTCATCCGCTCCAGGTAGAGTTCAGCAAAGGTCTCAGCCACAAAGAAGACGCCCTCGCCTTCATCCAACTCATTGCTTACCATCATCTTCGCCACCAGCCCTTCCCGAACCACAAAATCAAAAACCGGGTCGAGGAACAGGCGCAGGCGGTCAATGGAAAGTTTGCTGCCGCAGGAGATCGCCAACATACCCCACTTGTGCGCAAGTGTCAGGTTAGCCGGCAAATATCCCTCAGAGCCCCGCTTATACAGATAACACAGGAAGTCCATCGCCGCTACATTTTTCTCCACTGCCAACTCAAAAACCTCGGTCAGCAGAGTGTAATATGCCATATCGTAAGTCTCTTTGTCGATATAATCCATAGATTCCCGGAGGTTTCCAAAGACCTCCTTGATGACATTGAACATACTGGTCTGCTCATCAAAACTGAGTTTTCTGAAGTCCTCAAAATTGAATTTAGGCATCTCAATTTTCGGCGTTCTGTCGGATGCTTCCACCTTTTTGCGCTTTAAAATAGGCTCCGAAATGTTGCGGACTTTTATCTTGGGAATAGCCTTTGCCTTTCCGATGGCAGAGCGACCACTGCTCGATTCCACTGGTTTGTT
>CAYIZA010000029.1:0-4601 GCA_964367965.1 uncultured Christensenella sp. | reverse complement strand
AAGACAGGGAAACTAGGTTTAAGCCCCCGTGCCGCATCATCCTCGCTGACACTGTATTTAACAGTGGTAGGCAAAGCCCATATTTCTGAGCCTGCTGTGTCAGTAAACCACCCGGACTCATTTTGGTAAACGCTGAGCGTCTTTGCTCCCTCATTCACAACAATGGTGGTGACTTCACCAACCGTGCTTATGGTGTATCCGGTGCCGTTGAAGTTCGCCTCGATGCCGAGAGAGTTACTGAGTTTGTAGGTGTCTGAGTGGTAGGTGTACGACACTCCGCCTATGGTATCTGAAAGAGGGTAGTTGCCAGCGTAGTCGCCCTCAAATATCTTGACAGAATTATTGATAACGGCGTATGCCTTTCCATTCAAATCCGCTTGACAATAGAGTTTGTTGTTAATGAATACATAAATGTTGCCATCTATTGCAACCTTATTGTCTGTAACAAGATAGGCATTTCCATCTACTGTTACTGTTACAGTTTCACCTGCGGTTACCTGGTACTCGAAACTCACCTCATCGCCTGCCTGGTACAGCAAATTAGCCGTGGCATCATAGAGGTATTCCACGCCGTCTATCACCACTCTGCCATCAGCGACATCATAGAATCCGCCTAGCGGCTTAAAGTTAAGTCCGCCAAAATCGACTTCTACCCCGGTTATTTCAACATTTTTAGCCTTGATATACGCTATACCTTTGCTGTAATCTCCCTGCCTAAATCCAATCTTAAATTCAGCCTCGGTGGTCGGAGTAATATTTAGTTGTAAGTAGACAGTTTCATAGAAAGTTGAACCCTCTACCGTTGTTTCCTCTTTAATGATAATATCTTCACATTCCACCGTCGACAGTTCGCTGCCTGTAGCCGCATCCTGTATCTCCATTATAATTATGTCTAAGCCGGTTAATTTGTAGTATTCCAAAAGTGCAAATCTGGAGTTTGCCCGTGCGTAAATCGTCTTTGTGTTATCAACACCAGTGCCTATGGTAAACATATTTTCGGTGGATGTCTGCAGCGCCTCAGTCAGTGCGGCGTCTGCAAAGAATTTTATCTCAGTCAGTTTTTCGGTTATCTTTACGGTGTGATCAGAAAGTGCCCGATAGACCACCACAAACTTGTTGAGGTCGGTAGCCGGGTTGAATTCGCTGCTCTCCAACATCCAACCGGTATTGTCGTCCACTGTCAGTGGCTGGTAGTTGTAGTTAAGCGGATTGCCAGAAGCATCGGTTCGAACCAGATAGGCACGGATTTTAACCTCGCCGCCGCCCTTTGCATAAATGCGGCTACTATAGTTGTATGTGCCTTCAAACATCTGCAACTGCCCGGCAGCACTGAGGTCAATAATATCACTGCCCACCGCATTGATATTGCTGGAACTAACTTCTTTGAAGTAGACCCACTTGGTGTAGGTCATATTGGTACCGGTCGGCACAGCCAGTCCTGTCACATCTATGCTGCTGTCCTGGAAAAGGCTTTCTTCACCGGTAATAGCGTCGGTGGATTTAGTAATCTCCATTGTAGAACTCTGGCTAGCATAACTAAATCCGGTAGGGTTGATCGTTATAACATTGAGGTCAAGGTAGATACAGCCGGTCTCCACTGTGACCGTTGTTCCTGAAATGCTGTAGCCTAAGCCCGCACCCTTACCGTTGAAGTCCGGTTCGCTATATATTTTCCCGGAGAGGTGGGTGTATTCAACATCGCCGATTAGCACTTTCCCTCCCGCAATGGTGTAGGTACCTGCATAGGCGCCTGTGGTTATTGTCAGCGTTGTTCCGGCAATGCTGTAACCCTTCTCTTCCCCGTCTCCATTGAAGTCCGGCTCAGTATAGAGTTTGTCTGAAAGGTATTCATATTCCACACCATTGATAATAACCTTGCCCTCGGTCAGGGTGTAGGTACTTTCATAAAAGGCAGGGTATTTAACTCTGAGTTGAAGTTTCTCGCCTGCAACGAGCGGACGATATCCCTCAATCTCCCACACCACATTGGAACCGGTAACCGAATGGCTGTTTCGGACTACTGCATTTTGATATAATGAAACAAAGTTAGTGGTCGGGTCAGTGTCTCCGGTGAAATTCCTTACAATTTCCAGTTCAAGCGAACTGGTTTCCTCTGCCAGCGGGTCTTCACCATGAGTATAGTGTTTAGACCGCAGTGATAGATTCAACGCAGTTGCATTAGCCACTCCGCTGAGTGCCTGCAACTTGAGTTTGCCGTCCGCCCCAACATAGAGAGTGATGCCGTTGTTGGCAACGACAGTATTTCCTATCAATATGCTTTCCAGTTCAACTGGCGCTGTCTGAATGGTTATTTTTTCGGACTCCACATAGTTCTTTTCAGTGCTTGCGGAAACTCCGAAGTGTTTAGAAATCTTTGCCTGAATCTCACAAGTTCCGGTTTCGGAGGGAGTTTCGCCGGTAACTGTAAAGAGCCCGGCAGAAGTCAGAGTCGCTTCTTTATCGTTGGTTCCGCTTGTAAAACGGAAGTCCGCCAACTTGGATACCCACCCGGCAACCGGATTCAAACTATTGCTTGGAATAGCGGTAATGCCCAACTGAAGTTGGTCACCTTTTATAAACATCTGTGCGTTTTCAGCAGCGTTGACCGAGTCGGTGATATCTTCCTCCCGATAGTCAAAAACAACCACCGAAATAGACTCCACCGGCACATCGATATTGACCGCCAAAGGGGTGGCTACATAGACACCGTCTGTGGTGTGTGCATATATGTAACAAGTTCCGCCGATAAGGTAATCAGCCAACTCCCCGGCGGCATTGTTTTCCTGATGAGTACGCAGCACCAGGGTAAAAACCTCATTGATTCCAACCTCGCCACTCACACTGCCCTCAGTTGCTGTGACAACTTTTATATCGGCAGGTCGGGTGGTGTTATTTTCCCAAACTTGGTTTTGTGCCGTTCGTACCGAAATATTTACTCGTTTTGAACTATAGTCTACCTCTCCGGAAGCACCAGACTCATCGGGCACTTCCACACCCTTAATCTGCATAGTAATCTCGGTGAACACAGAATCCTCATACTGTACTACATTTAGAGCATTGTTTTGCGCTCCCTCCGAACTAACCAGCAGACCGGTGATTGGCTCATCCCGCTGTCCTATCCCAAAAGCAGCAATTTGAACCAGCACAACAGCACTGATTGCAAGTATAACAAAAACAATACTGTATGCCACAGTGGTCAGTGCTGATATAGTGCCTTTCTTTGCCATAATTCCTCCTGTTTTAATATGCCCCTATGTTAAATTTTTATTTATAAGCTTTGCAAGGCTGGATCAGTAAATTTAAAATTTTTAATGTTGGTTTGCAGGATTGATTTCCCCTTTTAAGTGTTTTACAATCGCCACTTTGTCTGCACTCACTCACTTCTCAGAGTTATTGTATCGCTGGTGTAGACCAACTTGCCATACTCTAGCAACTCTAGCTGAAACTGTATTATGCCGGGTGCTATACAATAGACAGTTATTGTGTTGAGTAAGCGTTCAAAGATGAAGTTAGACAGTTGGCCCTCAATTGTGAGTATCTTCCACCTCACCTCGCAGCCACTTATTTCCCTCCCCTGAAAATCTTTGAGTGGTATTTCCACACTGCCAAACACTTCCACCCAGTACTCGGTCTGTTCTACTGGAGCGACCTCCGGACCCGGCTGCCGTACCACAACAGCATAGACCTTAAAACACTCACCCAGCGAAACTTTTACCAGACAACTGCCCGGAGTCAGTGCGGTGAGAGTGCCGTCTGCCGATAAACTCACCGAAGTCAAATCTCCTCCTATAATTTCCAACCTGCAACTGTCTGTTGCGTAGTTGGGAGTTATGTTTGACACTGCCAGATTTACAGTCTCCTGTTCGCCCATTGTCAGAGTTATCTTCTCCTCGGAGTAAAAACTGAAGTTCTGTACTCCAATCGCCTTTACCTCAAACTCCAGCACTCTGCTGAAGCCGCATCCGTCATCGGCAGTGATAGACACCTGAACTTTGCCCAGTGCCTGAACCTTTACATAGAAAGAGTTCTCATTCAATTGATTTACCGTCAATATCCCGCTGTTCGCCACTCTAGCACTAAAAGAATTATAACAATTAAGCGACAAGATGTCAACGGCAATGAGGGCGTAATTGTATTTTCCTGCACTGTGTGCTGCTGCCCATTCTGCTGCCCCACCTCCGGGCAGATAGAGTGTGTACCTGTCTTCCTCAAAAACAGCAGGACTCACCGTCACCTCAGCATCTGATACCAGAGCCCAGAGTTGTAAAATTATCTCGTTGGTGGATAGATTCAAGGTGAGATTGTGCCCTGTATCGCTCAAAATCACACTTAAACTACTCAAACCCGCACCGCTTATTCGTATAGGCACATATCTCACACGGCAGTCTTCAGCGAAGATTGGCATAATGTCTTCCGCCACGCTCCAGCGGTCTTCATCCTCCTGCCCAACTAGATTTACTCCCAGGCTCTCCAGCGAGGTATCGGCACTGAGTTTGAGATAGTAGTACACCTCGTCGCCGTCAATATCGGTACCATAAAATAGGTTGTAGTTGCCATTTTCTTTAACCAGTGGCTGTAGGTTTTTATCCACTACCTCCAGC
>CAYIZA010000028.1:5510-12846 GCA_964367965.1 uncultured Christensenella sp. | reverse complement strand
CAGTCGTCCTATGTTGGTCAGGTCATTTCCCAGATCTGCAGTTGGGCTGATATCTGCTGTAAACATTACTGAACGGCGAGGGCTTGTGTTGTCTTCCAGTATACTAACCAAGGTACTCCAGTTTGCTATTTTTTCTACTTTAGTGTTGGCGCTTGCCGGCACTATATCCCTCAATGCATTGACTACCGGCAGCCAGGTACCGTCGCCGTCCTGGTTGAAAATCCAATTGGCTTTAATCGTTGTTGCACCATTTAATATTTCACTCAGACTTAAACTGGTAGCAACATAGTCTTCCTGTATTGTGCCATTGAGTTCCAAGCAATAGAAACTATCTTTAGCCACTGTTGTAACTCCTATAGTACCGCTCACCTGTTCATACTTACCGATAACTGCACCTATATTGTTCATCAGCATATTGTTGTTAGAGATAAGCCCTGCAGACAGACAATTTACCACCTTGTTAGAGGTGCGGCCTGCAATTCCGCCGAGGTTGACTACCTCTGAATTATTAGTGGTTGCTGTGAAACTGAGCAGTCCATAGGATATACAAGTATCTATTTGCAGTGAGTTATAGCCTGCAATTCCGCCTATATAACTGGTTTTAAATCCGCTTACTGTGATATCTACATCGCTGGCACTGTTGAGTATGGTGAAGATTCCCAGAGGAAGGTACTCCTGTTTGCCCTCCTCTTTTATGCAGTTGGAATTTCCTAATAATCCGCCGGCACTCACTCTGTTTGAACCGCTGACCGCTGAAAGGTTTATGCTTCCACTTGCAAAGTTCTGACTGTATAGCGGAGTTCCGGCTGTCTGTGAGCCCGCGCTATCTTTTATTATAGTCTGGAGGTCGCCGACCAGTCCGCCCGCATAGACTTTAGCATTGGCGGTCCGGCTGTCTATCACAATGTCGGTATCCGCTACTGAATTGAAAATCGGCTGTGAGACCGTTTCTCCCATAGATACATTGCTAATCAGTTTTCCGAACAGTCCACCGGCATAGATTGAGTTGCCCTTACCCTCCAGTGTTAAACTGGATGTGATATTTACATCCGCCACCTGTGTTTTAATGTCTGAGCCAACCAGTCCACCCATATAGATATTCTCTGGAGTTCCTTCCCCAATAATGTCAACATCGGCACTAAATAAAGTGGTAGTCAGCCCGTCGATGATACAATTAGTTCCGCTCTGCCCAAGAACTCCGCCTATATAGATTTCGTTTATATTTGTTGCTTTAAGATTGATTTCAATTGTGCCCAGAGTGCTGATCTGTTCATCTTTTTTGCCAAACCTTGCCTGTCCCTGGTTAAAACCAGCCACTCCGCCGATTGCAATTTTACTGCTTGCGCCCGAATTATATGGGGTAGCGGACAGGTTCATTTTCCAGTTCAAATCGGTTATAGCAACCGCACTGTTGTTTCCCATTCCTATACCAAAGACTCCGCCGAAGTAAACATCGCAGGTGGTGTTGGTACTGCTCTCCTCCGGTATTATATAATTATCATTCTTAAATTCCACACCAGCAAGTGAGATTCTCTCAAAACTGCAGTTGTTAGCCTGCCCAACAAAGGCTCCCACCGCTTTTTTGCCGTTTGGAACAAAGATGATATTTGCATCATCTGCATTTGCTGAAGAAATTCCGACTTTCACAAAACTGGAGTTCTGTGCCTGGTTTGCCAGCAATCCGAAATTGTTGTCTGTCGTGGTGTTTGCATTCACCTCTCCAGTTGAACCGAACTTAAAGTTTATATTACCCAGAGTTAGACTGGATACATATCCAAAGAAAGAGTTGAAAGCGTAGTCACTTGTTGGTATATTTTTAACCGTTATAGTGATCGGGTCACCTTTATTTTTACCGGCGACATTGATGGCAAAACCCTCAATCTGCCCTGAAATAGTATTGTTTGCCGAGATAGCCCGAGGGAATTTGTTCCGGATAGCGGCATCACTGAAGTCGAAGACAATGTCCTGGGTTATGCGGAACCGTCCGCCCTTTCCTGGGACAATATTTTCCAGGAATTCCTCGGCAGTTTTTATCTCAATAGTAACAGTAATGGCGCCAAGTTTAATCTGCGGGAAGATTTTATCAGTCAGTTCGTCGTCAAAATTCCAAGTTCCGGAAAGCCTGTCAAAGTTGGCAAATGCTTGCTCTGAACTTACCGGATTGCTGGCAACCTCGGCAAGTGTTATGCCTTCTGTTATCTTCTTCTCAAAATCCCGAGTTGAGGATGCAGCAACATTCCCGACGAATTGCTGATTAGTACCACTTATCTGAGCCACTACAACATCGCCAGCCGGGCTAAAGTCACTGTCGTTGTGAGCGAAAAGTACCAGCGTTTTCTCGTGGTTGGTTACGCTATATAGTGCCTTGCCGACCACCACGCCCTTAGTAGTCCCAGTTATTTTATACGGCAAAACTGCCAGTGCGGTATCGTTGTCACTCATCACCGCTGTGTTAATTGGACCGAAAGCAATACCCACCAGACCACCTGCGATATCCGCTGCTGTCACGCTGGAGGTGGTGTAGATATTATTTAGATAGGCAGAGGATTTGTCAAACTCTTTACCGAAGATTTTGACTGTGTTCTCACTGTTGTTTTCCATTTCTATGGTTTGAGTCCTGGTAGTTGTCGATATTTCCTTAAGATTGATAGTGGTTCCGTTTCCGCCACCGGTGAAGAACTTCTCATCCACTGCCATACCGATAATTCCGCCTGCTACTTTGGCTTTGGTATTTACTACTGCAACACGGGAATATGAGAACTCAATCAGTCCGTTAATTTCATTGCTGCTCGCATCACTGCTTGCACGGTTAAGTCCGACCAGTCCACCGATGACATTGGAGTTGCCCACAAACAAATTCTGTCCACCCTGATGTATTTCGGGATTGAGGTCATTCTGCAGTGCACTGTCCATATTCTGCTGTGACAAAACATCCGCCCCTATGTAAGAGCGAGTTATCACTCCACGGTTCTCTCCTACCAGACCACCTGCAACGCTCAGTCCGTTGAGTTTCTGGCTCTCCGTCAATACTATAAATCGTGTGCGTGAAACTACAGCGTTGGTGTCCACCAAGCCAAATACTCCACCTACAATATGTCCCTGGATTTCAATGTTGCCAGTAGTCATATTATTCACTACGATTGGTTTTGCCATATTGTCGCCATAGTTTCTATCGGTGGTGAGAACACCGGCAATGCCTCCGGCATAGGAAATATTCTTCTGCAGAGTGAGAGTGTCAGAATTGTAGTACACATAGTTATTAGTTGCTTGTATATCATATGCCGTGTAGACCGAAACCTTGCTCTTTACATTCTGCATAAAGGTGCCTTTTATCACTCCAGCCAACCCGCCCGCCACATTATAGGCAGTAACTTTGGAATTAGAATCCCTGGCAAGGATCTTTATGTTCTCAATCTGGCTGCTATCGATTTTTCCGGCTAGAGCGCCCACAGCGTATGTCTGTGTGCCTGTAACACTGCCTATCCTTATATTTAGGTTAGCAACGGTGGCATTGTTTAACTGCGCAAATAGCCCGATATAGTTCACCCCGGCGCTGTTGCTCAGCAGTCCGAAGTCTTTTATAGTCATTCCGTTACCCTGCAGGTTGCCGCTGAAGGTTTTGGATGAGGAATAGGTCGGGCTGAGCCCCATAAAGTCTATGTCTGCCACCACTCGGGCATATTGATTTTGCTTATAATTGCTGTCAGAGTTGCTAAACCAACTATCAAAACTGGTGGTATTATAGATTATGCCTGGGTTTGCCTCTGTTCCGATAATGGTTTCAGTGGAGTAACTATAGGTGTAGGCTTCAGTTGTGTCTTCTGGGTCTGTTTTTGGGTTAAAGTCACGGAAACTGATTGCCACTTTCTCCGCCTGTACCAGACGAGGTGCAATGCCGACAGTTTCTGCATTTTTCCAGGTTCTCTCACCTGTTTCTTCACTAAACACAAAGCCGATAAAGGAATCTCTATCTTCAGCGCCAAACAGTTCTTTGACTAATTCAACAGCCGGCTCATCGGCATGGATGATTAAATCTTCACCCTGCATAAAGTAGCAGTTTTCCACCGTTCCTTTGTTGTTGACATTGAGTTCTTTATTCAGCCCAGTAAAGGCGCCGTTAAGTGCGTTAAGGGTCAGGACAGTGCTCACCGAGTAACAGTTTTCAATCACGCTGGCAGTCTGTGCATTATTGTATACAAATCCGCCCACGCCGGATTGACTGGCAATTATCATATTGCTGTAGCAGTTCTCTACTGTGCCGTTATTGGTGTGTACAAATCCGCCCACTGTACCTTTAGAGAAGATAGTGCCTATAGTGACACGGCCTGCATTTTTATCCAGAGTTTCTGTCTGTTCTTCTTCGCCCTCAGTAGAGGTCGAGGTGCCATCCTGGATGAGTGAACCCTCCACAATAGATGCTGTGATTCCCTCGCTGTAACTCGCTGAAATGTTACCGCTGTTTAAACCCACTAAGCCGCCTGTAACGGTGCCAGTGGTAGAAGATGAAGAGTTTATCAGGTTGCCGTTTGCAAAGTAACTCGAGCCGATTATTCCGGTGTTAGTTCCGGCAATTCCTCCCAGCGTTCCAGTGCTAAACAAATTGATTCCGGAAACAGTGCCCGCCCTCTCCACATATATTGTTGTTATCCCGTTTACAGTGGTGGTGGTATAACCTGTGCCGCTCTTAGTGCCGTTGAAGTCTGGCTCAACGCCGTTCGCTAAAAGTCTTTTGTCGGTGTAAGAGTACTGTACTCCACCGATAGTCACCTTGTTATCAGCAGAGAGGATATATGGAATATCTCTGCCGAGGCTGTCAGTCACCCTTCCCACACGAGAGTTGGATATATAGCCCTTGTTCTGTCCGACAATTCCGCCTACTGTCACAGCAGAAGTGCCGCTGGTCACTACAAAAGTGCTTACAACGGTTGGCTTAACATCTGCGTTGGCTGCAAGAGCGGTCTTGGTAGCCTCTCTCAATTGAACAAAGGTGCTGAGCGCAAAAGGTTCTACATTTGGTATCGCCTGGGTGTTGGTATTGGAATATCGCTCCATCCAGGCAGTATTACGGTCTTTGACGATATTATAATTCTCCTGGGTAACCACTTCACAGTTATAGATGATACCACCGTCACTGATGCCGGCAACAAATCCGAAGTTTACCTCCTGTATCTGGCTGTTGGAAAGGTCTACAAATATCAGTTCGGATACATCTATGATAAGGTTTTTCAAAATAGTGGACTGTGACCTACCGCTAGAATCGGTGAAAGTTCCTATCTTATCGAATAATCCTGCATTGACAACGGTCTTCTGAGTGGTGCCGTCATAGAGAGATGGACTTATTCCCTTTAGGTTGATAACATAGCCGTTGCCGTCCAGGCTGCCTATTGCAGTGGTCAGTGGCACCCAGCCGGTCAAATCAATATCGTTCATCATTATGTAGTGTCCGCCAACCGCCATATTTGCCAACTGTTCCTGGTTTGTAATCGGGTCCGGACTCTCCATATTCGCAGTGTTCTCAAAACTGATAGTGAAGTCTAACAACAGTTGTCGCTCACTATCTTTCAGGCTAGTACTCACCGCTTGCTGCCCTACATAGTATTGTGCCTCGTAAATCCCGCTCTTCTTTTCATAGAAACAATTAAATGCGGCATAGAAAGGCAGATTTGCAACTGCATTTTTGCCCTTTATTTTGAAGTATCCGACTTCGTTGTTCTCGATGACATCCTGGACAGCGAAGTTGGCATAGTTAGTAGCACTGTTGAGTTGGCTGCCCGATCCGCTACTTGCGCCGGAGAACCAGATTGCCTTTTCAACGGATAGTGAAGTTCCAAAACTATTGATATCTTTCTCAGCGTTGGCTATCTTTTCCGTCAGCGCTGTGTAACTGTTTTTAAATGCGGTTTCGTCTGCTGCAATTACATACTTCTTAAACAGCGCAAAAGCGGCTTCCTTGTCCTCTTCTAGTGTGGTATTCAACTTAATTTTCAACGGCACAAAGCCATTCTGAATACTGTAACTCAGTGCAGTACCCGATTCTCCTTCAATAGAAAGCGAACTCACAATATAATCAACTATGTACAATTCTATATTTCTGGTGCTGACCTCAACACCACCCAGCGCTGAAGTAGATGTTATGGTGGCGGTCAGAGTGATTGAAGAACCACTGTGCAAGGCATCTATGCCTATGTACAGGTAAATATCCTTGTCTATATTTTGGCGTTCGCCGCTCTGGAACTGATAGCCCCTTTCGGTATAGTCAGACTGACCAAACAGCACACACTGTTTAGTGGTTGTACCTTGCTCAACTCCGCTATATGAGAAAATGATATTGGAGTTTTGCGCTACCCCGGTTACCTTTACTGTTGCCACTGTTCCCCGTGCCACTACATTGCCCAGCACACCTACCGGCTGGTCTATTTTCATACTCACATATGGCGCAAACATAGTGGTCAGAACAACATTACCCGTGCCTCGAAGGGTGCCATTATTGTTATAACCAACTACTGATATGGTGTATTTTGTTCCCTCAGCAAGTCCGGAGGAAAGCAAGGTGGACAGGTACACCACACCATCAAATTTGAACAGTTTATTGGTGTCTGAGTTGTAATTATATCCCACGCTGCCGATGGTTACTTTATTGTTATATATGGTGTAATTGTCTGTGCCTATTGTCACTATATTGCCTGAAATACTGTAGCCATTACCCTCACTCACTCCGTTGAAGTCCGGCTCAGTGCCTAAGTCACTGATTTTTATTTTGAGGGCGCCCTCCGCGGTGTACTCCGGAACAATGTCCAGGCTGACCAACTCTTTTCCGCTGCCAGTCTCTTTAATTTCTTTCTGCTCCAGTGTTACCCTGTCGCCCAGCGCTTGAGAACTGCTAACTAGCAGGTAGTCTATATCTGCATATTCCGGTGTTACCACCAGTTTGAGAACCCCCAGGCGCCCGGTTGAAATTTCGGTGGACGATGCTGAAGTGTCGCTGTAACTGGATAAATCCAGATAGTGTTTTACATCCAGTCGCTGAATGTTGCTTGGTTTCCAAGTGATTTGCAGTGTCAATTCCTTGATAATATTCCCGGACTCGTCCTTGATAGTGAACTTATAACTCACCGCCAAATCCTGTTGGAGTCTGGTTTCAGGAAATTGTGCCAGGTAACTGACAGTCATACTGCTTGCGCTTGAGGATATATCTGTTATGCTTGGGATAAGGTTGAGTGCATTTATTTTCTCTGTTTTTAAAGCAGCAATTTGCTCAGCGGTCTTATTTTTTATTTCTTCGCTGGTCAATAGGTTGTCACTGGTGATCTCCATTGTGCAGAAATTGTTCAGCAGG
>CAYIZA010000028.1:0-5410 GCA_964367965.1 uncultured Christensenella sp. | reverse complement strand
CCAATACTGTTGTCAAAAATAAGGTCACGAATCAGAATCGGAACTATGTTGTTTGAACTATTGATATAGACTTGTAAGGTATCACCCTCCTCAATTTCACTGCCGTTGTAATTCAGCGAAAAATCGCTAAATCCGCCAATCACACAGATTTGGAAAGAGGCTTTTATGCTTGGATTTTGAAGTGAGGTTATAGTTATCTCCACTGTGCCCGATTTTTTGAAAATAAGTTCAGCATCACTCCAGCCGCTACTGTTTTGTCGAACAGCGGCAATGGTGCTATCGCTGGACTTTATACTCACTCTGAGCGCAGTATCATCGCCGTCTAAATTAGTGGTTACCGAAATCAAATCGGCAAGTACTATCTTCTTGTCTCCTTTGAGGTTGTCCAGTGCCACTACCAGTTTGCCCTCCTCAACCTCAAACATAGTTGGAAGAATACTGTCCTCTGATTCTATTTTATCCTCAGTGGTCAAACCGATATGGGATAATTCCTTGGTGAAAAGCCATCCTGCTTCTGTGCCCCCTGCGCCCTCTCGCAACAGAATCGGCAGGTTGTCATTAAACCCTATTGAATTAGCGTAGTCTGCCCAGATTGTTCCCCAACCCCAGCCGGTACCCCAATCGTCAATTTTATCTCGGTCTTGCATATTAGCCAGGGTGCGGTGGTCAGCGCCATAACTTGTTGTTACATAACTACTGGTTCCGGCAAAATAACTACTTGAGGTAACTTCCGCATTGGCAGAATTCGATACCCCCACAAAGTTGTTTTTTGAAGATGCCGAATAGAACTGAATTCCACTGCCGCTGTCCACCACACTGTATGTAGTGGAAATAAGGAGTATGTCGCCGATCTCTTCATCAATCTGAACATTCCCCACCAGTCCGCCATAACTCTCTCCATAATTGTTTCCATATATCATAATGCTGGTTATTGCATATGCGCCAGTTACCCCGAAAGAGGAGTTGTTTATTTTCAGATAGCCGATAAGTCCGCCTATATTTTCCGGACTGTTTCCGCTTATACCCAATTTGAGTCGTGCAAAGCAACTTACTATATTAGTATCTGTTGCACTTCCGATAAGCCCTCCCACATAGGAAGAACCCAACACATCACCATAGAACTCATTAGTATTCAACACTGCATTTCGGAACACTTGGATATACTTAACATAAGAAGTGGCAAAACTGTACCGAATTGTTCCACCGATACTACTGCCCACCAGTCCACCGACATAATTCACACCAGTCACCGCAGTACTGCTGGAGTCTTCCATATCGTAGAACTCCATAGTTGCATAGGAAATACTGCCGCTATTTTTACCGGCAATACCACCCACATAGTTTCCGCCGTTCACCGTCGCCGAACTGGTAACTTCTTTCAAAATACCCCTGTTGTCGCCGACCACGCCGCCAACAACCGCACCCAGTGCGACAATATTGCCTCTAACTTCAAAGTTTTCCACCCGGGAGTTTGCAGAGTTAAGTCCAACTACTCCGCCCACTATGCCGGAGCCGATAACCTCAATTTCTGACACCACAAAACTCTTGTTGACTCTGCCCACAAGTTTATTGTGGACATACAACTTAGTGCCGTCATAGAAGTATTCGATTCCGAAAATGGTTACCAGATTTTCCACCATACTTGTTGAGTTAATAACTACAGTTGCATCATTTTCGACACTATAGCCATTCCCGACAACACCAACCCCATTAAAGTCTGGCTCAATGCCGCTTAAGTCTTTAATTGTCTTTGAATCATAATCGTAGAGGTAAGTCACACCATTGATAACCACCTGGTAGTTGTCCTCATCGATTTCCAAAATGGTGAATTCCATTCTCACATATGTGCCCTGAATAATGTAGTTAAAGCCTGGCTCAATAATTGTTGAGTTGACACCCACCAGTCCCCCTACATAGGAAACAACACCAGAGTTGATACTCATAGTCACTTGGGCAGAACTGTCCACTATAACCCCAGTGTTCTCACCCACCAATCCGCCGACATACAAACTACCGGTGCCGCCACTCACATTGACACTTTTTTCGGCTCCCTCAGAGGTGTAAACCTCCACATTTTTGATATGGATGCTGGCGCTACTTCCTGCTAACACACCTACGAACAAGTCACCGGTAAGAGTGCCTGCAGTTACTGTAATACCGTTGGTTTCAATTCGTATATTTTCAATTACAGCCTCAATTCCCAACTTTTCAAACAGTCCTACATAGCCTTGACTCACTGCCGTATCTATCCTGAGTCCGAAAATGGTAAACTCTACCACCTCTGCCTGATATTGCATAGAGGTCAACGAACCTGTAAAGGTGCCTGGGATAGTCGTCCAAACTTCGGTGAGGGTGATATCGTGCATAAGGACATAGTTTTTGTCCAATCCTTTTTTGCCGATATCTATAAGGTCGTTTTCGGTATAGATTTTATATGGTCGGGTTGCACTGCCATCGCCGATTTTGATTTTGATATCATACTTCACGCTGGCGTTTTCAAATAATTGCATCCACAATTCTTCGTTGTCTTCTTTCACTACATTAAGCATAGAACTTGGCAATATGCGCAGAGAATACTCATCTTCAAAAACAGTACCGACTTTTGTACTGGCTTTAATGACCGGCTTGTTGTTGACAATTTCAATATAAACCGGGTCTTCAGCGGGATTTAAGTAGAGGGTCTTATTTCCACCCTTTTCGGAATACAACACATAACTCAATGCCAGGTTGGAGTTGAGTGCAGTTGCTCCCGAGATTAGTGGTTGCACCTCATAACTTGAGTTGGACGCACTCGCCGAGCCGCCTACCTCCAGGTATACACCATTGACAGGGTCATAGTCCTTTACTCCAAGCCCGGTTATCTGCCCTGCACGCATAATAGTCACTGTGCAGGTAACAGTGTGAACCCTTCCATCCAGGTCGGTTATGCTCCCAATGAGACGGACAATCCGCTCGTGGTCGTCATAGCCGCCCTCCCCGACTATAGATATCGGATAGGGCAGGCTTGCCCAAAGGCTGACCGGAATACCAGTGTTGGTGGTAAAGTTTTCCGGGTTGGTCTCCGGATTACTGGTAAGATAATTAGCATCACTCGAGTTCAAATAAGACCATTCGATAGATTGATTTCTGTTTGATGCTCCGCCAGGCAACACATAGGCGGTCAAATTGATTTTATTTAAGTTGCCTTGCTCGCTCATAGTCAGTGTGTTGCCGTCATAGACACTGACCGTTTTTTCCGTTGTCACACTGCTGCTACTCCAGGAAAGCCCAGTAATTGGCTGGAAGACATTTATGATAAATATCATATTTTGAGTTTTTTCAACAACGGAGTTATCGCCCTGCAACTCCCAGAATTTGACACTCAGTGTAACCTCAAATACGCCGTCAGCAGTAGGAGCCGACATAGCGATACTACTGGAGCCATGTATATATGTGCCCACTGTGATTGCGCCCTGTCCCTCTATTCTATCAACTGTAGTGTTTACGCTCTCTACAGTGGCAGTGGTTGGATTTTTTCCCACAGACACTGCAAATTGCCTGTTGTAAGAACTGGAGCGGTCTACCCACGCCTCAAAGAGAATTCCATCCTCAGTGTCTTTGTTTACTTTAGTCACTCCGGTACCGCTGATGCTGGCGGTGACATCGGTCATCGGCACTACAACTTTTATGACAAAACTAGCACTCTTTTGCGTGCCTCTCTCGGTGATCGTCATAGTGGTGCTGCCTGGATTTTTGGCAGTGATATTGAATGTCAAGGCTGTCCCCGTTGAGGTGAAGGATGCCACAGAGTTGTCATCAATCGATACATCAAACTGAGCATTGCTCGGAGTTCCCTGGCTCACGGTGAAAATCGCACTGGCAACTCCGTCCTTGGCAATCACAATATTAGCCGGTGCAACGATTTCACCAACACTTTCCGCTTTTCTGAATTCAATATCAATATACGCCACTGGAAGACGGGCATCCTGCGAATTTGCAGTGAAACGAACGGTGAAACCCTGGGTTATGTCCTCTCCGGTAAAGGATGCAAACAGTGCCGTGCCGGTGTATATCGACTTGGTCAGGAATCTGCCGTCAATATTGGTAAAGTTTACTACAGTGCCGTCCTCAGTTTTAAGGAATATAGAGTTTTTCAGGGTAGACATATTTTCGGTCGACCCGTTTATTTTCAACAGTTCCATAGTGAAATATGGAGTTTCTGCAGTAGACGGCTCCAGCCCCACTTTAAACTCAGTGCCCAGTACTTGGTAGTCATACTCACTCTGCTTAAACACACTCAGAATCATACTGCGTTCGGTATCGTTTTTGTTAAAGGTCTGAGTGACGCCGCCCGAGGTCACCTTCATAGTGTCCACCACTCGCTCCACCCTGATATCTAAATCTCGGGTAGCAGTAAAATAGACATTGCCACTGCTGTCCACAATATCTACACAGACCGTCACCGAAGAGGTGCCGCTCTCCAGCGCTTCTGCAACAAAGGTATAACTATTTGTGCCCGGCACTATTCTGGCGGTGTTTTTAAAGGTTTTGGAATTCTCTTTAAAACTTATTTTCATTAAGTCCGCCGAGTCACCAGCAATAATACTAAACTCAAACCTGTTGGTTGTCTCGGCATTGAGGGTAAGCAGCATATCGGACACCTCTTCAACAGAGTTGACCTTATAAAATTTGATATCGCCTGACTCAAGCGGAGTGTATACCATCACTTGGAAGGTCGTTATGAGTTTCGGGTCGTTATATTTCGAGTCCTCCGGGTCATCTGCCCGTGTACTTCGTGCGTTGATTGTTATAAGTCCCGGTTCAGCCAATTCGGATGCCGATAATATATTGCCGCTAACTGTAATTCCCTTGGTGGTTGCAATGCTATAATTTATCTCAGTCTCACTGGTGGTGCTTGGCAAAAAGCCCAAAACGCCAGTGTCTTTCAGATTGATTTGCCCGCCAATCGGAACGCCTACAAAGACATTCGTGTTGACTGTAACCGACTCCACCGGCTGAATTACTGTGACATCTATAGCGCTGCTGCTGATCCGGATGCTGTTTTCCTGCCCCTTTATGTACAGTTTAGTCTTGCCGTCCGCCTGAGCGGAAACTGTCGCCCACGCCTTGTTACCGTCATCGGAGTACTTCCAGTTGCTCACCGTGGCAATGCCGGAAGGTTGAAATTCAGCATAGAGTTTTTTGACCATATTGACATCGCCCAGTCCGGAGATATTGACTTCCAACTCCTGGCTCACCTGAGGCCCTTCTTCGCTGTCCGGAGCAGTGGATAAAACAATCGCAGTTTCTGAGACTTCAATTTTTATGTTTGCATAGATGTCCGCACAGCCAACAAGTCCCAGACATGCCACCGTGAGCATCATCAGCAGTAAAGAAAGAAACTTTTTCATCCCCACTCCTATTTTTCCCA
>CAYIZA010000027.1:0-13586 GCA_964367965.1 uncultured Christensenella sp. | reverse complement strand
TGACAATAGCCAAACCTATATTATAAAATGCTGGCAGTAGGGTTCGCCCTCGGACGATTTACGCACTATTTTTTTAAAAAAAGGAGAAAAAAAATGAAGGGGAAAATTTGGGCAAAGACGATTTTGCAGGCGTATAACTATGTCAACCGGATTATAAAATCCATAGACAAAATGGTGGTGGAGCGAAGTGCTGCTTCACACTATAGTTTTGGTTACGCCGACACTCTGAGGGTTGCAGAGGCAATTATGGAGTTGATTGAGAGGAAAAGGCATCTCATATGTATGAAAAATCTGGTGGAGGACAGTCTACAGTTTATGGAGCCGGAGAGCAGTAAACTGCTGGTGCTGAGGTTCATAGATAAGCAGAGTCCGGAAAAAATTGCCGAACTCACCGGAGCAAGTGTGCGCAGTGTGCACCGTAATTTGGATAAGGCGCTGGCTCAGTGCTCGGCAGGGTTTGTCCGCCAGGGCTACACAGCCAGCCAATTAGAGGAATACCTCAAGGAAGAGCGCTGGCTAGTGGGTATGTTCAACGCCAATGTCGACCGCATAAAAAATGGCGCTGAGCGCCTTAAAGTTCCGGAAAAACTGCCAGAAAAGAAGGAATATTCTATTCCTTTCTACCTGTACAATCTGGACTAAAAATCGAAGTTGTCCTCATGTTTTTTAGGAGTGTATGCAATTTGTGCCTGCGCTGCCAAGTGCTGCTTTTCTTTCTTACTGCGTCTGTGCGGCTTAAAGAGAAGCACAAGCAGAATCAGTGCGCCCAGACTTAAAATTCCAATCAGCAGCAGATTTTCCACTTTCAAAAGTTCGGGAGAAAATATCCCCTCAGGGTCAACACCTGTGGGTGTTGTGGTGTCCAGCACTTCTAGATTTTCCGGAATAGCAGTCAGTTCCTGAGTCAGCGGAGCGTAGACATAGCCAACCAGAACTCCCTGTTCAAAACTTATAAAACGCGCAAAAAACCAGCGCTTGCCAAGACCAGGCATAGCCTCTTCGCCCTCTAACTCGCCCAGAAATTCTATCTCAGTGTCGCAGGGAAGCAGCCCGAGATAGGTGCCATGCACTCCGGGGCTGGAGCGGATTACCGCCGATGCCACGCCGTTGATTTTAAAGGTAGCATCTGCAAAGGGTTTGCTGGGTGTGCCATAGACAGCGGTCACCGCATCCTTTAAAACAAAGCCGATCACTCCGGCATAGTTGACCTTATAGAACTCTCCCTCCGAGCCCAAACTCTGCACAAAATAAGACTGCGGCAGGTTGAAGAACAAGTTTGCAGTGGTATTATCCTCCGATGCGGTGCGGTAGAGCATAGTTTCCTCTTCGGTTACCCGGAAATAATCTACCGAGTAACTCTCCACGGCGCCCGGTGAAACAGGAGTAAAAAACAACAGGGCGACCGCCATCAGCGCTGGTATCAGCAGGGCGTAAAATTTCATTTGAAACTCCTTTTTTAAATTTTACCAAATAATTGTGGAGCAGTGTCTGTGCAATTATTGTTTTTTTCTGCAATAAAAAACCAAAAAGGGGGGCAAAATGCAGTATTTGGAGATTTTGAACTCACTGGATGCTATTGAGCGCACCTTGACAAAGTATCGGAATAACAACAAGTTGGAGCGCTATAACACTGGTGAAGTTGTGCACCATAAACAGGTAATTTTTCATCAGAGCAGCGCTCGGAATCGCTGGGTGTTCGGAGGAAACCGGAGCGGCAAGAGCGAGTGTGGTGCGGTAGAGGTAGTTTGGCTGGCGCGGGGGATTCACCCCTTCAGAGAGAATAAGCGGGCGGTGTCTGGATGGGTGGTGTCACTGAGTCAGCAGGTGCAGCGGGATGTGGCACAGAGCAAGATTTTGGAATACCTCAATCCGGAGTGGATTGTTGAGGTGGTTATGCTCTCCGGGCGGAAGGGCGCTCCGGAAAACGGGGTAATAGACTATGTGGTGGTGCAGCATATAAGTGGAGAGTTTAGCCGGATTGGGTTCAAGAGTTGTGACCAGGGTCGGGAGAAGTTTCAGGGCACCAGTCTGGACTTTGTCTGGTTCGACGAGGAGCCGCCCTATGATATATACCTGGAATGTCGTATGCGTGTGCTGGACAAAAAGGGGCTTATATTTGGCACTATGACTCCGCTCAAGGGTCTGAGTTGGGTGTATGATGAAATCTACCTAAATTCTAAGTGCGATCCAAATATCTTTACCCTGGAGATGGAGTGGGCGGACAATCCCTTTCTGGATCAGCAGGAGATACTGCAGATGAGTAGTTCACTCAGTCCGGAGGAGTTGGACAGTCGGCGCTATGGTAAGTTTGTCTGTCACGGCGGACTGGTCTATTCCGAGTTCGACCCTGCCATACATGTGGTTGAGCCCTTTGAGATACCCCGGGAGTGGTTTGATATTATAGCGATTGACCCGGGGCTGCATAATCCGCTCAGCGCACATTGGTATGCGGTGGATTTCGACGGAAATATCTGGGTGATTGCTGAGCACTATAGTGCCGGTCACACCGTGGAGTGGCATGCCGATGCTATAAAACAGAAGTGTAAACAACTGGGCTGGCATACCCGTCCTAACGGTATGGTGGAGGCACTTATAGACTCAGCAGCCGACCAGAAGACGCTGGCAAGTCAGAAGAGCGTGAGCGAGTTATTCTTTGAGAACGGCATACTGGTAAATTCCCGGGTCAACAAGGATTTGTTCAGCGGCATCTCCCGGGTCAAGAGTTATCTGAAAAATGTGGCGGGCAGAGTTTCCTTGAAGATTTTTGCCAATTGTACCAATTTAATACGGGAAATCAAGGGCTACTGGTGGGGAAACAGTGATGTGCCGCTCAAGAAGGATGACCACGCCCTGGATGAACTGAGGTACTACATAATGTCCCGGCCGGAGAAGTCCAATCAGACAGTAACTCGTACCGAGGTTCAACGGCATAAGGATAAACTCATTTCCAAGGTTCGGATAAAGAGATATAAGGAGAGATAGAGGTGGTAAAATTTAATCGAGATAAATTAGCGGAGGCAATGTTCCGGCGGGCGGTGGGCTATGAGTTTGAGGAGTACACCGAGGAGAAGATAGTGGACGACCAGACCGGTGAGGTCAAAAATGTCAAGAAGAAGTTAAACCGGAAACACTCGCCGCCGGACATACCAGCAGCAAAAGCCTTTTTGGAAATCTGCCAGGAGCAGATGAAGAGCAAGTATGACACTATGAGCAAAGAAGAACTGCTCGCTGAGCGCGAACGGCTTTTGAGTGAACTTGCAAAAAATTAACTCAAAAAAGGGTAAAAAACACCAAAAAAGTATGAAAAAACAACATATTTTATAAATTCAGGTTCAAAGACAGCAGATTTGCTGATTTGATATTACCACTAAAAAGGAGAAAAAAATGGAAACAAAAATCAAAAAGACCAAACAGACCAAGGACGCTGAAATAGTTCGGGAGGTCTGGGAAGACTTCAGAAGAAGAAAGGAGGAGCGCCGTGCCTTTGATGCACAGTGGCAGTTGAATATCAACTTTGTCATGGGCAATCATTTCTGCGATATCAACTCCAGCGATGTCTTACGGGATATCGACCGACAGTATTTTTGGGAGGAGCGGGAGGTCTACAACCATATCGCTCCTATAGTGGAAACACGGATTGCCAAACTTTCCAGTGTCCGCCCCTCTATGACAGTGCTGCCGGCGACCAGTGACCAGGAGGATATAAGCAATGCTCGGGTCAGCAAAGACATACTGGAATCGCTCATCGATAAACTGGACTTCAGTAAAAAGGTATCCCAGGCAACTCACTGGAGTGAGGTCTGCGGTACTGTATTTTATAAAGTCATCTGGAATGACAGCGCCGGCGCCGTGGTAGGGCTTACCCCGCTCGGCGACAAGATATTTGAGGGCGATGTGGATATCCTGGTCTGTCCGCCCTTTGAGATATATCCGGACAGCAACACCTGTGCTGATGTAACTATGTGCCGGAGCATCATCCACGCCCGAAGTTACAGCGTGGACACTATTGAACAGATGTGGGGGATAAAGGTGCCGGGCAGCGATATAGACACCTTTGCATTGTCCAGCGTGCACGCAAACAGCGGAGAGAGCAACAACGGCGGACTGAATAAGGTCTCCAGTACAATTAAGCACAACCAGGCAATGGTGCTGGAAAAATACGAGATGCCATCCAAAGAATTTCCGGAGGGGCGTCTGGTGATAGTGTTAGAGGATAAACTGGTCTTTGATGGCGAATTGCCATATAAAAATCTTAAGGACGGCGAAAGGGGTCTGCCCTTCATCCGTCAGATTTCCAGCCAGCAGCCCTCCTTGTTTTGGGGATCCTGTATGGTGGATAGAATCATCCCTATACAAAGGGCTTTCAATGCGGTAAAAAACCGCAAGCACGAATTTATAAACCGGCTTAGTATGGGAGTGCTGACGGTTGAGGACGGCTCTATCGATGTGGAACAACTACAGGAAGAGGGTATCAGCCCGGGCAAGATTTTAGTCTACCGCCAGGGTTCTAATGTCCCACGGATGCTCACCACCGACAGCGTGCCTGCCATATTTGGCGAGGAAGAGCAACGGCTGTTGAATGAGTTTCTGACAGTCAGCGGAGTGTCTGACCTGCTCAACTCCACCAACAGCGGAAGTATAGCCAATATGAGCGGAATCGCACTGCAACTTCTAATTGACCAGGAACAGGCGAGGATTTCAGCAAGTGCGGAATATATCCGTTTTGGAGTCAAGGAGTTGGCTCAACATATCCTGAGACTGTACAAACAGTTTGCCACTCACGAGCGGGTGGGGCGTATTGTCGGGAGCAACGGCGCAGTCAACTTCTTTTACTGGGAGCGGAGCAATATCAGTTCCGACGATATCGCTTTTGATACCGAGAATGAGATGGGGCAGACAGTGTCACAGAAACGCAATATGATGTTGGATATCCTCAACCGTGGACTGCTCCACGACGAAAACGGCAAACTCTCCAACTCTATGAGACAGAAGGCGCTGGAGATGCTCGGGTTCGGTATATGGGAGGATGCTCTGGACAACGAAACGCTGCAACTGCAAAAGGCGAAACGGGAGAACCTCAGTTTTGTGGAGCAGGATACCATGCCTGAGGTGCTGGATATCCATGACCACGATTTGCATATCCAGGCACACACCTCTTTTATGCTGAGCGGAGATTTTGAAAAAGAGGCTAAGAAAAGATCGGGATTGCAGAAAGAAATGCTGGAGCATGTACACCTCCACAAGCAGTTCAAAAAACTGGAAGCCCGGGCAGAAAATCTATAATTGCAAAAAACACCCCAAAAAACAGCAAAAAAGCATCAAAAAAGCATCAAAAATGTAAAAAACAGGAGAAAGATATGGAAGAAGTAATTTCAGGGGAACAACCGGCAGTACCGGAAACGGATAGCGGCTCCCCTTTTGGCAAGTTTCAGGATACCGAGGCTCTCAGACAGGCATACCAGAATCTGGAAAGAGAGTTTACCCGCAAGAGCCAACTACTGAGCAATTTTCAGAAGCAGGCAGGCGAGGAAAAAAAGGAGAGTGTAGAGTCAGAGAAACCCTGTTTAGTGCAGGGTGACGTCTCGTCATCCACTCCGGCGGAAGTGTCGCAGGATGCTCCGTTTTGGGAGCGTGCAGACTGGAATGAAGAGGTGCAGGAATTTCTGCACAGCAATCCCGCCGCACGGGAACACGCCAGAGAAATCTCAAAGATAGTGCTGGAGGACAAGTCGGTTTCTTCAAGCAAGCGACCCCTGTACAGCGCATGGGCAAAATTTCTTCAGGAGAGTTTTAAGACGCCGGAGCAACTGCTGGGCGATGAAAAGTTCCTGCAGAATGTTACGCAGAATGAAAAGGTTCGCCGGGCAATCATAAAAGATTATCTGTCCGGACTTAATGAGCGTGACACCTCACTTAAGATGATGTCTTCCAGGGACGGCGGAGGGACTGCCTCGGGCAAAAATCAATCGCCGAAGAATCTGCGGGAGGCATCGGAAATGGTGAAAAAAATACTGAATAAATAGGAGAAAAAAATATGGTAACAATGACAACGGCTCAGAATGCTCTCAAGGATGTCTACCTTGAGGTTGTGAGCAATCAACTTAACACCAAAACCAATGTACTGCTCAACCAGTTCAGAATGACAACCAATGATGTCTATGGAAGAGAAGTGCAGAAGTTGGTGCCCTATGGCATCAACGGCGGAGTAGGTGCAGGCGATGAGGGCGGAGTTCTTCCATCAGCTGGCGGAAACAACTACCTCAATTTTACCAGCACCCTGAAAAACCTGTTCGGCAGCATTGAGATTTCGGATAAGGCTATCCGTGCCTCAGCAGACGATGCAGGCGCTTTCGTAAACCTGCTGACCGCTGAAATGGAAGGACTTCTGATGGCAAGTAAATTCAATCTGGGGCGTATGCTGTATGGCAACGGTACCGGACAACTGGCTACAGTGTCCTCCGCAGTGGCAGGCACTGGGCTGATTACTGTCAGTTCAGTAAACAATTTGGTAGAGGGAATGGTGGTGGATTTCCACAGCGCCAGCGGAGCCCTTAGTGGCTATACCGGCGCACGGATTGCCAGCATTGACCGTGCCAACAAGAAGATAAAACTGGATCGTGCGGTAACCTCAGACTTTGTATCTGCAGCGAGTGGACTTTCCATATTCGTGCAGGGCAGCAAGGGTCAGGAACTGACTGGGCTGGGCGCAGTACTGGGCTCAGAGGATATCTATGGTACTAGCCGAACAGCGCACCCGTGGCTGATAAGTTACAGCAAGGTAAAGACGGCACAGGAGACTTTGTCCGAGGACTTTATACAGGCAGCCATCGATGAAGTGGAAGCCCGTACCGGCAACCGTCTGAACTTTATAGTGACTACCGGCGCAGTTAAGAGAGTTTTTGCCTCAGCGCTGGCAGGCAATCGTTTCAACCTCGACCCTGCTGTGCTGGCTGGCGGCTATCAGACCCTCAGTTTTAACGGTATACCGCTCTTCAGCGATAAGTTTATGCCGGCAGGCAGTATGTACATACTAAACACCGAGGACTTCGCTCTGCATCAGTTATGCGACTGGGAATGGCTGACTAATGAGGACGGTTCTATTCTTAAACAAAAGAACGGCTATGCAAGTTATCTGGCGACCCTGGTCAAATACGCCGAACTTGTCTGCAGCAAACCGGGTGGTCAGGGTAAACTGACCAACCTGTCTTAAAGGAGGAATTTATGGTTACTTTAACAACGGCAACTGCCGCACTCAAAACTATGTATCTTGATGTGGTAGCAAACCAACTTAACACCCAGACCCACCCTTTCCTGGCTAAAGTGGAACACACTGCACAGGATGTTGTGGGTAAGAAAATCAAAAAACTGGTGCCCTACGGTGTAAACGGGGGAATCGGTGCCGGAACAGAGTCCGGAATACTGCCTGCAGTGGCAGAGAACAACTACCTGCTCTTTGAAGCGACCCTCAAAAATCTGTATGGCTCCATTGAAATCACCGACAAGGCACTTCGGGCTTCGGGCTCCGAGGCAGGCGCTTTTGTCAACCTGCTGACCGCCGAAATGGAGGGGTTGGTGGATGCCAGCCGCTTTAACTTTGCTCGTATGCTCTACGGCGACGGCAGCGGTCTGCTGACCGCCGGAATTGCCACCGAGAGCGGAGGCTATGTCTTTGAAGCGGAGAGTATGGACAACTTGATGGTCGGGCAAAAGGTAGATGTCTATGTCGATGATGTCTTTGTGCACTCCACTCGTATCACCGGCTGGGACTATGCCGAAAACACTGTAGTCTGTGACAAGGCTTTTACTGCCGATATGGCAGACGACACCAAAACTGTCACACTCTTTATACAGGGCAGCAAGGACAAAGAAATCACCGGGCTGGGCGCATTGTTTAACCCGGAAGTGACCTCACTATACGGAGTTTCTAAGGCAGAGCACTCATTCTTGAACCCCTTGATTGATACTGTTGCCAAAGTTAACTTCAATGAGGCAAAACTTATGTCTATGCTGGATGGCGTGGCAGAAAGTTCAGATAGCAACATTGACTTTATCACCGGCTCTTATGATGTGAGGCGTGCCTACTCGGCATTGCTCTCTCAAAACAAGGTCAACGCTGATATCCTCAGGCTGGAGGGCGGCTATACCGCACTGAGTTTTAACGGAGTTCCCTTTATCGCTGACAAATTTTTGGGCAGCGGCAAGGTGTACTTCTTGAACAGCCAGGATTTTAGACTCCACCAACTGGGCGACTGGCAGTGGATTGAAAACGACAAGGGGCAGATTCTGCGCCAGAAAGAGGGATTCCCTACTCACAGCGCTACTCTTGTCAAATATGCTGAATTGGTCTGCAGTAAACCAGGCGGACAGGCTAAGTTGAGCGTTTCTTAAAAACATATTGCACTCAGGCGGGGCTTTTTAGGCGCCGCCTTTGTGGCAAAAAAAGGAAAGATTATGCTAAGGAGAATATTTTCGGACACACACGACATAACCACCCGGCTACGGGAGATAGACCCCAACTATTTTGTGGTCTATAATACCAAACGGGCGTGTTTTGAGGTGCATAACTCTGCGCAAAACAACACTTTTTGTCTTAGTGTGCCGCATCCGCAACTAGACTGCCGAACCATTGCCATCACACGGCGAACCCGACGGGAGTTTTTAGATAGACTGCTCGCTGAAATGGAGGAGAACAATGTTGGGCTGGAGCGAGAGCAGAATGCCCGGGTTCTTGATCAGGCAGGCTGGAAGTTGGGTGAGATGTTTGATTTTGCAAAATCCCGTGAGGGAGATACCAAATTCGATGATGCCTATATCACAAAATGGGCTTAAAAGGAGTTAGTAATGAAGGCTTCAGATGTTTTAGAATTGGCGCTTAAAAAGATTTCCCGTGAAGATATACTGAACACCACACTGTTTGGCAAGGCTGAAACAGTGTCTGATGAACAGCAGAGCGTGGTGGACGACCTTGTAGTTGCGTTGGGGGATACCATTTCCAGCATTGCGTTTTTATATCACCCACTCAAAAAAGTGGAGAATATCACGGTGCAAAATGGACAGTTTGACTTCAGCGAATTGAGCCGAACCTTGATAGAGGTTATAAGGCTCAAAAGGGAAAATGGAACCACCGAAAAATTCACTACCTTTCCGAGTTTTTTCACAGCGCCGAATGGAAATTACACCATAACTTACACCTATGCCCCCAGCACAGTTATCGGGCTTGAGGATGTGGTGGAAGTGCCGAATGGCAAGGTGGATGCTCGGGCAATTTCTACTGGCTGCGTGTCCCGATTTTACCTCAAACGGGGAATGTATCAGGATGCCAATGTGTGGGATGTTGCCTTCCAGCGATTGATGCTGGTGGGGCAGCGATCCAAAGCACTGCCCAGTATGCCTAAGAGGGGGTGGTACTGATGTATTACAACGATGTGTTACCAATCAGCAATCAGAAGGTGATTAAACTTAAACTCTCCGACTTTTCAGGAGGAATAAACACCGATATTGATGCAAATGTACTGCCTATGAATATGGCACACAATACCTACAATTTCGACTTTTCATCGGGCTCACTCAAGCCTGGAATGGGTTTCCGTGACCTAGTGATATACGACAGTGTCAGCCAGCAGGATAAGATTATGGATATCCCGTCCACAGTGGAGAAGATTACCAAGACCTGGGTTTTCCGCCGTTGGGACGACTTTCAGAAACTATACAGTCCGCTGCTGATATTCTATACCTCAGACAATAAGTTCTATGCCGGGCTGATGAGGCTGCCGTCCACCACCTTTTTGGAGATGCCCAGCAGCAACAGTTTTAGTAAGACCCCGGTGGGGATGCCGCTGCGTGTGGATGGAGTCAGCAAGTTTTTTTGGTGCCCAAGCAAGGTGGGTGAATATCTCGCCTGCTGGGACGGCTATACTCAGATTGAGCACTGGCCGAGTGCACCTGAGATAACGGGGCTTGCCTATCACGCCAACCGGCTGTTCGCCACCATAGGCGGCGAAAAAACTCAACTCTGGTTCAGTTCGGATACCGACCCTACCAACTGGGTAGCGCTGGATTTCTATGGCGGCTATATTGAGATGGGCGATGAACGCGGCACTCTCAATTCAGTTATCAGTTACAACAATTATCTATATGTCATAAGGGAGTTTGGAATCACCCGGGTCAGCGGTGCCGGCGAGCAGAATGACTTCGTTGTTCGCCACCTCACTCAGTCCAACTCCCGGATATATTCCAGCACCGCCACTCTGTGCGGTGACCGCATTATGATGCTCTGTCGGGACGGGCTATACCGGTTCGATGGAATAGAGATGAGTAAGATAATGTTGGGCTTTGAGAATCTGTTTAAAGATATGGACAACACCAACGCCGTGGGTGCATTTCTGGATGGCAAGTACTACCTTGCATGTAAGATGCAGCAGAACGACTACCAGACAGTAGAGGAGGACAGTTCCAAAACTAACAACACCCTGATTGAGTACGATATCAAGACCGGCAACTATTCACTCCTCCGTGGAGTGGATATCGGAGCACTGACCGAACTCCAGTATGAGAATATGAGCAAACTGGTGGTAAATTTCAATGATGACAACTACAAAAACCGGATTGCTGAACTGACTCATGATGGCAAAATCTTCGGGGTGCCAACCCACAGGGTGTGGGAGTCACCCTCCACCGACCTGGGCTATCCGGGCAGTTATAAGATAATAAAGAGCATTGAACTGCTCAACCGGGAACCCAGCAAATTGGGAATCTTTGCCGACGGCAAGATAACCTATTTTGACCTCCCGGCTTCAGGCAAGCCTATCAGGGTGCCTATAAATATCCGTGCCACAACCTTTGCTGTGGGCTTCTATTCTTCGGAGGAAAATTGTTATATCTCCAACCCGCAACTTGAAGTGGCGCTGGAGTAGGAGGGAATATGGAAACAATAGAAAAATGGGGCAAGGATGCCTTCAGACGGGTGCAGGACCTGGAGGAGGTAGTGGAGCAGAAGGGCTATGAACTCTCTAGAGTAAAATCCGAGGTGGCAAACCTTGCCGCCAACGGAGGAACGGCACAACCCGAAGCGAGCGGATGCGGGCAGGTGAATATCTACTTTGGACACTTTGAGAAGATCACTGTGCAAAAGAGTTGTGTGGTCGCTGAACTCAAAGCCGGGGCGGAGGAAGTACTCAGAATGGATATTATGTTTGATATACAGAGCGAAACCACCGACTCCGGCGAGGCACTTGTTGAGGTACTGCTCGGCACCGAGGTCTTTATGGCACAGGTAGTCCGGTTTGAGGAACACCGGTCCTGTGTGGAACTCTCTAAGTACTACTATCCAACCGGCGAGTCTGATAAGATGTCTTTGAGGGTGACCCCAAAGACTGCGGCGGAGTCCGGCGGACTAATCGGATGCAAACTGCTGGATATAGCGATATTCTGTCAGGGCGCAAATCCGGTGTTTGAAACAAAGAGCCACAATATTGTGTTTGGAGCCAAGTCATACCGACCGGAAACAGACCCCGGCACCATATGGTATGCCTGGCGTGACGGTACCGGTATGCATGTCAGCATGTACAACACCGCCACTGGAGAGACAACCAGTAAAGATGATGCTTCGCTGGGCTACTATAAAGCCATTGTGCTTAACGAAACCCGGGAACCTATGCGGATAAAGGTACAGGTATTAGTAAGCCGTCCTGCCAATGTGGTCTATGAGGAAATTCCACTATTTGTGCTGCAGTACTACGACTACCTGAAAGACGGCGGCATAGTCACCAAACTGATGCACACCACTGCCTCAGCGTACTCAATACGGCCGTCAGTAAATTCCGGCTATTTCACAGATTTTTGCATACTTGAGATAAACAACCCGAATTGTTATGGCTATACCGGGATCACCGAACAGTTTATTGTAAACGCCTACATGGGAGGCCTTGCAGGACATTCCTCACATGACAACGGAGTGGGCTGGTATATATCTGCCATCCGCTACCGGTATCAGAATAGTATAAACACCGGAACTGAACTTCCCTGCACGGTGGAGGACACTGAGGAATTGTTCACTGTGAACTCCATTCAGGACAATGCACAGGGCTATAATGCTATGGCAGTCTTTCGCTGCAGTAATAATGATTTATATTTCCAACCCTATGTATTTAATATGGAGAACTACCTGCAGAATTGGCTTTTACAGGCAGGTAACCCTATCAAGGTTGGCACCGGCACCGAGGTTACGGCATATCATGAAAATGGTGTGGTGCGCTTCTATTTTATACGCAGCGGCAAGGTGTACAGCACCAGCCTGAACCTAGCGACTGGCGAGGTGTCGGAAGAAACCCTGGTGTGTGAAGCGGACTACTATATGGAGAGTGCACTGGGCTTTCACCGACGGGTTGCCCACCGGGCAACCTTTGTGGCGAAATAAGATGTATCACACCGCTCAATTTATAACCTATGTTGCCAAAAACCATATTAAAGACCACTATATTAAAAATGGAGGTGCGTTTATGGCGCAGACAAAAAATTTAGACCTTGAACTTCTACCGGATGAAAAAATGTCCAACCCCGTAAATCTAGCGCTTCCTTCCAATTTACAGCAAAGTTTTTCCGATATAGATACTAAGTACTCCGCCGAACTTTCAGTTTGGCAGAACAGGAAAGAGCAACTGACGCTCACCCCGGAGAATGCCGCTGAACTGGCATCGGGCAAACTCAGCGAGTACCACAGTACCGAACTTGGCAAAATAACCGATAAATATCAGCAGCAAGAGGACAAACTGACCGATTCCAAAATTTCTAGCCTGAATAAATACGGCGATAAACTCGCCAAAGCCTTTGAGGACTTCCAGGAAGACAGTTATGGGCTACGCTTTGAAGCCATAGACAAAGGCTGGCGGACTTCCAGTATATTTGACAACCAGCAGTTAAGGCTGGCGGGCGAATACAATCTGAGTTCGGAGGCTCTGCACAGCGAGAGGAATGCAAAACTCGCTCAACTGGATTTTCAACTCAGCCTTTTAGAGGAGCAGCGAGAGGACGCCCTGGCGAAATTCGATATTGCCTATGCACAGAAATTATCTGCAAAGATTGACGAGGTCACTAAAACATACAACAAGGAAAACAAGGAGCAGTTCCAGAGTATAGACAGCAACCTTGCGAGCGTCCAGTCCGATATCGGACGGGAAAAAGCCGCTGCAGTTCTGACTTACCTGGACAGCAAAACCAAGTCCGAAAAACTCAGGTTTTTGGAGGAAAATCCCGAACTGGAAGAAGGGCTGGGGTCTTGGTACGAACTCCTAGTGCACTGGATTAGCAAGCAATGATTTTAGAACAAGCGATTGACCTCGCAGTGAATAACGGCATATGGGCAGTTATGTTTTTAGGGCTTTTGATGTACCTCTTAAAAGACACAGCAAGGCGTGAGAAAAAGTATATACAGTTGATTGACGACCTTGCCATTAAATTTGGAATCTTGAAGAAAGTAGATACTCAACTTAATGTGGTTAATGCCAATGTTATTACTCTGACTAAATGGATTTGCAAAAAGGAGGAAGTGAAATGATTTTTAATAAAGACCGCTTAAAGAGTTATCGTTT
>CAYIZA010000026.1:0-14288 GCA_964367965.1 uncultured Christensenella sp. | reverse complement strand
CCACCGATAATCGGCATAATGACCACATCAAACTCACTGCCCTGGCTCTTGTGTACCGTGGTGGCATAACTGAGGGTCAACTGGCTGATTTCGCCACGGGGATATTCACAAACCCTCCCGTCATCAAAGATTACTTCCATAATATTGCGCTTAAAATCTATCTCGGTTACAAACCCGATATCGCCGTTAAAGACCGCCTCACCTAACTCCCAGGAGTGCCCCTTTTGCCGGCGCCACTCCAACTGATAGTTGTTTACTGTCTGCATAACTTTATCCCCCACCCGAAAGGTGGTCTGCCCGACCACAATCTCCGCTTTATTAGAGGATGGTGGATTGAGCACTTCCTGAATCATCAGATTGAGGTTATCCACCCCACAGGTGCCATTGCGCATGGGTGCCAGTACCTGAATTTTTATAGGCTCAATGGACAGAAATTTGGGAATCCGGCTGCATTGCATATCCACAATAGTACGCAGGATCTCCTGTTGTTGCTGCCGGTTCTCAAAAAAGAAATCCCGGCTGGAATTATCTAAAACCGGCATCTCACCGTTATTAATTGCGTGGGCATTGGTGATAATCCGGCTCTCCTCATCCTGACGATATATCTGAGTCAGATTGCAGTACGGAATGAGTTCGGAGGAGATTATATCGGCAAGGACATTGCCGGCGCCGACGCTTGGCAGTTGGTTTTTATCGCCCACCAGCAACAGTTTTGCCCCGGCTTTCAAACTGCGTACCAGGTTGAACGCCAATATGGAATCCACCATGGACACTTCGTCCACAATCACGGCATCAAAGGGAAATCGGTTGTTTTCATTATAGGAAAAAGACTGTCCGCTCTCCGCCAGTCTTGACTTGCCGAAGTCCAGCATTAAGGCACGGTGAATAGTGCTGGCATCAACGCCACAACTTTCACTCATACGCTTTGCCGCTCTGCCGGTCGGCGCCAACAACGCAATCTGCCTGCCGTGTTTTTCCAGTATGCTGATGATACATTTTATAATGGTGGTCTTGCCGGTACCCGGCCCGCCGGTGATGACACACACCCCTTCATTGACCGCTAGAGTAATTGCTTTTTTCTGGTCGCTGTGGAAGTCTATTTTGTTGACCCTCTCAAACTCGGCAATCTCAGCAGAGAGGTCGAGATGCAACGCCGGCACCTGCGATTTCAGCAGCAGAAGTTTCTGGGCTAAACCCTTTTCCACAGTGTAGAATTTGCTCAGCATTACACACAGCACACCGTCCAAATCCTCCTCACGGATAGCACCGTCAAAGGTCATCTCCTTGAGTACAGCCTCCAACTTTTCCGGCTGCTCGGAAAAATTCAGTTCCAGCAGGCTTTGGGTTTCAGACAGTAGAAGTTCACGGGGCAAAAAGGTGTTGCCATCCCGTTCACTTGCCTCAGTGAGTGTATGTATAAGCCCGGCACGGATTCTAAATTCGCTGTCCGCTTCAATGCCAAGTTTTTGGGCGATTTTATCTGCGGTGCGGAAGCCGATGCCTGCTACATCCTCAACCAAACGATAGGGATTGGTCTTCAAAACCTCTTTTGTCTTATTTTGGTAAATTCCATAGATTTTGACGGAAAGATGAGTAGAAATGTCATATTCCTGCAGAAAAATGACGGTATCTTGCATTTTTTTGAGTTCAAACAATGCCTTGCCTATCTCGGCAGCCTTGGAAAGACTGATGCCTTTGACCTCGGCAAGCCGCAATGGGCTAAATTCAATGATATCAAGAGTCTGCTCGCCAAAGGCATCCACTATGGCATTTGCAGTCACCGGCCCCACCCCTCGGATCAGTCCGCTGGAGAGGTATTTTTTAATGCCCTCCAGTGAAGATGGCGCAAGCGCCTCATAGCCACTGACCGAGAATTGCTCGCCCCACTTTGCACTGGATACAAAATTTCCGCTTGCTGAAACTAGTTGCCCCTCCATCAGAGATGGCATCTTTCCAACCAGAGTTACCAGTTCGCCGTTGCAGTCAATCTCTGCCACAGTGTACCCATTTTCACGGTTCTGAAAAACTATGTGCTCTACCGTTCCTTTGACAACCATACTCCCCCTCTTCAAAGATACTGTTCTATGACTTCCCAGATTTTATCTATATTTTTTTTATCCTTTGCGCTTACAAATAATATGTCGTCCACCCCAACTGAGAGAGTGCTCGCCAGCAATGTTTTATTGCGGTTCAGTTCGCTACGGCTGAGTTTATCAATCTTGGTCGCTACCAGTTTAAAGGGAATCTGAAAGCGGTAGAGGTAGTCCAGCATCTGCACATCCTTAGGGCTGGGCTGATGCCTGCAATCCACCAGGACAAAGACCATTTTGAGGTTGGTACTGTTTTCCAAAAAAGCGCCTATAAGTTGCTGCCAGCCAGCCTGCTCCTCCTTGCTCGCTTTGGCAAAGCCATAGCCCGGCAAGTCAACCAGATAAAAACTCTTGTTAATTTCAAATATATTTACCAGTCGGGTGCGCCCCGGAGTGCCACTGGTCTTAGCGAGTTTGTTGCGGCAGGCAAGAGCGTTTAAAAGGCTGGATTTCCCCACATTGCTGCGACCTACAAAGGCAAACTGAGGCATATCAAACTGCCCCAGTTTCTCTGGTATCGCTACACTGGTTACGAACTCTGCTGTATTTACCAACATTGCTAACTCTCCTTTCGACCTTTTTTCAATATGTCCTGAAACACTTCGCCAGCCAATCTTCTGCTTTTTTAGTTACACCAACGCCAGGCTAAACACCTCATTGATATCAGTCACCAGATGCACTTTCAAGGTATTACGAATTTCTTTCGGCAATTCTTTGAGGTCTCGTTCGTTATCCTTTGGAATGATAACAGTATCTATGCCTGCACGGGATGCCGCAATGAGTTTGTCACGGATACCGCCCACTGCCAGCACTCTGCCCCGGAGTGAAACCTCGCCGGTCATAGCAAGTCCTGCACGCACCGCCCGGTTAGTGAATACCGAGGCAATAGCGGTAGTGGTTGCAATACCTGCACTCGGCCCCTCTACCCCGTTTGGCAGGTGTGGAATGTGGATATGCAATCCGGAATTCTTAAATCTGGCGCTGTCAATGCCCAACTTATCTGCCAGACTCTGCACCAGCGAATATGCCGCTTGCGCGCTCTCTTTCATAACCTCACCTTGCCTGCCGGTGAGGGTAATCTTCTTATCTCCCTGTGTTATAGTGGTCTCCACCAACAATGCCCGACCGATACCGACTGAGGTCACAGACAGCCCAACCACTTCGCCGATGTTTCCGCCTTGATACATAGAAGGCTCGTGAGTGAAGTCGTCGCCCAGAAATTCGGGCAGGTTATCCAGCGATATCTCGTTATGAGCGCCACCGGAGACCTTAAATGCTGCATACTTTCGGCAGACTGATGCAATAGATCTTTCTAATCCTCGCACCCCTGCCTCATAGGTGTAGTCACGGATGATTTTACTCAATAGTTCATCGGTAAAAGGCACAGTGCCGAGTTCTAGCCCGGCAAGTTTTTCCTGCTTTTTAATCAAATGCCGCTTGGCTATAAAAATCTTCTCAATCTCGGTATAACTGCGCAGTTCGATTATCTCCATACGGTCTAGAAGCGGTGCAGGAATGGTCTGCAGGGTGTTTGCGGTCACAATGAAAAGTACCTGGGACAAATCATATGGCAGTTCCAGGAAATTGTCTTTGAAGTGGTTGTTCTGTGCCGGGTCTAGCACCTCCAGCAGTGCACTTGCAGGGTCACCCTTAGCATCCTGGGTCATTTTGTCCACCTCGTCAAGTAAAAAGACCGGATTTATGGTTCCAGCCTGTTTCATACCGGCGAGAATACGACCGCACATAGCACCCACATAGGTGCGGCGGTGTCCGCGTATAACACTTTCATCACCGACTCCGCCCAGTGAAATCTGCACGAATTTGCGACCCATAGCCTTGGCTATGGACTCAGCGATAGAGGTCTTACCCACTCCCGGCGGTCCCACCAGACATAAAATCTGGCTGCTGACCTTGCCGGTCAGTCTCATTACTGCCACGCACTCCAAAATGCGTTGCTTTACCTTGTCCAGCGCATAATGCTCTTCATCCAGCACCTTTTTCACCGCTTTAAGTTCCAGAGTGTCTTCAGTTCTCTGAGTCCACGGCAGTTCCAGCACTGTTTCTATAAAATTGCGTATATAGCCCATTTCCGGCGAACCGAAAGGCAGTTTGCTCAGACGGTTTATCTCTTTGAGTACCTTTTCCTCATCCTCGGACACCAGCCCCAGTTTGCGGACTTTGGCACGCATAACCTCTATCTCATCCAATTCACCATATAACTCATCGTTGATGACATGCAACTGCTCCCGCAGATATGCCTCTTTTTGGTTCTTGCTGAGGTTGGCATTGACACGGTCATCAATCTGCTTGCGCCATACCATATTGCCGATGAATTTATCCAGCGCAACAGTGAGCAAGTCCAGCCTTTTTTCGACATCGTCTTCAGCAACAAACTCCTGCTGCCCTGGCAGTTCCTTGACCAGCATATGCACCAGAGAATCGGCAAACGCCGACGGTGTCATATTTCCATAGAGAATCTGGCTTTCCACATCGGGCGGAAAATAACGATCAAATTTGCCAGCATCCCGACATTTGCGCTTGATTGCCTCCATCTTCTGGTGAGCCATTTCGGTATCTGCATTTCTATCTTGCATAATTGAAGCATATACAATAACAGGCTCCATATTATCCACTCTCTCAATGCGTACTCGCTCCTCGCCTAAAAGGGCAATTTTGAGTATGTTGGGCGCCTGTTTGTACACCTTTTCTATGCGTGCTAGACAGCCAAAAGAGAAGATATCTTCCTTTTTCGGGTGGAGTATCGACTCATTGCTGGACACCACCACAATCTTCTCGCCTTGCTCAAATATGTGCTGAAAAAACTGCGATTCCGCGCTATTCGTGAGGTCGCAGGTAATATTAACTCCAGGCACTACCGCCAAGTTGGATAGATGTAATCCTGAGTACTTTTTCGCTTTTGCATTATCTGGTAATATTAACTTTGTAGTATTGTTCATAAACTTCTCCTTGTTGTAGTACAACTCATTATATATTATAAAGTAAAAAAAATCAAGGAATAGCACCCACTAAAGTTACAAAAAAAATCTTTTTTGAGCAAAATCCGCTTGCAAAAATTGTGATATTATAATATAATGTGTCTAGTTTTGTAGAATTGAAAATTGTCTACATATTTACATAAGGAGAATTTATGAGTATAATTTTTACCGACTCAGGCTGTGATGTTCCATCTAAGATAATCCAGGAATACGGCATTAAAGTAATCAATATGCCCTTTTGCCTGGGTGGTAAGGATTATTTTGAAAAGTTCGACCTGCCGCTGAGTGATTTTTATACCTCAGTGCGTAGCGGTGCGCCTATCTCCACCAGTTCGCTCAACCCACAACTTTACTGTGAATTTTTTGAGCCCTACCTGAAAGAGGGAAAAGACATCCTCTATGTTCACTTTTCGGGCGCTATGAGCGGTACCTTTGCTCAACTGGGCAAGGCGATTGCCGAACTCAAAGAAAGGTATCCGGAACGCAGTATCGATGCGGTGGACACTCGCAATATCAGTATGGGCTCCGGCTTTTTGGCGTGGGAAGTTGCCAAACGAAACAAAGAAGGTATGCCCCATCGTGAGTTAGTGCAATGGGCTAACCAGAATAAAAGTAACTTTGCGGTGTATTTCTATGTGGACGATTTGGGCTTTCTCAAGCGTGGAGGACGCATCTCCAGCGCTATCGCTTTCTTTGGAGGCATACTGAACATAAAGCCCCTACTCCACTGTTTTGATGATGGAAAACTGGACAAGATTGGAAAGGCGAGTGGACGCAAAAAAGCGGTTATGGAACTTGCCAACTATGTAAAACAGGCGGGCAAACAGGTCTATGACTACCCTATTGTGATTCTGCATGCGGATGCCGAAGAGCAGGCGCAGGAATTGAAAAATATTCTGCAGCAAGAAGTGGGCGAAAAGGCAAACATTCTGATAGATTGGGTTGGAACCACAGTGGGCACACATGCCGGACCGGGTACAGTGGGAATATTCTTCCACGCACCTCAGCGACCAGCAGTTTGAGGAGAGTGGACACCCTTTGCAATTGCATAGGTAAAACGCAAAAAGTGTATTGAGAAATTTTAAAAACACAACATACAACAGATAAAAACAGCGGCAAATCTTTCGCTGTTTTTTTATCTGGATTTAGTCTTTGATTTTTCCTTCAGTCACTAAATTCTCCAGGTGCACTGGATTTTGATTTTTCCTTCATTCACTAAAATTCTTTTTCATGTGCTCCAGAATTTTATTCTCTAGCCGGGAAACCTGCACCTGAGAAACGCCCAGTTCATCGGCAACCTCGCTTTGAGTTTTATCCCGGTAGTAGCGCATTATAATTATGCGCCTTTCCCGTTCATCCAGATTTTTAATCAGATTTTTGAGTATAAAGTGATCCAGCATCTGTTCATTGTTCTGCCCGTCCTCAATGCAATCCGCCAGAGTGTTGGAGTTATCATCATTGTCCACCTTTGCGGACAGGCTCAGCGGGTAGTTGTTGGAGTCCATAGCAAAAACAACCTCTTGCGAGTCAATATCAAAATGCTGGGCGATATCATCCACTGAAGGATTAAAGCCAGCCTGATTCCGCTCATCGATAAACTTTTTGATTTGAATAGACAAAACCTTCATCGCTCGGCTGACCTTGATAGAGCCGTCATCCCGTAAAAACCTCTTCACCTCGCCGGCTATCATAGGCACCGCATAGGTGGAAAATTTAACCCCAAAGGCTGGGTTGAAATTATTTATGGCTTTTACAAAACCCACACAACCCAACTGGAATAAATCGTCGTAGTCCACCCCTTTATTTCGATAGCGGCGGATTACACTCTTCACCAGCGGATAGTTTTGGTCTATAAGCTCATTTTTGGCATCTTGGTCACCTTGTTTTGCCCTTTCAATCAAAGCCAAAGTGTGCTCAACCATTGGCGCCACCACTAGCCCGAGCCTTTCTGCCCTCTAACTTTTTGGACATAAGAACCTCCACCCCTCCATTTTCCCGCTGCTGCACCTTGAGGGTGTCCATAAAACTCTCCATTACAGTAAAGCCCATACCGGCTCGCTCCTCATTCGGTTTAGTGGTGAAAAAGGGCTCCAGTGCACGGTCGAGGTCGCTTATTCCCACACCGCTGTCTGACACTGAGATAGTTATAGTGTCTGAGGTCAGCCCCACCCAGACCTCTACCGTTCCTATACTCTTAGGGTAGGCATGCACCACGCAGTTGGTAACCGCCTCGCTGACTGCAGTCTTGATATCGGTTATCTCGTCCAGGGTGGGGTTGAGTTGGACACAAAAGGCAGCCACCGCACTCCGGGCAAAGCCTTCGTTCACCGACAACGACTCAAACCTGATAGTCATCTGATTAATGTAACTCATATTTTAAACTCCTAATTTATTTTTGGCATAATTTCATACATTGCCGTCATCCGAAATATTTTATCGATGTGAGCCGACGGGTTCGAGATGAAAATAGGGATATTCCTCTCTCTCATCTTCTTAAACCGCCCTATAATCACCCCGATTCCGGTTGAGTCCATAAAGTCCAACTCGCTTAAATCCAATATGACCTGTTTACAGAGAGTGTTGGAAAGTTGCTTGTCCATGGCATCACGGGTGTAGCCGGAACTGTGCTCATCCAACTCCCCGGCAAGACTCAGATATAGGGTGTCCTGGATTACCCTGGCGTTGATTTGCATATCTACCTCCAAACTTTATAGAAATTCTACCAATTTACCGAGACAATATTTTAAAAGAAAAGAGCAAAAAACAACTTTTCTTCGCTCTTTTTGACTAATGGTTTTGTGTTGCCGCTCTTGATTTTTAATTTTTATTGCAATGTCGGTCTTTTTTGCGAATACTTTCAGGTTACCTCTCCTGACCCGGGCTTTTAGTTGCGGATTGCCGGCTTGGCAAAAAGGCACTGTCTTAAGAGTGGCTTGCCTGAGCGTACCCGCACCCCGTTGATATACCGTTTTGCCGGAGTCTGAAAAAGAACTTGAACTTATTCATTCTTTAAGTTTTTTTGTAGACACAGAGGTTTGAAATTACCACCCCGCCAACTCCCTAATATCGAAACGCCCGAGTGGCACTTAGCAATCCGCTTCCACAACTGTTGCGCTCCTCCTCCAGCCTGACAGCACTCTGCATAACAATCCCCTTGATATGGTTTGGCGACAGGTGCGGCGACTGGCTGAGAAGTAGTGCCGCTACCCCAGCCACAAAGGGAGTGGAAACACTGGTGCCGGACATTTGGGTATAAAATCTGGTGCTGTTATCGGTGGAGGTTATATCCACACCGGGGGCTATAAGGTCAGGCTTCACAAAATTGAAACTTGGGCCCCGGGAACTGAACTCCGCTGCTTTAGCCCGCCCGGGTTCTGAAATAATATCGGCACTGCCCACCGTTATAATCTTAGGACAGGCTCCGGGGCTCTTAACCGTCCCCTCAGCCGGCCCATCATTTCCGCAGGCACTAACCACCACCACCCCGTCATCCCAGAGCGCCTCAGCGCCCGCCATAAGGGGGTCGTTGCGGCTGAGCGGCACACTGCCAAAACTCATACACGCTATCCGGATATTGTAGCGTTGGTGGTTATCATAGAGCCATTGCATAGCGTTGAGTATGGTAAAAGCCTGGGTTTCGCCGCCATGGTCGAGCGCTTTGAGGATAATCAATTCGCTGGCTGGCGCCACACCGCTATATCTGCCAGCGCTAGTCAATCCGCTACCGGCAAGCACCCCGGCAACAAAGGTACCGTGTCCGTTGTCATCATAGACCTGAGTTCGGTTTCCAACAAAATCCACAAAATGCCGGATGCGGTGACGCCCCAGTACAAAGTCCAGATGCGGATAGCAGCCGGTGTCTAGCACAGCAACACCAACCCCGGCACCCAGAATGCCCTGCCTATGTAGTTTGCTGACCTCGATATCTTTTTTCGCCTTGTCCAGAAAGACACTTGCCTGCTGCACACTAGAAACATACTCCACCCAGGCAAAACTGGATAATTTAAGCATATCTTCACTATCCACACAGATCCCCAAAGCGTTCAGGAAAGGGTATTCCCCTACAATGATAATGTCCCCGAAAGCGTTTTTCAGAAAATCCCGCGCAAGCGAGAAATTCCGCACCCAGATTACACAATTCACCTTTTTCTGGTGCATATCAGCAATATCTACCATCAACAGTGTGGGGTCTATTTTATTCAAGTTCTCCATACTCAATCCAAATAGTTCAACAAATTGTACATATATGCTCGCTGCTCTTCACTCAAAAATGGTGCCAACTGAGTAGCAGCACGGCGGATTTGTTCGGTATCAAAGGTTCCCTCCTGTTTCTTCTGCTGAATAAGTTTAAACATCTCGGACATCATCTGTCTTTCGTCCATTTTACCGTAGCGCTTCATAAATTCCTCCACCAAATCGCCGTGGTTTTGCTTGATTTCGTCCAACTTTTCGTTGGGGATAGACTGTTCCTTGGGCGTTTCGGTCTTAGCAAAATCTTTTAAATTCATAAATTCTCCTTTTTTTTCTTTCACTAAAATATATATGTTTTCATATATACTTTTGCTAAACGGTGGAGGTCTGCAATGTTTGATTTGAGTAAAATTTTGCCACTTATGCTAAACCTGCTCTCAGGTTCTTTCGGCTCTGGCGGAAAAGGTTCAAACAATTTTAATTCCCCGCCTGACTATGACAGAGATTATAATCCCCGACAATCAGCGCCAATCTTTGGCTCCGGCGGTTCGGCGGGTTCTCCGCCACCCCAAAATTCTTCCTGTGGCTACAACCAGTCCACCTACAACAATGCACAAAAAAACAGCGCCGGCTGTTGGGGCGGAGCGAATTCCCATAACTCGGCGGCACCCGGCTCCAAGGGCAGCGTGCACAGTTCCAACGGCTCACAGCCCGACTTTTCAAACGCCTACTGGAATCTGCCTACATATGATATCCCGGAATCCCAAGCACCTCCCTTTGAGAGCCAGACTGCCACACCTCAACCAGAGCCTAAACCGATGTTTGATATCAACCTGATAATACAACTTGCCAACCAACTTGCCTCTATGTTTGCCAGCGGAGTCAGTACTCAAAAGCAGGATTCAGCCACTAAAAAACCCGAAAAAGATGAAAAAAAAGAGGGTTTCTCTTTCATTTCAAAATATCCTCGAACAGACCAGTTTATCTTTAGTTGATATACTGATTTTTACTGCAGGAGTATGCTCAGTTTTCCTTATCTCTCTTCGCCCTGTCTTGTTCAATCTTTATAATAGTTAGAATAGTATGCAGGGTGACAGCGTCCTCAAAGCGGCGAATGTCTAAACCCAGCATTTTTTTAATCTTATCAATCCGGTAAATCAGGGTGTTACGATGCATAAATCCAGTCTTGCTCGCCTGACAGACATTGAGATTGTTCTGGAAAAAATGCTCTGCGGTGTTTACTAACTCCTCTTTTCCTATAAAATTCTGCACATTTTCATCCTGCAGAATATTATTGCAACGGTCTATACCAAAATCGTCCAGTCCGCTTAAAAGCGCCCCGAGCATAGATGAACTTATAGCAATTTTATCCTTAAACTTGTCTGTCAATCTCAAACCTCCGCTATAATACTTCCCGACTGAATTTTTATCTTCTTATCTACTAAGCCCTTGCAGCCCTTTGGATTATTGCAAGTCAGGATGACAATCTTGTCCTTATTGTCGCTGTCTATGAGTTTTTTCAGTGCCGCACCCAGTTTTCCATATGTTTTATCGTCGGCGTGTAGTTCTATATCGTCACAGAGCAGGATATCCAGCGGACGGAGTGCCAATCGGGCAATCTGCACCAGACGGCGATCGCTGCGGCACAGTGTGCCAACATGGGCATCCCGGAGGTGTGATATTCCGTAATCGGTGAGCACTTTTTCAATCTGGCTCTGCCAAAGCGATTTGTCAACGCTGCGGTTCTTTAACACCCATGCCAGATTGCGGTAAACCGACTTATTTTCAAAAAATACCGCCTTGCTGGAGATGTAGCCCAAAGAGACATCCCTGGCAAAATTGACCTTTTTGACCGGGGTGTTGTTGATATAAACCTCCCCCTTTTGCTGAGCATCCAGACCTGCTATAAGGCGCAGAAGTGCGGTCTTGCCGCTTCCCTCTTCCCCCACCAAGGCTATACGGTCGCCCGGTTTAAAAGTCATACAGATATCAAAGAGAGCATAGTACTCCTTGTTGTACGCCAGATAAACATTTTTTAATTCTATCATAATTACCTCTGCTAATAATAGTACAATAATCGGATAAATTTTTCAACTGTTTTGTGCAAAATATCTGAAAGATTTATAAACTTTAAGTTTTTACTAGCCAAAACAAAATAAACTTGTTATAATTAAATCAAGATATCTCTTATATTCAGATATTTATTAATTGGAGAAATTATGGATCTTTTTGAAAAATGCGCTAAGTTCGATGCTGTCGAACAGGCTAAAGCGACCGGATTATACCCCTACTTCCACAGTCTGGAAAGCGGACAGGATACTGTGGTAAATATGGAAGGGCACCGGATTATTATGATTGGTTCCAACAACTATCTGGGACTGACCAGCAACCCTGAGGTAATCAAGGCAACGGTCGATGCGACCAATAAATATGGCTCCGGCTGTTCCGGTTCCCGATTCCTCAATGGTACTTTGGATATGCATGTCGAACTGGAAAAAGAGTTGGCTGATTTCCTGCACAAGGATGAGGTTGTTACCTTTAGTACCGGTTTCCAGTCCAACCTGGGCATTATAAGCGCCATTGCAGGACGAAATGATGTGATACTCTGTGATAAGGATAACCACGCCAGTATATATGACGGCTGCCGTCTGAGTTATGGGCATATGGTGCGCTATGAGCACAGTGATATGGAAGACCTGGAGCGCCAACTTAAGGCTGTTGGTTCCGACCGAGGTATGCTTATAGTGACCGACGGAGTCTTCAGTATGGGCGGAGACCTATGTAAACTGCCAGACATTGTACGACTTGCTAAAAAGTACGGAGCCCGTGTAATGGTGGACGATGCCCACAGTTTAGGCGTATTTGGAGTGGGCGGACGAGGCACAGCATCTCACTTCAACCTGGAGAAAGAAGTGGATATAATTATGGGCACCTTTAGTAAATCCCTTGCCTCACTGGGCGGCTTTATGGCTGCATCCTCTGAGGTGTGTAACTATGTGCGCCACACCTCTAGACCTTTCATCTTCTCAGCATCTATCACTCCGGGCTGTACCGCTGCGGCACTTACAGCATTGCGTATTCTGAAAAGAGAACCAGAGAGAGTGCAAAACCTGCAAAAAGTTTCCAATTATATGCGTGATGCGCTGAAAAAGCGTAACATACCACTGCTGCCAAGCGAAGCACCAATAATTCCTATTTCAACGGGCGACGACTGGCGTACTTTCTATGCCTGCAAACAACTTTTCGACCGTGGAGTGTATGTCAACCCGGTAATATCCCCAGCAGTGCCGACCGGTAAATCTATCATCCGAACCAGTTACACCGCAACACATACTATAGAACTTATGGAAGAAGCGGCAGATATCATAAAAGATGTATTTGACAAACTTCCGCCAAACGAGTGGTTCCAAGAGAAGTTTAAGCAAGACAAGTAGAGCAAACTGCTGAACCAAATGAACCCCAACCGGTAAAAAGTGCAGTTTGAGCAAGACAAATAGAACAAACTGCTGCACTGGCACGCTGGAAAAAGCAGAGATTAAAAAATAGCAAAAAGATTTAAAAATGAGGGTGACCTCATTTTTGTTTTTTCATTCGCTTTCCTTTCATAATCTTTATTCTCTTTGGTTTTATTATTTTCCACAATGGCACAGCCCGAAAGGGTTGCGGGAGATTTGATTTTACTTTTGCGAAAAAATCAGCGAATTTCTCAGGTTTATATCCGGCAGCCGGGGTAACTATACATTGTCTGTCACATAAAAAGGGGATTTGTCATAATTACTTTCAAGGAGAATCTATGGAAAATAAAAAATATGCCAAAGCCACTTTGGTGGAAAACACCCTCAGTAGCAGTTTCAAACTTCAAAACACTACACTGCTGACCACCAGTATCAAATCCTTTCGGATAGCGCCGGAAGACAACAAAAAAGCGGTAGAGAAAATCAACTGCCAGCTTTGGGAGACTCAGCAGGATTTCCTTAAAAATGCTGAGAAAACGCTGCTGCCTGGGGCGCTGGAGAACTTCAGAAAAAGCCTGCAGAGCGGCTATCCTTTCAATGAATATCAGGCGGTTCTGAACTACACCCCGAGTTACAATCAAAACTGCTACCTCAGTTACTTCTATGACGATTACAGTTACACCGGCGGCGCACACGGTATAACGGTACGGGCATCGGATACCTTTTACCTGCCGCAGGGGCGAGAGGTCAATCTGTGCAGCTTTTTTGGCGTGAATGAAGACTGCAGAATGAAGATTCTAAAGCATATTCTGAAGCAAGCGGAGCAAAATGTGACCGAAAATCCGGGCATCTATTTTGAAGACTATCAGTCTCTGATTGCCAAAAATTTCGATAAAAACAACTTCTATCTGACCCCGAACGGCATCGTTATCTACTTCCAGCAGTATGAAATAGCACCCTACTCCACCGGCATTGTGGAGTTTCTGATACCCAACCAAATGCTGACATATCCCCCAGCGTGCAACTAGCGACCGGAGGCACTGCGGATAAATGCTTGATATCTTTCGGCACATTGTATAACTGAAAAATCAAAAGTGGTGTGTTTGTAGCAAAAAAGGCTTAAGAAGAAGTCTTTTTTGATATTTTTGCTCGCCATTATATTTTCTTGCAGGAGTGGTCTACATATAATTATCTGCGCCTGTGAAAATTGTTTTGCCAACCGGATTGTATGAAAAAAGGCACGGGTGAAGTTATTCGGCTTTGAAACAGTGAACAATTTAGCAAAAATTTTCATAAATTCCTTAACAAAGGTGTCTCTTTGGCAAAATTTTGTTGAATTCCCGAATAATGCCTTTTAATTACTAAAATTTTTAGTAAAATTCTTGACAAAGGTGTCTAAATAAGGTATCATTGTATCGTTATCACTATTTTGACGGGGTGTAGCGCAGTTGGCTTAGCGCACTTGATTTGGGATCAAGGGGCCGGGGGTCTGAGTCCCTCCACCCCGACCACTTTCTTTTGTGAGAGTAGTATAGCCACAACTAGTGAGATATTCC
>CAYIZA010000025.1:0-14872 GCA_964367965.1 uncultured Christensenella sp. | reverse complement strand
TCAACTTAAATAATTGATTTATGTAAAATTGTAACTGCAATTTTTGAGGAGTAAAATATGATGATATGATTTATAATTTCTATTTTAATTATGATTTGTTTATCCTTTTATTTAGGTGCTTGTACACCAACTGATAGTGAGCTTAAACTTTCATTTAGTCAAACTGATGTTAGTTTTACTCTAGGAGAGAGTGAGGCACAAACAATTAAATTGAATCTTACAAACGCCAGTGATGCAACTGACATATTATTTTCGTTCTCAAACAACGGAATTGTAAGCATTGAAAAGGAAAGATCATTTAACAATGATTATTATAATATAATAATTACTCCTCAAAACCCTGGCTCTACAAGAATAACTGCCTATAGTACTGATAATAGTGCGGTTCAAGTTTCAGTAAATATTTCAGTTTACCAACCTATAACTAAAATATCCTTAGTTGAAGACTTTTCACTTTTTGTTAAAATTGGTGAGGTGGGTAGAATAAATTCAAATAGAGACTTTTCTATTTCTCCAAATAACGCAACAAAGAACGACTTAGTATATGAAAAAATAACAGAAGGCTCAACTTCTGATGCGTTAGTTATTGAAAATACAGGAGAAATAGATGCTAGAAACGCTCAGACAGCAGGTATTGTTAAAGTAAAGATATACCCAATATACAATGAAGAAATTGCTCAAATAGTAGATGTAAACGTTGTAGTTGGATTAAGTAGAAACGATATTAATGTGTATAAAGATGAAGAAGAATTTACTAAAAATTCAATTCAATTAGTTAAAACAAAAGATACATATGCTAGTACTATTCTATACTTTGAAGTTACAGCCGAAGGAGACCACAGCGTTGTAGTTGATACTACATGTGACAATAATTCCATTGTTGGCATTCAACAGACTGATACTAAGGAATTTGTGATTAGCAGTAAAGAACTTGGCGAAACTCAAATTTATTTTTACATAAATATTGCAGGCGCACAAGACAGCCTTGACCCAATTGTAATAGCGTACAATATTGAGGTAATTGATATCCCAACTGACATAAATATAAATGGAGTTGTTGGAGATAAAAATCCAATAAACCCAATACATATTACTGTTTACAACATTTATGGCGAGTCTATACTTGGTCAAGCGGTTCGTTTTACTATGTCTCCAAGTAGTGTTATTGAAAAATACTCTGGCATCACAATCTTACTTAGTAATGATGCAATCGCTAATCTAGTTATATACTACGCTGATGGTAGAGAAATTGATCTATCTTCTGCGCAAATAAACATTAAAGCAGATACAACTTTGTATGTTTCAGCACGTGCTGATGTAACCTTTGGTTCAGCAAAAGTTACAGTAATGTCTGACATAAGTCCAATGTTTGATGAAGCAGATGATATAGTTCAAACTGTGGTACAATTTGATATCAAACAAGGAATTTCAAAATTAGGCTTTTCTCATCAAGATGTACTTTATGTACCAATTAATACATCAACAAAAATAGAATTAACTATTCCTGAAGAAGAATTGCTAAATGCTGATACTACAAAAATAACTTACTCATTAGTAAATGATGGTAGCATTATAGTTGAAAAAAGAGAGGATCTACTTTATAGAATAACCACAAATAAAGTAACAGATAAAATAATCACTTTTGATAGCGGAAATGGACATACTGCGACAATAAGAATTGTTGTATTTATGCCATTAACAGATTTCTATCTTGATACTGATTCTATTTATGATAATGGTTCAATAGGTGAAAAAGTATTAAATGCTAATAATAGACTTAGTGAAGTATATATATCAGTAGGTGCAGTCTTCCAAGTTTATTCAATAACAAATGAAAATGCGACAATATCTAGAATAGCAAGAGATAAAAGTGGTAATTCAATTTCATTTGTTCAAGATTATGTAACTGTTACTAGTGTTGGATCAAGTACATATCAAGTAACAATGTATGGTTATAAGAATATTGACGCTGATGAAGATTATCATCCGGTACAAGATGAATTAGAGTATTCTATAACTTATGAGATAACAATTATTGGATACATTCCAGTTTCTTCAATTACATTATCTACACTTTCAGTAACTAGGTTAGATAACACGACAGTTGGGTATTATAAGAGGGATACACTATCTCGCCTTACGCTAGATGCAATTATTTATCCATCAAGTGCAACAAATGCAGGAGAAATTGTCTGGTCATGCAGTGGAAGCGGCTCATACAATACAAGCGGCAAAAGATTAGAGTATACAGCAGGCCCTATTACAAACTTAACAGAGACAGTAGTTATCACAGCAACTGTAACCGACCATAATAGAACATATACTCAACAATGTGTTATTACAGTAACTAAAGCGGTAAAAGTATCTCAAATCAGTTTCTCAAATGTCATAAATAACAATTTGATTTTTGATTCAAGACTTGGTCTTAATGTAGCAGCAAATAGTTTTCAAGTTAAGACAAATGTCTACCCAGCAGAAGCAACAAATACAAATTTAAGATATGGTTACATTGAAAAACTAGAATATGATGAATTTGGAGTTAAAATTCAAAAACCAAGAGTATTCTCAGTATCATCTGAGGGCGTTGTTACTCCACTTGCAGGTGGCACGGCTTATTTGAGAGTCGCAGCAGAAGATAGTTATGCTGAAGCAAACTATCCAGGAATTTATGAAGATATTCTTGTCACCGTTCTTGATGGTAAGTTAGAAAAAACTGCATTTACTGTTTCAAATGTTGATGAACTTCGTTCTATCGGCACATCAAAACAGACTATGAGTCTATATTATGTACTTGTTGACAACATAGATATTTCAACTAGTATTTATAAAAACAATTGGGTTCCTATTGGCTTCAATCAAGACGTTGAAGAAGAATCATTAAGTTTCTATGGACAACTAAGTGGAAGACACTATCAAGAGATTGGAGATAAGGTAATCCACTCAGATTATTCAATATTCAATTTAAAAATAAATGTCAGCCTTTACGAGTCTACGACTTTTGAAAAATATTATGGATTATTCCATTCAATAAGTAGAGCCATTCCGGGTACTTACTATAATGATATCTACTATGATGGAATGCCTAAAATGGGTACAATTAAAAACCTTACTGTCAAAGTATCAAACTTTGAAATCAATTTAAGCTCTTACATTAAGAAAGATAGAGAGCTTCAAGTTTATGCAGGTGTACTTGCAGGTGCGGTATGTAAAAATGTTACTATTGCAGAGAGCGAGTTACAGAACTTTGTAAATTATGGACTCATCAACAACTCTATTGAGTTAAGTAGATTTGTGTTTAAAGTTGGTCAAGCAAGGGCGTTCATAGGTGGTCTAGTTGGTATAAACAACGGACGAATTGCTTATGATGATAAGTCAATAAATGCGGTATATGGCGCAGATATGGCTATCGTTGATAAGGTAAGTTATAACACCAATGTTGGAATAGTGGATATACATCAAACTTACGAGTTTGGCGGACTTGTTGGTCAAAATGCTGATCGAGGTGTAATTGAAGGTACATTCTCAACAGATTTATCTACTTCACCCGTTTTCTCAACCCTATTTGAGAGCCAAGGCATAATGTTATTATCAAACATATGCTCTAATGCTGGCTCAACGGACAATAGATATAACGTGCTTAGCACAAATGCTATTGTAGGCGGTATCGCAGGGAAGAACGCTGGTTCTATTAACGGAGCAGCGGTTGAAGCGCAAGTTTATGGTTTAAACAATGTCGGCGGAATTGCAGGTTTAAACGTTTTTGGAACAGTTAAAAACTGTATTGTATCTGGTATAGTTGGTGGCGTACAAAATGTCGGCGGAATTGTAGGAAATAGTGAAAATGGTGTAATTTTCAATTGCAACATTGACAACTATGAAAGCAGTACAAAACTTGGAACATCAACTTATTCAGTAGTTGCAGATATTGGAAGCAGAAATAATGTTGCATACAAGGTTGATAATATCGGCGGAATTATTGGAAATAGTAAGAATGGCTTAGTACAGTATTGTAGCGCCAACTCATATATGTACAAAAGGACAGTTTCAACTAGTGAAACGTCAAAAGACCTTTATTATGGAGATGTTTTTGTTCACATTACTTCAGATCAAACAGCGGTAAATGTTGGTGGTTTGGTCGGTCGTTACTATTGTAATATGTTAACTAACGGCGAGTCAGGAAATAAGCTAGTTGAATACTTAATTGCAAATTCTCATAGCAGTTTTGCAGTAAATGTAATATGCGCTCCTTCTTGCACGCCTAATGTCGGTTCAATTATCGGTTACTTTGCTGGTTCTAACGGAACAAATACGGCAACAATATGCGATAGTTACTCTAAAGGTGCTACATATGTAAATAGTACAAATACAGGTACTAGAATATATGGTTCAGCAAACAACGCTAAAATATCAAATTGTTACATTTTGGAAGTAACTATAAATTCAGGCGTAGCATCAGTAACTTCTTCAACTGTGTACGATTTTACTGGCACTACTACTACTTATAGTGATAATTCATATATTCAAGAGCGCTTTACTGTTGATGCATCTTTTGATTTCACAAATACATGGCTACTACCAGGGAATAATAATTCAGTTGATGCCTCAGTAAACTATGGATATCCAATACTACTAATAAATGGAAATATTTTATCAGCAGAAACTCCAATTAAATTTATTGCAAACTTTACCTTTGGTGGAGAGCACTATAATATTAACGGAGCAACTGTTCTATATTTCTATCGTTCAGATGATTTAACAAAACAACAAGATATAAACGATAAGAACTGTAACGTTTACGATATAAATGAATTTGTTGAAATCAATATTAACCCATTAATGGGTAAAACAACGAGATTTACCGTTTCTTCAAGCAACTCAAATGTAATTCAGATCCAAAGAAATGGCAATTTGAAAGTTGTAGGAACGGGTCTAGTAACAATAACTATTTCTTCTAAATTAGACAGTAGTTTATCAGCTAGTTGTAGAGTTATTTGTACAAAACCTATTGATAAGTTTGTTATTTATAACAGTACAAATATGCTTGAAGGAGCTGCAAAGCTAAATAATGAAAATTCTCTAAATTTGAAATTGAATAAAAATCATATTATTTCTCCAAAACTAACAACAGAATTTGCTACTGATGATAAAACAATTTACGCTGATGTTGAAAGAAATAGTGGTGTAGAGTACTTAATTTCAAGTGAAAATAACTTAGATTTTGATAATTTGATTAACAATAAGTTATTCTCTTTTGAGGGTTATACATGGCAGTTATCTGATTATACAACTACTAAAGATGATGCTACCATCACTTACTACGGAGTACGTATTCCTACTGGCATAACAAACATTGTAAATTCATTTAATACACCAGTTGGTGCAAAAGTACTAGCAATTCCATACATCAGTATTGGAATTTATGATACAGATTACCCATCTTCAATTTTAAGATTGACTGACCTTGCAGTAGAGTTTGATATCTCAGTAAATACTGGTGCAGTAAACTTAGAGTTTGTAGGACCTAAAACTTCCGTAATTGCTTCTGGTAGTTCAGTAATGATTGATGCCATTCTTTACACAGATATTCCAACTGATTATATTGAGTATTCAATATTTGAAAATGGTGTTGATGTAACTAATCAGTTTATAGTTGTTCCAGGAGATGTTACAACGCATAGAAGCGGAACACTAAGCGAATATCTTGATGGTTTTGAACAAGCATTTAAGATAGAACTTAAACAAGAAAATAAGCTTATTTCGAGAACGCATGAATACATTATTGAATTTAGGTCAGGAACTGAAGGTCATATCAAAAATCAATATATTTTAACAATCAATTCACAAAATGTTACAAGAATTGATGTTGAAAACTACTCAAATGGTGAAATTGACTTTGAAAACAACGGTGTTTACAATAAAGACGAAGTTTCAACTAATAAAGTAATCCCAGGAAGAGCGGGAATACTTAAAATCAATGCATTTCCATACTTCTCATATTTTGATTATATAGAAGTTACAGGCAATGATATCCACTTTGAGCAGGTAGTTAAGGATGAAGAAAAAGCAAAAACTTCCTATCCTTATAACTATGCAGGTCAGTATTCTACATACTTATCAAATGGAATTAGGTTAGGCAACGTTTACTATGATGAAAGCCGCTTAACTGATAACATTCAATCAGGATTTACTGGTGAATATTACTGTAAGACTCAGTTAAACTATTCAGTACTTGAGGGCACAGTCATTATAGTGACTGTAAGAGCATATAAGACAGTAAATGGTGAGCTTAAACTACTTTGTGAAACAACACTAAACTTATATGTTGAGTACCCACCTGGGGTTACGCTTGTTTACGATGGCAAGACAACTAACGGAAACAACAACGAACTATTCTTAGCAATAGGAACAAGTAGCGAACTTGATGTCCACATTGAAAATAGCGGTACATTAGATAATGTAGAACTAACTTCAGACAATGCTTATGTAACTGTTACAAAAGCAAACGGCAAAGCATTGATTACAGTTTCTAAGTCTGCTATCAATGGTGTACTAGTTAATATCTATGCTAGAGTATCAAAAGTTGTTGGTGGAATTGAAGTTGTCAGAGAAGATAAGATTGAGTTTAGAATTGTTGAGTATGTAATTAAAGATATTGGATTTGGCAATGTTAAAGATGGACTACTAAATAGGGTGTATGGTAAGGAATATCCTCTACTTATTACTCTAGAAAATTCAACAGTACTATATGATGAAACAAATAATGAAACAAAATTAAAGATTCAAACTTTATTTACTAGCATTTCATCTACAAATTACAACACTTGGTATGGTTATAAGGCACAAAATAATCAAGATAGACGATTTGACTTAAACGGATATGAAACAGTGTACTACAGAGTTAGTGTTCTTTCTGGAACTACTACTTTCCTAATTAAAGGAATAAAGTATGACACACAATTATCTGATTTAAAGAAAATTGGCGCAACGATTAAATTCTATTTTAATTCTACAAGTATGACTTGGAATTTTGTTAAATTAGGACTAAATGTTGACAGAACTGGACTTGGCGATAAGGACAAATTCTATCAAGAGGGATTTGTAAGTGGAAGGTACTACTTTACAATCAATAGACTAATAACTCTAGATTTCTATCTTGCATATTCTGATGCTGTTCGTACACCAATTTACAATGCTGAACAGTTTAAGGCTATGCAGCCCAATACTGATTACTTGCTTGTAACTGATATTGTGCTTGATAGTTCAACTTGTATCTCAACAAGCATTCGAAGTTTTGATGGAAACAACAAGACAATAACACTTAAAAATTCTTTGCTACATGGTGGCGGTGAGGGTGGTGAGTCAATTGTTATTGGACTATTCAAAATAATTCCTGAAGATGGAATATTTAAAAATATCAGATTAATAATTGATAATAAACTTTCAGTTAATGCTGAAAACTTCGAGGAAGTTACGTTTGGTACACTTGCAGGAGAGAATAACGGAATAATCCACAACTGTTCTGTTGAATACAAAACAACTGTAATACAAAATGAACTACAATCAAACGAAGCGGTTGTTCGCAAAATGGTTAATGGTGAATATGTAGAATTTAATTACTCTTATGCACTTAAAAACATATATAACGAGTTAACTGGACCGACAAAATTAACTAATGAACTTGGACTTTGCGTTCAAACAAGCATAGAAAACGTAAACGATTCATCAGTTACTTCAACGGTTGGTGGACTTGTAGGACTAAACGCTGGGTACATTACAAATTGTAAAGTTACAGATTCTCTTCCTATCCACGCATATGGAAACGTTGCGGGACTAGTTGCGCAGAATACTGGTGTAATTTCTAGTTCATATTTCAAAGGTATGATTACAAATCATTCGTTTGTTGCTGAAACATCTTCAACAGGTGGACTTGTAGCAGACAATAGCGGAAGAATAAATCTTTCATATACTGAGGGACAATATAATCCATATGGATCTGCAAACATTTCAATTGAAATACAGTCTTCTGGAAGAGCAGCGTCATTCGTATATAACAACACTGGTGCAATTAAAAACTGCTATTCAAACCTAAGAGTATCATCTCAAGCAGAAACAAGTGGTTTTGCTTACGTGAATGAGGGAGATATAACGAACTGTTATTCAACTTCAATTGTGCAATACAACAACTTGAAGAGTACTGCATTTATTGGTGTTGATGCTACAAATACATCTTTGAATACGGGCAGTGTATCAAATTGTTACTACTTTGATTCAAATAATAATTATCCAGTTTATGAAAGTTACGTAACCAAGATTAGTTCAAGTGCGCAACTTGGAAACATAAACACATATAGCAATTTTGCTATAACGAGTAATGAATACGATACAAACTATGTTTGGGTATTAAAACCAATTGGAACAGATCAAACTAAACCTCAGTTAATTTCGCCTAACATTATTTGTGATGTTACTGCTGAACAAGGTACATTAAATAATCCATATCTAATTTACAGTGCTAGCACATTTAATAGTTTGATTACGTTACCAGTAACTGGAACACAATCAAGCGTAAATACAATGTATTACACATTACTTAGTGATATTGCATTTAATAACACGGATTTAACAGTGGCTACTTATAATTTAACCTTCGGTGGAAACCTTGAAGGTAACGGTATGATAATCTCTAACCTTCGTGTTAGTAACACAGCTTCTGATGCTACTGTCAATTCAATAGGACTATTTAGCGAAGTTAAAGATGCAGTAGTTAAGAACTTAAATATTGTACCAAGTGAAATTTTAGGCGCAAATATTTCTCGTGTAGGAACACTTGCAGGTACTATTACAAACAGTAAAGTGTTTAACATTTCAGTAAACGCTGAAATAGCAGTTCAAGGACGAAACTTAGTTGGTGGACTTGCTGGCGTTATTCAAGGTTCAAATGTTCAAGATATCCAAATTGATGTAAGTGCTAACTCAACTTATCGTACGGGAACAGTTAGATATTACATTCTTGATAGAGTTTCTAGGGAAGAAACAAACTTTGATTTAAACGAAATTAAAGAAGAAAGACTACTTTCTTACGCAGGCTCAGTTGCTGCATCTATACAAAGTTACACTGTTAAAAATGCTAACGACACTTACCTTGACATTGAGTCAAATGTTAAAGGTGTAAGAGTTGGCGGAAAGACAAAAGTCATTGGTGAAATCGTTGGAAGTGCTTTTGGTATTATCGGTGAATTATGCAGTGTTAAACACGTTGAAACACTTATTGATAATGAGCAATACTTAAAAGCAAATAGCGTGGTCGGTGGAATTGTCGGTGAGAACCGTGGTGAACTTGACTACTGCAACATTGAGCATGTTGACGTACTTCAAAGTTATGTTGATAACAATGCCTTTGGCAGTTCATCACCATATTCATTGAGAAGATATTTCAAAAGTGCGGTTGAAGATACTGAGTATAATGAAAACCGTGGTTTCACAATAGGTGGAATAGTTGGATTTAATAATGGTGGTTCAGTAAGAAATAGTTACAGTAAACTTGATATAGATAACGAAAACTGCTTCATTGCTGGTGGTGTCATAGGCGCCTCAACAGTTGGAACAATTGAAAATTGTTATGCAAGTGGAAGTATATATATCGGAACTTCAAGAGTAATTGTTACACAAATACCTGGAGAAGAAGAATCAATTTCCAGCACTAACTATAAGTTTATAGGTGGTATAGTGGGTAAAGTTGCAAATGGAGTTGACTCTCATTTAAGCAACGCTAAAGATCTAATTACTAAACTAATTGACGCTGTCCATTATTTAAAATTTACTAAGGAAGGCGAGGTTGAAGCAAGAGAATGCAAGTTCATATTTAACAGCATTATTGCTTCAAATAATTGGTTGACTACTTATTATGGTTCTATTGGATTTGAAACAAATGCAGAAATTGCAGACATGTCAAATGTTATTACAGGTGCCTTAATCGGTGGCGTATCAAGTGCGGAAATTTTGATAACAGACAATGTTGAGTTAAACGCTTATAATGGTTATGTCTTTGTGGCTTCTGGAGTTAATGAAACAGCAAGTTTTGTTACTACTAGTGGAGGAAATTGTAAAGCAATTGCTGAAATTGGTGTATTCAACGGTGGAACGTCAGGTGGCGAATCTGGTGGTACAGGTAAGATCGGACTTGATGTTGGGGATAAAATTGTCTTAGCTGGAACTGAAACTCTTAAAGTTAATACTGAGACTAAATACTCTAAAAATTATGATATTTACAAGCTTACGTCAAATGGTAGTTACTATGAAGATGAAACTAGCGCTTACTATAAAAACTGGAAGCGTGGTAGCGGCGAGGGAAGCACGACAGAGGGCTATAAGAATTACGCCTATAAGATGTTCCTATTAACAAACTTTGAGTTTGAAAATAACACATCACGATATCCAAGATTAAAAGGTGTAATAACTCAAACCTATACTAGTTATGTGGGAAATGTAAATGGTGCAACTGGTAATGGCTACACAGTAAATTCATTATTTGGTAATGTTTTAAAGACAGCACAGGGTGATGCGTTTGAAATAACTAGTCCATATCAACTAAGATGTTTAGCATATGTTGTAAATAATAACATTGTGAACACATCTAGATACGTATTTAATGTTGTTAGAGATATTGAATTCTCTGATGATATTTACTTGCCAATTGGTGCTCAAAAAGATGGACAATATATTCCATTTAAAGGCACATTCAATGGTGGTAATAATAAAATCACTAATCTTGCTTACAGCAACTCACAACCTTACTTTGCGTTATTTGGTGCAACTGATGGTGCGGTAGTAACGGAAGTTAGGGTGGAATATACTTTAAGTGATGACAATTACAACTATAAATCTGAGTATGATTTAGCGGGAATTGTTGCTTATTCATCAAATACACAAATTTCTAAATCATATGCAAACGTTGCAATTTCAATTCAAATGCCAAATCTTGTGGCAACACAAGATGAAATAGATGCTTTAAATTTTGGAGGAATTGTTGCGAGAGCAAATTATGGAACAGTAATTGAAACAAGTTATGCTGAAGGAAGTTGTAATATTGTTTATTCAGATAAAACAAGTGCTTACGATAAGAAATTGAATTGTGGCGGATTAGTTGGAGTGTTATCAAATTCTAATTTGTTTAATTCATACAGCTTAGTGAACTTTACACTTCAGTATTCTAAGAGTACTCTTGATACTTCAAACGAACCAAGAAATGCATTTGGTGGACTTGTTGCAGTATCTATAAATGATTGTTTAATCTCCAATTGCTATGCAATTTCATCCTTCAGTTTTGCAATAAATAATGTAAGTAAAATTATTTACACACTTAAAGATGAGCAAATTAGTGCATACTTGGAAGACCCTAACGCAGTATTATTTGATCCAAGCAGTCAATCTGTTGCGTATGATTTAATAACAGGATTTAATGATATTGGTGGTTCAGTTGGTAGTGCGAGTGATACTTCAATTTATAATTCGTTCTTTAAATGTTCATTTGTAAATATCAAATTATTTAGTGCTACTATTTATGCAGCAAATGACTTTATTGAGCATCAAGAACTAGCAAGTGGTCAAGCAGACTCTACAACTGAGTTAACAAGAACATTTGGTTCAAATGCTAACAGTATTGAAAAATCAGTCAAATCAGATTTGCCGTATGACAGAGTTGATGATATTTCAGATAGAATAGCGGCATTTACTAAGTTAGATGATTGGTATGATAATGAAAATTATTTGTGGAACTTTGCTACCGATGGTAGTGGAATTTGGAGTTTTATGAATGATGGGGAATATAAAGACCCAATCATAAGAACAGTGATTTTAGAAGATACAGATGATTTTAACAAGCGTTACGGTACATACAATACATCTATTAAAACTTATGAAATCAGCACAAAAGACCAACTTTCTAATCTTGCCAACGATATAAACGAAGGTATTTTAAGAAATGGTGGTTATGGCTATTCATTTAAACTTGTAGAAGATATACAAGTGTTAGATATAACAATAGGCACATACAATAATCCATTTAGGGGAAAATTTGACGGAAATAGAAGGATTGTTACTGTGAATTTAGTTAATAACACAGTCGTAAGCAACACTGCATTTGGTTTATTTGGCAGATGTGATAACGCTACTATTAAAGACGTTATAGTTAAAGGTATCATTGATGTTACTGCTGAAAGTGGCATAGTCTATATCGGTGGAATAGCTGGAATTGCTAAGGGAGGTTATATCTCTGACTGTACAAGTTTAGTCAGCATAAAAGCTGAGATTAAAACAAGTGATTTTGGTTATATTGGCGGAATTGTAGGACAGTGCGATAATCAAACAATAATGGATTGCTTCTATGCAAAGAGTATAGCAAGTAATGACGATTATTTAAGAGCTCCCAAAGCGATTGAAATAACAGGTTTAAACATATTCTTTAATATCTACGATAAAAATGATATGAATATTACATGTTGGACAACTACCAAGTTACGTGTAGGCGGAATTGTAGGTTATATTAAAAACCAAAATGTTTCAATAAAAGAAAATGTTTGTTGTCTACAAATAACTGATGTATTTGGTAATATTGATCAAGTTGGAAAATTGTTTGGTTCTATTGTAGAATCTGGCTATAATAAAGATTCTATTTCTTATAATTATTTTGCAGGCGCCTTTAAGTACACTGCTAATTCTGAAGAAATAGAGATAAACATTCTTGGAAACGGTTCATTAGCAGACTACGCGGTAACTAATAAAAACTATAATGAAAAATCATTTGCTAAACAGCAAAATGCTCCTCAGTACGCTGGCGGATTTGTTGATGTTCAAATGTTAAAAGATCTTCAAGATCCTCTAACAAATTCGTTAACATTTACCGATGGTGAAACATTTACATTTGTTGATGATATAGAGTATGCAGAAATTGTGCCATGGTCAGGAATAACTTACTTTGGAGGAACAATTGAAGGAAATAATAAAAAACTTATTTTCACCAAACCTGTTAAAAAGCCATTTATTTTGAACATAACTAGTTCTGATGTTATTATTAGAAACTTAACTATTGTGTATGAAGAAGTATATGACGTTTCAGAAGCTAAATCATTACTTATTGAGACACTTACAAAAAATGTTACACTAGAAAATGTAACAATAATATGTAAGTCAGATTATTTGACTTCTTCTAGTTCAAATACTTATATTGGAACTATTGTCGGTAAATATACTAGTGGTAAGATTACAGTAAACAGTTGTACGTTTAATGTCATTATGGAAGTAACTTCAACTACAAATTGTAATATTTCAATTGGTGGGTTAGTCGGTGAAAGTGGTGATATTGAAATAAATAACACGGTATTTAATGGATTAATTTCATTTAAAACGTTAACTTCATACGTTTTCAGTAAAGTTTCAGTTGGTGGACTAATCGGCACGACTACACACAGTGTAAAGATTGATAATTGTAGTAAATATGATGACATTGAATTTACCGTTAAAGCGGACAAAATATATGTGGGTGGAATTATTGCATCAGACTCAAATATCACTTCACAAATTAGTGCCTGTCGTATGTTTGGTACCGTGATTCTAACAACTAATACCAGAAATAGTGCAAATTCTATAATCAATGTTGGTGGAATTGCGGGAAATTATGAAGGTGTTATGACCTCATGTGATAATATGAGTAAGTTGGGATTCAAGATTAGGGAAACATATGACAGTTTTGAAATCTCAAATTCACTTAATGTTGGAGGAATAGTTGGTTTCTACTCAAATAAAGAGTGTGACTTTTCAAATAATATAAACTTTGCAGAAATAGATGTTTCTTCTTCTATAAATTCAAATGTAGGAGGGGTTATTGGATATTATAAAACAATAGGTTCAACTGACTATAACTTTACATCTACTGGATTAGTTAATTATGCTAATATTAGAATAGGTTGCACAATTTATTCAAATTCACAAGAGTTAAATGTTGGTGGAATAATTGGTCAGTATTTCATTACTCCAAGTACAAGTGCTGATGGTGAACAAGATACATCAAAAATTGTTAATTCAAACTACATCTCATCATGTGTTATTGATATTTCTAATTGTTTTAGCACAAATAAAAACTTTTCTAGCTTAAACATAGGTGGTTTTATTGGTAAGCTTCACATATCAAATATCAAAGGTTGGTCACTACAAACTGTTAATGGATGTAAGTTTGCTACTGAAGTAAAATGCACATACCTTTACCCTTATAATGCAGAATATGTTAGAGTAGGAAACATAGCGGGATTTGTAAAGAGTAACATTACTTCAGGTACAAATTGTCACTCATTAGACTTGTTTTCAACTACTTCTATCATTGAATGTCAGCGTGGTCAGGTTGGATATTATGTTGGTTATATTGATGCAATTCAAGGCACTGGAGCGTATAGCTTTGCCTTTTCATATAACGAAGACACAGTCCTAATTGCAGGAAATGTGTTAAATTCATATGGGAACCTTGTGACTCCTGTAGAATATAATAAGAGTCCAACAACGACTGGATTATATCCAAAGACAGCAACAGGAGACAATTACGTGAATGGTGCATCGCTTCCATATGATACAGCTTTCATTGTAAATGCAGTTGGTAACATTTATGTAAACGGACAAAATAATATTATAATTATCAATCACTATAGTACAGCAGCATTGTTCTACAAACTGATTAGTGAAAATAGTTATATCTTTGAAGAAGGTAAGACTTATGACATTGTGCTTACAAACACAGCGGTAAATCTAGTTGATAGTTTTACTGAAAGGTCTTATCCATACAATAATGTAAATGTTATAAAACAGGTTGATGGAGGTTACGTAATAG